>NC_021505.1:1486533-1797878 GCF_000412675.1 Pseudomonas putida NBRC 14164 | reverse complement strand
GGGACCGAAGGCAGCGAGGCCGACAAGGATGGCAATGGCCGCTTCGACCTGGCCAAGGCCGCACAGGGCCGTTTGTCAGGCGCCGCCCTGACCATCTTCGCCTGGCCAGAATCCTGGACCGGCAACGATGGCCCGCACCGCCCTACCCCAGGCTTCGTCGAGGCCGCGCGCCACACCCAGGAGGTGCGCTACAACGCAATCACCGCCATGGTCCGCGACTTCCCGCAGCAGGTCGGTATTGCCTATACCCCGCAAGACATGCGGCGCCTGCACGGCGAAGGCAAGTTCGCGGTATTTCTCAGCATGCTCAACGCCTATGCCCTGGGTGACGACATCGACCAGCTCGACCGCTGGGCCGCGCGCGGCGTGCGTATGTTCGGCTTCAGTTACGTGGGCAACAACAGCTGGGCCGACTCTTCGCGCCCGCTGCCGTTCTTCAATGACACCGTCGATGCGCTGGAAGGCTTGTCACCAACCGGCAAGCGCGCCGTGCAACGACTGAACAACCTGGGCGTGATCATCGACGTGTCGCAGATGTCGAGCAAGGCGCTGGCCCAGGTTGCCGCCCTGAGCCGCGCGCCGTTGGTGGCCTCGCACTCGGCGCCACGAGCGATGGTCGACATCAACCGCAACCTCTCCGACAAGGAGCTGCAACTGATCAAGGACAGCGGCGGGGTAATCCAGTTGGTGGCCTTCTCCACCTACCTCAAGCCACTGAGCAGCAAGACCCAGGACAAACTCGACATCCTGCGCGCCCGCTACGGCCTGCCGCCCTTGGCCAACCTTAACTACGCCCTGATGCCTGGCGACCCGGTGATCGCCGGCTGGCCCGAGCAGAAGGTCGGCCAGTACGCCAACGAGCTGTACGGCATCCTCGACGAAGAACCACCTGCCACGCTCAAGGACTATGGTGACGCCATCGACTACACCGTACGCAAGGTCGGTATCGACCACGTCGGCCTGAGCTCGGACTTCAACGAAGGCGGCGGCATCGAGGGCTGGCAGAACGCCGGCGAAGCACGCAACGTCACAGCCGAACTGATCAGCCGCGGCTATTCCGAAGCAGATATCGCCAAGCTCTGGGGCGGCAACTTTCTGCGCGTGTGGGAGCAGGTGCAGCGCGCCGCGCACCCCGTCGCCACTTCGTCCCCATGACCCTTGCGAGCACCTTGATGAACGACCGTCGCACATTCCTCAAGCAGGCCGGCCTGCTGGCTGCCGCCCTGCCACTGACCGGCCCCGGCCCGCTGCTGCCTGTCGCCCACGCTGCACCGGCGAAGCCCGCCACGGCCGATGACTGGGCCGCGTTTCGCGGCCTGTTCGAGCTGGACCCGACCTACGCACACTTTGCCAACTTCCTGATCACCTCGCACCCAAGGCCCGTACGCGAAGCCATCGAAGCCCTGCGCGCGCAGTTCGACCGCCAACCGGCCTACATGGTCGACTGGGACAGCCAGTCGGAATGGAAGCACGAAGCTGACGTGCGTGAATGGGCTGCGCGTTACCTTGAAGTGAAACCGCGGCAGATTGCCTTGACCGGCAGCACCACCGAAGGCCTGGGGCTGATCTATGGTGGGCTGAAGATTGCGCCGGGGCAGGAAATTCTGACTACCGTGCACGAGCACTCGGCGGCTCGCCATACCATGGGCTTTCGCACCGCGCGCGATGGCACGGCTGTGCGGCGCCTGCGGCTGTTCGACGACCCCGCCAAGGTGAGTACCGACCAGGTGCTGAGCACGATTTCGGCCGCGATCGGGCCGAGAACCCGGGTTCTCGGCATGACCTGGGTGCATTCGGGCAGCGGCGTGAAACTGCCCGTGGGCGAGGTCGGCAAGCTGGTACGCGAGGTCAATCGCCAGCGTGACGAGCAGGACCGGATCATCTATGTGATTGATGGCGTGCATGGCTTTGGCGTCGAAAATACGCACTTCGCCGATTTCAACTGCGATTACTTCATCGCCGGCACCCACAAGTGGATGTTCGGGCCACGCGGTACAGGGATCATATGTGCAGCCTCCACCGAGCTGAAACAGCTGACCCCGACCATTGCCACGTTCTCCGAAAATGAAGACTTCGCCACGGTGATGACCCCAGGCGGCTACCACGCGTTCGAGCATCGCTGGGCGCTGGGCAAGGCCTTCGAGTTGCACCTGCAACTGGGCAAGGCAGCCGTACAGGCGCGTATCCACGGGCTTAACGACTTCCTCAAGCAGCGCCTGGAGGCACTGCCGGGGATAGAACTGGTAACACCGCGCAGCGCTCACTATTCCGCAGGCTTCACCTTCTTCAGGGTCAAGGGGCAGGATGCCGATGAGGTGGCCAAGCACCTTAACAGCCAGCGCATCGTGGTGGATGCAGTATCGCGGGATGCGGGGCCCGTGGTGCGCACCGCGCCAGGGTTGTTGAACACCGAGGCCGAGATCGAGCGATTGGTGGATGTCCTGAAGCGCTATCGGCGCGCCTGAGGGCTGGCTTGCCGGCGATGGGGCGCGAAGCGCCCCTGGCAAGCCTGAGTCATGGCTGACCGGCAATCCCTCTCAACCACTGCCCGACATCCCGGTAAATCTCCTCCACCTGCCCCACGATCCCCGACATGCGCAAGAAGTCATGGGTCAGCCCTTGCACTCGCGCAAACGTCACAGCCGTCCCGCCAGCCAGCAACCAGTCACGGTAGGCAATGCCCTCATCATGCAATGGGTCATACTCGGCCACGAACAGGCAGGCCGGCGCCAGCGGCTCACACAGCGTCGACAGAAGCGGAGACACCCGCCAGTCCCGGCGCTGCTCCGGCTGCGGTGCATAGTGCTGGTAGAACCACTCCAGGGTTGGGGTCTCCAGCAGGTAGCCCTCGGCATGCTCGCGATGCGAGCCCCGCTGGCAGGAAATATCGGTCACCGGATAGAACAGCAACTGTGCCAGTGGCTTGAACGCCAGCACTTCGGGCTGCTCGACCGCCGTAATCGCCAGCACCGCCGCCAGACTGGCGCCCACGCTGTCCCCTGCCAGCACCACTCGGCGGTTGTCCAGGCCGAGCACCGCTGCCTGTTCGGCCAGCCAGTTGGCAACATCCAGCACATCGTGCAGGGCGACCGGGAACTGCTGTTCCGGTGCCAGCCGATAATCCGCCGCCAGCACCGCGAACTCACCAAGGGCCGCAAGGCGGCGGCACACCGAGTCGTGGGAGTCGAGGCTGCCAACCACATAGCCGCCCCCGTGCAGGTAGAAAATCACCGGTCGCAAGTCTGCGCCCGCTTCGCCCTGGCGATACAAGCGCGCATCCAGGCTGGCACCGTCGCGCGCGGTAGCCTGCAACTCGCTGACCGTGACATTTCCCGGTGGGCTCGGGTCGAGCACCTGCGAGCTGCCGGCGAACTCGGCCCGGGCCTGGGCCACGTCCATCGCGTGCATGGGCAGGCTCCTGCCCGTCAGCCGGCCAAACTCGACCAATTCCAGAAATGCCGCCAGATCAGGGTGCAGTGCCATGTGGGTTCCTTGGGTAAACAATGTGACTCAAGCATCCCTACGGGACGTAGCAGCACGCCGAAAAATTACCCGCCATACGGCTAAATCGTTGGCGCAGGCGCTCGTTATCCCTGCACAACGAAACACCGCCCGAGGCACACCGTGGACCTTCAGAGCATCCTCAGCAAACTGTTCGCCAACGCCCATGCCGTCGGCATCGAAGGCGTATTCCAGTTCGTCTTCGCCCAGGACCTGGCCTTCTGGTCGGAGGTACGAGACACCAGCCGCACCGGCGCCGGCCGGCACAGCGCCCCCGATGTCACCATCGAGGTGGCCGAGCGCGACTTCCTCGGCATCATGGGCGGTACGGCCAATGTCGAGGAACTGTTCGCCAGCGCACGATTGAAGATTACCGGCAACATGGGCCTGGCCACCCTGCTGCCGCAGATCATCAGCAACGCCCGTCGGGGTGCCGCAGCGGCCAAGGTGTCGATGAACCAGCGCTACCCGACCCCTGCCCGCCTCAGCGAACGGGTGTCGATCGCGCAGCCCGTGCAGCGTGAGGTGGTACGCATTGCCCACACCGACATGCCAGTGGCACGCTTCAAGACCGAGTATTTGCAGCACGGCACGCCGGTGGTCATCAGCGATGCCTTGCAAGACTGGCCGCTATTCACCATGGGCCGCGAGGCATCACTGGAGCACTTCGCCGAATTGCAGGGCATCACCCGGCACGGTGACTACGTGAAGAAAACCTTCTCCACCGACCGCGATTTCCGCTCAACCTCCATGGCCGCGTTCATCGCCTCGCTGGACACCCCGGCCAAACCGGGGGACACCCCGGCCTACATGGGCAACAACATCGTGCCGGAGAAGCTGCTGAAACTGATCAACTACCCGCAATACTTCAGCCGCGACAAATTCATCGCACCGCGCATCTGGATCGGGCCAAAAGGCACCTTGACGCCCCTGCACCGCGACGACACCGACAACCTGTTCGCCCAGGTGTGGGGGCAGAAGTCGTTCATCCTCGCCGCGCCGCATCACCGTCCTGCCCTGGGCACGTGGTCAACCAGCCCCAAAGGCGGCCTCGACGGCTGCGATTTCAATCCTGACGCCCCGGATTACCAGCGCTTCCCCGCAGCGCGCGACGTGCCGTTCTTGCGCGTAGTGCTGCAGGCCGGCGACCTGCTGTTCCTGCCGGAGGGCTGGTTCCACCAGGTGGAGTCGGTGTCTACCTCGCTGTCGGTGAACTTCTGGGTAAACTCCGGGCGCGGCTGGTAACGGCCGATGCGGGGTTAATTTGCAACGCCAGCGGCTCGTCCCTAGAGGAAACCGCTTGCAAGAGGCCCATCGCATGTCCAGGCCATGCAGCATGCAGTGCGCGAACTGGCCAGCCTGCCGCAGGTGCAAGCCGCGCCGCGAATAAAGCTGGAAGAGGTGGATATCGACACGCGGATACTGTGGGAGCAGGCCAGTAGCGCCGACAGTGCGTTCCATGCCTGGGTGGCGGGGGAATCGGCGACAGTCATGGATATTCGCCGCTACCTGATCAAGGAACGCGGGCTGCAGCGCGAGTGCCTGACCTTGATGGGCTATTGGCGGGCCGGGCGGACCTTTGATTGACTGGAAATAACCGGGGGCGCTTTGCGCCCCTTTCGCCGGCAAGCCAGCTCCCACAGCAACAGCGCCGACCAGAGCGCTTACACTGTAGCTGTGACTGTAGCTGTGGGAGCTGGCTTGCCGGCGAAAGGGCCGCACGGCGGCCCCTGCCATGATTCAGACCGCCGCGATCAACGCCTGGGCAAAACGCTGCGCCACTTCATCAACCTGCTCTGCGCTGATGATCAGTGGCGGCAGGAAGCGCACCACCGCACCATGGCGCCCGCCCAGTTCCAGGATCAGCCCGCGCTTCAGGCACTCACGCTGCACCTTGGCCGCCAGCTCGCGGTTGGCCACCGGGTGACCCAATGCATCCGCATTGCCCTGTGGGTCCACCAGTTCGACCCCAAGCATCAAGCCACGCCCGCGCACATCACCCAGTTGCGGATAATCGCGCTGCAACTGCAGCAGGTGCTGGCGCAAGCGCTGCCCCATAGCCTCGGCGTGTTCGGCCAGGCGGTGCTCGACCAGATAGTTGATTACCGCCGACCCCGCCGCCATGGCCATCTGGTTGCCACGGAAGGTGCCGGCATGTGCGCCCGGCTTCCAGGTATCCAGCCAGTCGCGGTACACCACTACCGCCAACGGCAAGCTGCCGCCAATGGCCTTGGACAGCGTGACCACGTCCGGCACGATGCCGGCATGCTCGAAGGCGAACATGCGCCCGGTGCGGGCAAAGCCGCTCTGGATCTCGTCGATGATCAGCGCCACACCGGCCTGCTCGGTGATACGGCGCACACCCCTCAGCCATTCGATATCGGCCGGGATCACACCACCCTCGCCCTGCACCACCTCAAGGATCACCGCCGCCGGAAGTGGCACGCCGCTTTCCGGGTCGAGCAGCAGGTTTTCCAGGTAATGCAGGTTGGCCCTGACCCCCGCTTCGCCGCCCAAGCCGAACGGGCAGCGGTAATCGTAGGGGTACGGCATGAACTGCACGCCGTTGCCGAGCAAGGCGCCCAGCGGCTGTTTCGGCCCGTTGCTGCCCATAAGGCTCAGCGCGCCCTGGCTCATGCCGTGGTAGGCGCCATGGAAGGCCAGCACCGTGCTGCGACCGGTAGCCGTGCGTACCAGCTTGAGCGCCGCCTCCACGGCATCGGTGCCGGTCGGGCCGCAGAACTGCACCTTGGCCTCGCGGCGCAGCGCCTCGGGCAGGATGCCGAACAGGTCCTGGACGAAGCGGTCCTTGACCGGCGTGGTCAGGTCCAGGGTGTGCAGGGGCAGCTCATCGGCCAGCACACGCTGGATGGCCTCGACCACCACCGGGTGGTTGTGGCCCAACGCGAGCGTACCGGCGCCGGCCAGGCAATCGATGAACTGGCGGCCTTCGACATCCTCCACATAGATGCCACGGGCGCGCTTGAGCGCCAGCGGAATGCGCCGCGGGTAGCTGCGGGCGTTGGACTCCTGCTGTTGCTGGCGTTGCAGCAGGGGTGATTCGGTAAACTCGTACAAAGGTTGCGACGCGCTGACCGGTGCAACCTGGGCAAGGCTGGAAGCGGTGGACATGGGTAAATCCTCGCAAGCAAGCGAATGGGCAGTTATCGCTTGGAAAACGCTTGAGTGCCGGGAGGATTTAGCGGTTGTTACTGGATTTTACTTTGCCTGCAGCGGCCTCTTCGCGGGTAAACCCGCTCCCACAGGAATCGCACCGCTCTGGAAGCGTGCGCAGTACCTGTGGGAGCGGGTTCACCCGCGAAGAGGCCCGCACAGACGATAAAGATCAATGCCCGGAGCGCGCCGGTACTTGCAAGAGCACCCGCAACCCATCACTACGGCTGTCAAAGCGCAGGCTACCGGCACAACGTTGCACTATCGCCTGGACAATCGCCAACCCCAACCCGCAGCCCCCGCTCTGCCCATTGCGCCAGAAGCGCTCGGTCAGGTGCTCAAGGTCGGCTTCGGCAATCCCAGGCCCGTGGTCGCGCACCATGAAGCCCACCTGGCCGTCGGCCATCTGCACCTCCAGCTCCACCGCCTCGTCGCCGCCATGGCGCAGTGCGTTGTCCAGCAGGTTGCGCAGCGCGGCCACCGCCAACGGTGCGGGCATGCCCAGATAGATCTGAGTGGCTGCTTCAGGCAGACGTAGCACGATACGACGGTTGTCACCCCCACCGGCGTCCTGCACTGCCTGGCGGGCCACCTGCTCGGCACTGCACTGCACACCATCTTCAAAGGACAGGCTGCCTTCTACCCGCGCCAGCATCAGCAACTGCTCCAGCGTGCGGTGCATGCGATCGGTGCCCTGCTCGGCATGCTCCAGCGCCTGCTCGCGCACCGCGCCATCGGTCATGCGTGCCACCTGCAGGTGGGTCTTGATCGCGGTCAGCGGGCTGCGCAGTTCGTGGGCGGCATCGTCGGTCAGGCGCCGCTCGCGCTCGATGGTCTGGGCAATGCGCAGGAACAGC
Organism: Pseudomonas putida NBRC 14164; assembly: GCF_000412675.1. Classification (NCBI taxonomy): domain Bacteria; kingdom Pseudomonadati; phylum Pseudomonadota; class Gammaproteobacteria; order Pseudomonadales; family Pseudomonadaceae; genus Pseudomonas; species Pseudomonas putida. The sequence goes on along the minus strand of NC_021505.1, from coordinate 1,790,346 downwards.
TGGTTCTGGGTTTCCAGCAAGGGCTGCAACTCGCTGGGCATGCCCGCCACCTGCAACGGCTCGACACTGTCCGCTCGCCGTCGGCGCAAGGCGTCGCGCATGCGGTTGAGGGGTTCCAGGCCTTTACCCAGGCCGATCCACAACAGCCCCAGGCTGCCGAGCAAGGCCATCAGCACGGGTGCCGACGCCGCCAGCAGAATCGACTGGTTAAGCGCCTCGCGCTCCATGTGCCGGTCGGCAGTGGTGATGCGCACATCACCGTGGTTGTAGGTGAAGGTGCGCCACAGTGCATCGTCGATGGTCTGGTCACGGAAGCCGCTGCGCTCGTCGTCCATGGCGCCATCGTGCTTGTGGTTGCTGGCGAGGATCTCGCCACGCAGAGAACTGACCTGGCAGGCCATGCCGTCCGGCACACTGAACTGGTCGGCAGAGAAGTGCGCCTCTCCCCCCTTGGCGGTCAGCGGTTGCGGCAACTGGTCGATCAGCCCGGCGACCATACGCGCCGATGCCACCAGGCGCTGGTCGAGGGAAAACATCATCTGCTGGCGCAGGTCACGCAGCATCCACGCCGCGGCCAGCGCCCAGATGATCACGAAAGCGCTGCCCAGGATCAGGCTCAGGCGAACCCGCAGGCTCATGATGCAGCCTCTTCCGGTGCCTGCGCCGGGCCCAGCCGGTAACCCAGGCCACGCACAGTCTCGACGATGCCGTTGCCAAGCTTGCGTCGCAGGTGGTGGATATGCACGTTCAGGGCGTTGCTTTCGACTTCGTCGCTGAAGCCGTACACGCAGTCTTTCAGTTGTTCGCCGGACAGCACCCGCCCGGGGTTCTGCAGCAGTGCCTGGAGCAAGGCCTGCTCACGGCGGGACAGGTCGACGGGCTGCCCGGCCAGGCTCGCCTCGCAGCTGCTGGGGTCATACCGCAACGGCCCGTGCTCGATCACATTCACCGCCCGCCCGGCCACCCGCCGCAGCAGGGTATGCAGGCGAGCGGCCAGTTCGCGCAGGTCGAACGGCTTGAGCAGGTAGTCGTCGGCGCCGGCCTGCAGGCCATCGACGCGGTCGGTGACGGCATCGCGGGCAGTGAGCACCAGCACTGGCAAGTCCACCCCCTGCTGGCGCAGGCGACGCAGCAGCTTGAGGCCGTCTTCGTCGGGCAGGCCGAGGTCGAGGATCATCACGTCGAACTGCGCGGCCTGCAGCATCGCCCGCGCATCGGCGGCATTGCCCACCCGGTCCACGGTCAGGCCCTGGGCGGTAAGGCCGGCGCAGATGCCGGCGGCGATCAGGTCGTCGTCCTCGCAGAGCAGAACGTGCATGGTGGGGCTCCCGGAGTGGTGTGGCTGGCATTGCACCTTGGGCGGATTAAGGGGGGATTATGGACCTTTCAGGGAGGGTTGGGGGGAGATCGAGCGCCGCGCGGGGTCGCCACCCTGCCCTAAGCAGCCTCACCCCAATCCCCGAGCTTCTCGAACACAACAGAAACGAAGTCGCCTTTTCCTACAGCTGACGCAGAAACCTCTGATCCGAATCCATGATGGGATTTCCCCCTGCACACGTTGTCAGGGAGACACCCCATGTACCTGGATTACCTCGTGCCCTCGTGGCACGAGATCGAGTCACGTGTCATCGCCATGGTGGGCTACCAAAGCACTGGCCAGTTCCGCACCAGCCTCAATGAAGAAGTCGCCTCACTGGGCCTCAACCTGCGCCGGGTCGACGCTGTACGCACAGCCTTCTACCAGGCTGAATGGCAGGCGGCGCACATGCTACGCCAGCGCTTTGCCGACCTCGACATCAACAGCATCAGCGACGAACTGCTGAGGATCGTGCAGCAGATGGCGATGATCGTTGCCGGCAGCACCATTACCGGTGGCCTGCTTGGCGCGGGGGTAGGCGCATTCGCTGGCGGCGCCGGAACCATTCCGTTCGCTGGCGCAGGCGCGGTCATGGGCCTCAAGGTCAGCGGCTGGATCCTCGGCGCGCTGGGGCTGGCCTCCATTGCCGAGTTCTTCATCGACGGCTTGCCGCGGATCGGTGAGTACTACGTCGATGGCATCCGCTTCGCCTGGGAAGGCACCTGCGGCAATGAAGGCACCGGCCCGTTCTGCCGGGACGACCCCTATGCGATATCCCGGGCCACGCATCAGATTGCCCAAGGCCATGTGGAAGTCGTGGTGCTGTTGTTGGGGGCGATCGTGTCGTACCTCACCCGCGGGCGCGGCGATGCCCGAGTGCTGGCCCAGGAGATGGCGGCCAGCCGCAAAGGCGCGCGGCTGGGGCAATGGATGCTCCAGCATGAAGAGGGGTTGAAGAAACGGCCGGATCTGCAGGTGCCGGAGCGGCGCAAAGGGGCGATGGATGATCCGCAGCCAGTTCAGCCGAATCGGCAGGCGGGAAAAGACAAAGAGCCCTCTACAGCTAAGCCCGGTAGGATGCCGTTGCATACGGTGGCGTGTTTCAAGGCAGATAAATTGCCAGCGTCGAAGCATGGCGAGTTTGAGCGGCAGCTGAAGGGGCAACAGGATGGGTTGAATCGGCTGACGGTTGAGGAGTTTTTGGAGAACGTTGCCGATCCTGTAAAGCGTGACCCTGCGATCGCACGCGCTGCACGCAGGGATCTACAAGACAGGTTGGAAAAAAGAATAAACAAGGAGCTGCTCGCCGAAATGAGCCCAGCAGAAGCAACAAAACTGTCAACCCTAAAGGCGAAGGAGGCGATGGCCACCTTGGCCGCGCTACACAATCCCGACTTAAGCGCGGGTGGCAGAGACATGATCTCAGACTTTGGCGACAGGCAAGTCAACTCCAGCATTGGTGCTCAATGGCGAAACAGACTAGTCAGCATCAAAGAGGCCGCGGAAAAATCGCCGAAACTCGGCACCCACTTGAATTACATGAATGTGAGACTTCATAAGTGCTAACGACAAGAGGCATCGCTAATGGATGAGGTATTCTCGATATTCCTTGACAATATAGGCGCGCCTTTTTCGCGTCGAGAGGTGCCACCCTCCAGCATTGATCGGTATAAGGGAAAACTTCCAGAGTTGTTACTTTCATACTGGAAAGAGCATGGATGGTGTGGTTTCGGCGAAGGTATATTCTGGCTGGTTGATCCACAGGAGTATCAGGCCGTTGTCTCATCCTGGACCGAGGGCACCATCCTTGAAAACCGGGACACTTACCACTTGATTGCCAGAAGCGCTTTCGGCGACCTGTATCTTTGGGGAGAGAACAGTGGCTTTTCAGTAAAAATCACAAGTCTTCTGTCCCGTTATACAGGTGAAAACTGCACACTCACTGAAACGGAAGCAACCAGAGAGGTCCAAAGCTTTTTTCTATCAAGAAAAAAAGAACACAACGATTTTGAAAACCTTTTTGAGCCCGCGAAGAAAAAGCTGGGCATCTTGAAAGAAGATGAGATGTATGCCTTTGTTCCTGCATTGATGCTGGGAGGGCGCCCCGACCTCAAAAACCTGGAAAAACTTAAAGCAATAGAGCATTTAATTTTGCTGACTCAAATCACCGAACTCGAACCCTACAGCTTCTCTGACTTCTGAGCACACAAAAGGACCTAAACGAATGGATGTCATCTTAAGCATTTTCCTGGAAACCTTCGGCGCCACCATCGGCCAGCAACCCATACCACCTGCCGCTGTCGATCATTACCAAGGCAAACTCCCCAATCGCCTCCTTGAATAGTGTCAAGACCACGGCTGGTGCGGCTACGGCGGCGGTTTGTTCTGGCTGGGCCTATCGACATCCTGCAACACACCGGCATCCTGCACCTCCAGCCTGACGCAAACCGCCGGGTTGGCTTTGACCACCGAACGCCCCCCTTCATCACCCTTCAGCCGGGCAAGCGCCGGCCAGAAATCGCGCCCGAACAACACCGGATGGCCCTGTCGTCCAGCATGACAAGGCAGGACTATCGTTGACCCACTGGACTCCCGTGCAAGCAAATCCAGGGTCGCGGACGCCACCCAGGGCATATCTCCCAACAGAATCGCTACTGCCTGCGCCTCGCTGTCAGCCAGCGAAGCGGCACCGGCCGCCAGGCTATGGCCCATGCCCAATGTGAAATCCGGACTGGAGATTACCCTGCACCGCGCTGGCAACCCCAGGTCCACACCTCGCTCCCCTTCACGCAACACCACCCGAACATCATCGAACACTGCGCAGGCGCTCTCTACGCTGTGCACCAGCAAGCTTCGACCGTCAGCCAGCAGCGAACGGCGCTTGTCAGAGCCAAAGCGCACACTGCTGCCTGCCGCCAATACCAACGCAACCACGCTCACAGCGCCACCCGCGGGATGCCGTTGCGCACACGAAGGATATCGGCCAGTACCGCCAAGGCAATCTCGGCCGGGGTCTTGCTGCCCAGGTTCAGGCCAATCGGCGCATGGATGCGCGCCAGCTCGTCGCAACCCAGGCCACCAATTCGCTGCAAGCGCTCGCGGCGCTTGTCGGAGGTCACCCGGGAGCCCATCACACCGATATAGAAAGCCTCGGTGCGCACCGCTTCAAGCATCGCCAGGTCGTCGATCTTGGGGTCATGGGTCAATGCCACCACTGCCGTGTCGGCATGGCAACCGCCATGGCGGATAAACTCCGACGGCAACTCGCGGCGCACTTCGATGCCGTCCAGCCGCACGCCATCCAGCACTTCGTCCCGCGGCTCGCAAAGGATGACTTCAAACCCCATGCCCTTGCCGAACTCGGCGCAAAAATGCGCCACGCTGGAATAGCCGGCCAGAAGCAGGCGCTGGGCGGCGCCGACACGTAGGCGAACACGGGCGTTATCCCGCTCGACGCGTGGCCCCTGGCAATGGTCATCGGCCAGCTGGCGAGTACCGTCCGGCAGGCTCACTTCACGCAGCACCCGACGCTGGCCCAGCAGCGCGCTTTCCAGCTGACGCAGGTGCGCCTGCACCTCGCACTCGGCGGGCAGGTTCTCCACCAGCACTTCGAGCACGCCACCACAGGGCAAGCGGATACTCGAACGCGGGTCGCTGTCGTCACCGTAGCGCACGATGGCAACCGGCTCCGGGAACTCACCCAGGGCCACACGCTCGAGGAAGTCGTCTTCGACGCAGCCACCCGACAGCGACCCCAGCCACTGGCCGCTGGCATTGACTGCCAGCAGCGAGCCCGGCGCGCGGGGCGCCGAGCCGTAGGTGGCGAGCACCGTGCACAACCAAACCCGCTGACCGTTGCACGACCACTGCAAGGCCCGGCGAACCACCTGTAGATCGAGATGCTGCACGTTTACTCCGCCTTCAGCTCGGCGAGCTGCTGTACGTTCAGGTCACCGGGCAGTCCACCCCAGGCCTGGCGCAGGTAGTTGACCATATCCGTCACTTGCTGGTCATCAAGCTTGTCGGCAAAGCCCGGCATCGGCTGCATGCGCTCGAAGCCGGTGAACTGCTGCTCACGGATGCCTTCGAGGATGACCTTGACCAGGTTGCGCGAGTCACCCTGGCGCAGCACGGTGTTGCCCTGCATGGCCACGGCAATGTGCGGTTTGCCTTCGCCGTCGACACCATGGCAACCGGCGCAAACGTTGAGGTACTGCTGGTGGCCGCGCTTGGCGCTGTCGCTCATCTGCTCCAGGGCAACGGCCTGGATGGCCTTGGCCGGCGGTGGCTGGTCGCCCAGCAGGTAGATGGCCATGGCCGCCAGGTCGGCATCTTCCAGGTGTTGGGTGCTGTGGTGCACCACCGGGAACATCTCGTTGAACATGCTGCCCTGGGCGCTGATGCCATGCTTGAGGAAGGTGGTCAGGTCTGGCTGGGTCCAGCCGCGCTCGGCCAGGTCCTGGGCCAGCAGGCTCGGCGCCAGGTAGCCGCCCAGCAGGCCGCCGGTCATGCGCTGGTCCTGCTGCAACGCGCCGATGGGGTTGCGCGGGGTATGGCATTCGCCACAATGGCCCATGACTTCGACCATGTACTGACCACGCTGCCAGGCCGGGCTTTTGCCTTCGGTTGGCTGCAGCTGCACGCTCTTGCCATACAGCATGTTCCAGCCACTCAGGCCCATCCGCACATTGAACGGGAAGCGCAACGCGGTCTGCGGTGCCGGGCGGTTGATCGGCGGTATGGTCATCAGGTAGGCGAGGATCGCGTCCGAATCTTCACGCTTGATCAGGTGGTACGAGGTGTAAGGCATCGCCGGATACAGATTGGCGCCGTCCTTGCGCTTGCCCTGGGTGACTGCGGCGAAGAACTCGTCGGCACTGTAGTTGCCGATGCCGTACTGCTTGTCCGGGGTAATGTTGCTGCCATAAATGGTACCGAACGGTGAATGGATCGGCAGGCCGCCGGCATACGGCGCGCCGCCTTCGGCGGTGTGGCAGGCCATGCAGTCGGCCGCGCGTGCCAGGTATTCACCGCGCTTGACCTGAGCCTCGTCGGCCGCTTGGGCAACCGAGCTGACGGCCAGGGCCATTGAACTGACGGCAAAGGCCAATGCCAGTGCGTTACGAACGAAGCCCATGCTCAACCCTCCTTGACCAGGCCAAGATCGTTGAGCACCTTGCGGGTGGCGTCGTAATAACGCACGTAGCCGGTGCAGCGGCAGATGTGGTGGCCGAGGCTGGCCTCGATGCGGTCTTCCACTTCGCTCTTCTTCAATGGCTGGCGCTGGGCGGTTTCCACCAGCACGGTAGCGGCGTTGACGAAGCCCGGCGCGCAGTAGCTGCACTGGAAGGCGAACAGGTCGACGAACTTCTGCTGGATCGGGTTCAGCGTGAGGTTACCGGCCGCGTCCGGTTTGGCGTGGCCCTCGATGGTGCGTACCTTCTTGCCCTCAAAGTAGTGGGCGCCGGTGATGCAGGTGCGCACTTCTTCGCTGGTGCCGTCGGGGTTGTCGACGATCACCACACAGGCATGGCAGATGCCCTGGCCACAGCCCAGGCGCGAGCCGGTGAGGTTCTGGTGTTCGTGCAGGTAGTCGATCATCGCCAGGTCAGCGGGGACCTCGACCGGGCCGACCGGTTGACCGTTGAGGGTCAGTTGCAGTGGACGGTTAGCCATTGAGGGCCTCCTTGATACGGGCTGGAGTGATGGGAAGATCGCGCACGCGCTTGCCAATGGCATGGGCGACGGCATTGCCGATGGCCCCCACGACCGGGATCATCACCACTTCGGCAATGCCCTTGGACGGGTCGGTCGGTGACAGCGGCGGGAGGATTTCACTGGTCTGCTTCCACACCGCCACGTCGCGCGCATGCGGCAGGCGGTAGCGGTTGAAGTTCCAGTCGCCCTCCCCGGGCCCGCCCTCGTACATCGGCATTTCTTCGGTCAGCGCGTGGCCGATGCCCATGGCGATACCGCCTTCGAGCTGGCCCTTGACCAGCTCCGGTACCAACACTCGGCCGCACTCGACCCAGCTGTGGTGGTTGAGCACCTGCACTTCATGGGTGCCCTTGTTCACCTTGACTTCAACAATGGTCGCCACCGGGCTGTAGTAGGTAACCATGGCATTGTTCAGCTGGGTGTCGGGGTAGGCAGCGTTCTGCCGGTCGAGCAGGTGGTAACCGTGGCTGCTCATCTGCGCCTTCTTGGCGTTCACCGCGCCATCGCCGTATTTCACCGCCACGGCGTCAAGCGGGAAGCGCTCGCGCACGCCGTCGATGACGAAGTCGGCCTCAGCCCAGCTCCAACGGTTGAAACCGTGCACGCTGGCGCCGGTGACCAGGCCCATGTCGTGGGCCTTCTGTGCCAGCTGGGCGAACGGGATCGGTTGCAGGCCGTTACCGGTCAGCTCGCCGTTGACCCACACCGCGTTCTCGCGGCGCACCACCAGCGGGTTGGCCTGGCCGCCATGCGGGCCCTGGCTCCAGATGGCCATGGCCGCCGGCCACAGGCCGTGGTTGAACAGCACGCGCGCCGCTTCGCGGGTGGCATGGCTGAAGTAGAAAGCCGAGTTGGTCGCCGACGATGGCGACGCCAGCTTGCCGACCCAGCGCGGGTTGCGCAGCGCGGCGTCCTGCTCGGGCTGGCTGATCAGGTACGGGTTGCCGCTGGTGCTCAGTTGCAACTCTGGCCATTCGGTAACCGCGGTCCTCACCTCGTCAGCCGAGCGCCCCAGGAAGTCGCTGACCACCAGGGCCTGGGAGGTAGACATGCCGGTGCCCAACTCGGTGCCGATGTGGCGCAGGCTGATGCGGCCGTCGCGGCTGAACTCGATGCTGGCCATCGGTGCTTCGGAACCGGTGCCGAAGTCCTTCTGGCAAATCGCAAAGCCCACACCGTACCAATGGTCCTGGTCTTGCGCATCCATCTGCTGCTTGCGTGCGTCGCGGTTGCGCCACCAGTCGTGCACGGCGGCCTTGTCGAGAATCTCGTACAGACGCAGCGCGCCCGCCGGGACCGCGCCCTGGGTGTTCTTCATGCCCGATTTCAGCGCGTTGGCACGGCGCAGGTCGATGGCATCGACGCCCAGGCGGCCTGCGATTTCGTCCACCATCATCTCGGTGGCAGCCATGCTCTGCAAGGTGCCGTAGCCGCGCATGGAGCCGGCCTCGACACCGCGGGAATGGTAGGCGGTAACCGACAGGTCGTTCTGCGGCATGTAATAGATCGACTGCGCAGCAGTGGCGCCTACCGCAGCTACGGACGGGCTGTAGTTAATGCGCCCGCCGCCGTCGCAGCTCATGTCGGCGCGGAAGATCTTGAAGCTGTTGTCCTTCTTGTCCACGGCCAGCTGGTAGCGGATATCGAAGGCATGGCGCTTGATGCCGCTCTGGAACTGCTCGTAACGGTCATTGGCCAGGCGGATCGGCACGCCGGCGCCATACAGCGCGGCCACGGCGGCGTAGAAGACGAAGATGTTGTTGTCTTTCGAGCCGTAGCCCACGGTATAGCCCGGGTGCATGTTCAGCGTGTTCAGGGCGAAGCGCGACGGCTTGATCATGTGCACGCATTCCTGCGCCACTTCGAACGGGCACTGGGTGGCAACCACGAAGTGCAGCGTGCCGCTGGCCGGGTCGTACCAGCCGTTGCCGTTGTCCGGTTCCAGCGCGGCGGGTTCAATGGACGGCGTCTTGTAGCGCTCGTCGAACACCAGCCAGTCCTGGGGCGGGTTGTCCAGCTGCTCGGCCATGCGATTGGCGTAGAACAGCCCCTGCTCGGTCAGGTCGCCGTGCTGGTTGGGCTGCTTCGACCACACCGGCTTGCGGTTGAGAATGGTCGGGAACAGCATGGAATTCTTCAGGCTGGAGAACTCATCGTCGTCGAACGGCGTGGCACCGCCCACCCGCACGAAGCGAAAACTGCCGTAAGGGTCGCGCTGGTACAGCGGCGCCTGGGCGCCGTAACGGATCGCCTTTTCGTTGAACTGCAGCTTGCGCTTGGCCTGGCGGAAGCGCTCGAAGTCGTGCCAGATCAGGATCGCCACCGGGTGGCCGATGAACATCGGCACCTTGCCGGGCGGCAGCAGCGGGTCGGGCGAATGGGCTTCCGGCCAGGCAATGCCGTCTTTCTCGAGATCGGCGGCGGTAACGATGCGGTCAGGCTGCAGCTCGGCACCGAGCAGGCTGAGGTCGTGACCGGCATAGATACGGTCGGCCTTGGTCGCCTTGAGCAGCAGCGCATGGCCCTGCTGCGTGGGCCAGCCGGGCATGTCCTTGGCGCGGATATCGCGGGCGAACACTTTGTCGCCGCACACCTTGGACAAGGCATCGTTACGGAAGCGCGCCTTGCCGTCATGGCTCATCCACTTCTGCGGCGAGGTGGTGACGCGTTCCTCCATCAGTGCGGCGAATGCCTGGCTGCCAAGTGGCACCATGGTCACGCCGACACCAGCGATCAGGCCGCCTTGCAAGAAGGCGCGCCTGGAAATATCACGGTTGGACATGCTTGATCCTCTGGGCAGTTGGGGGCCTGCCCTATTTTTGATTCTAGTGCTAGCGGGAAAAGCTGACTTGTGCGTCAACTTTACAGGAATTGTGTAGGGATTGGCAAAGTCAAGCCGACAATATGTCGCTGTGTGTCTGGGAGGATGGGTGGGACTGGGGTGGGCTCACAGACCAAAACCAGCGTTAACCTTCATTTAATCAGCCCCAGCCAGCATGGCCCCATTCCTAGATCTGCCAAGGCGAAGACATGCGCGTCCTCCTGCTCTTCCTGACACTGCTTCTGGCCGGCCCGTTGCAGGCCAACCCGTTTGATGTAAAATCGGATTTCCTGCCGGTCGACCAGGCCTTTGTACTCACCCACGACCGCCAGGCCGACGGCCAGGTGCGCCTGTACTTCCAGATCAAGCAGGGCTACTACCTGTACCAGAAGCGGCTCAAGTTCGACGGCCTGCCTGCCGAGCAGCACCCGCAATTGCCGCCGGCGCTCAACCACAATGACGAATTCTTCGGTGACAGTGCGGTGTACCGCGATCAGCTCGAACTGCTGCTGCCGGCCAATGCCCAGGGCCAGTTGCGCCTGGGCTGGCAAGGCTGCGCCGACGCCGGCCTGTGCTATCCACCGCAGACTACGCTGATCGACCTGGGCGGTAGCGTGGCACCCGCCGCCGAGCAAGCCAGCGACCAGGCTCTGGCCAGTGGCCTGCAACAGGGCCACCTGGCCTGGAGCCTGTTGGCGTTCTTCGGCCTGGGGCTGCTGCTGGCCTTTACCCCCTGCTCGCTCCCGATGCTGCCGATCCTTGCCGGGCTGGTGCTGGGCAATGGCGCCAGCGCCCGACGCGGCTGGCTGCTGGCCGGGGTGTATGTGCTGAGCATGGCACTGGTGTACGCCGCCTTGGGGGTGGTGGCCGCACTGCTGGGTGCCAGCCTGCAGGCCTGGCTGCAGCAACCCTGGCTGCTGGGCAGCCTGGCGGGGCTGTTCGTGCTGCTGGCCCTGCCCATGTTTGGCGCCTTCGAACTGCAACTGCCCGCCGCCCTGCGCGACCGCCTTGACCGCGCCGGGCAAGGCACCCGGGGCGGCAACCTGTATGGCGCGGCGCTGCTCGGGGCGTTGTCCGGCCTGCTGCTGGGCCCATGCATGACCGCGCCGTTGGCCGGCGCCCTGCTGTACATCGCCCAGAGCGGCGACGTGCTGCAAGCGGCACTGGTGCTGTTCAGCCTGGGCCTGGGCATGGGCGTGCCGCTATTGTTGCTGGTGACCCTGGGCAACCGTTACTTGCCGCGCCCAGGCGCCTGGATGGACCGGGTCAAGGGCGTGTTCGGTTTCGTGTTCCTGGCCATGGCCTTGTACACCGTGCGTAGCCTGTTGCCCGCCACGCTGCTGCTGGCACTGAGTGGCGGCTGGTTGATCGCCCTGGCCTGGGCCACCTGGCCAGCCCTGCAGCGCCTGCCAGCATTGCGTGCAGTACCGCTGCTGGGTGCCTTGTGGGGCAGCCTGTTGCTGGTCGGTGCCGCCGCCGGTGGCGATGACCTCTGGCAGCCGCTGCGCCCGTTCACCGGTGGGGGTACCGCGCCCGTTGCTGCCCAGCATGCCGAAGACAGCTTCGTCACGGTCAGCCGCCCTGAAGACCTGCAACGTGAACTGGATGCGGCCAAGGCCCGTGGCCAATGGGTGATGCTCGACTACTATGCCGACTGGTGCGTGTCGTGCAAGGTCATGGAAAAACAGGTGTTCGCCCGTGGCGACGTACAGGCCGGCCTGGCCGGCGTGCACCTGCTGCGCCTGGACGTCACCGCCGACACGCCGGCCAGCAAAGCCCTGCTGCAGCGCTACCAGGTACCCGGCCCGCCCAGCATCATCTGGATCGGCCCGGAAGGCGACGAACGCCGCGCACGGCGTATTACCGGTGAAGTGGATGCCGCCGCGTTCCAGCAACACTGGGCCCAGACCAGGAGCCAAGGCTGATGTTGACCGTAACCCTCGGGCCACTGACCATGGCCCTCAACCACCTGCTGATGCTCACCGCCCTGGTGATTGCCAGCGTGGTCGGCTGGTGGGTCGCCCGGCGTGGCGGCGAAAGCCCGGAATCGGCGCTGTTCAACCTGTTCCTGATCGGCCTGCTGTGCGCCCGTGCCGGCTTCGTGCTGGCCTATTGGCCGATGTACCGTGATGAGCCGTTGCAAATGATCGACATCCGCGACGGCGGCTTCCTGCTCTGGTCGGGCCTTGCCGGCATCGTCCTCGGTGCGGTGTGGCAGGGCTGGCGTCAACCGGGCCTGCGCCGCCCGTTGGGCTGGGCATTGTTCAGTGGCGCGCTGTTCTGGGGCCTGGCCAGCTTCGGCGGCCACTTGTACAGCAAAGGCACCGAGCTGCCTGAACTGAGCCTGCGAAACGCTGGTGGCCAACCGGTGGCGCTGCACAGTTACCGCGGCAAGCCGCTGGTCATCAACATCTGGGCCACCTGGTGCCCACCGTGTCGGCGTGAGATGCCAGTGCTGCAACAGGCACAAAGCGATTACCCGCACGTGACCTTCCTGTTCGTCAACCAGGGCGAAACTCCGGAAAATGTCAGCACCTTCCTCGCCACCACCGGCCTGAGCCTGACCCACGTGCTGTTCGACGGCACCGGCCTGCTGGCCCAGCGTGTCGGTTCCATGGCCTTGCCCACCACCCTGTTCTACGACGCCAATGGGCGGCTGGTTGGCAGCCACCTGGGCGAGCTGTCCCGGGCCAGCCTGCGCCACGCCCTGGAACCTTTCGACCGGGCCATTGCGCCCGCCCCTGCCGCACAAGGAAACTGACATGCGATTGACTGCACTGCTGCCCCTGTCCCTGGCCCTGCTGGCCTCCCCTGCCCTGCAGGCCGAAGAACTGCCCAAGGCAGTTCAGCAGCTGCAAGCCAAGGGCGCCGTGATCAAGGGCAGCTTCGATGCGCCCAACGGCCTGCGCGGTTATGCCGCCGAGTACCAGAACAACGCCCTGGCCCTGTACCTGACCCCTGACGGCAAGCACGTGCTGGTCGGAAGCCTGTTCGACGAACAAGGCAAGGACCTTAGCGCCGAGCCGCTGGAAAAGCTGGTGTATGGGCCGATGAGCAAGGCCATCTGGGCGAAGCTGGAGAAAACCGCCTGGATCGCCGACGGCAAGGCCGATGCGCCACGCAAGGTGTACCTGTTCAGCGACCCGAACTGCCCGTACTGCAACATGTTCTGGGAGCAGGCGCGGCCGTGGGTGGAGTCGGGCAAAGTGCAGTTGCGCCATATCATGGTCGGCATCATCCGTGAGGACAGCCCGGGCAAGTCGGCGGCGCTGCTGGCGGCGAAAGACCCGGCCAAGGCCCTGCAACAACATGAAAAAGCTGGCAAGGCCAGCACGCTGAAGCCCCTGGACCAAGTGCCGGAAGCGGTACAGCAGAAGCTGGCGGCGAACATGGCCTTGATGGAAGAGATGGGGCTGCAGGCGACTCCGGCCATTTTCTATCAGGATGAGCAAGGCAACCTGCAAAGCCAGCAAGGGGCACCGCGGCCGGAAATGCTGGGCAAGATTCTCGGGAAGCGCTGAAACATTGGCTGCCTGCACTGGCCTCTTCGCGGGCACGCCCGCTCCCACGGGTATTGCAACAGCCTTGAGAGCGGCGCGATAACCTGTGGGAGCGGGCGTGCCCGCGAAGAGGCCGGTGCAGGCTAGCCAATCACTTCAAAGCCCCTCGAGCTCGGCCATCAGGTCACTGAGCCGGTCGACCTTGTCGTCATCCAGCGCACTGCCCTGCAACCCCAGCACATACTCGGCCAGCTCCTCCACCGTGCTGCACTCGAACATCGCCCGCAGCGGCACGTTCAGCTGCAGCTGCTTCTGCACCCGCGAGGCGATCTGCGTGGCCAGCAGCGAATGCCCGCCCAGCTCGAAGAAGTTGTCGTGCACCCCCACTCGCTCGGCCTTCAGCACATCGGCCCAGATACAGGCCAACACTTCCTCCAGCTCATTGCGCGGCGCCTGATAGGCCTGGCTGTGCTGACCGCCAATGTCGATGGCTGGCAGCGCCTTGCGGTCGAGCTTGCCGTTGGCGTTGTGCGGCAGGCTGTCGAACCAACCCCAGTGCAGCGGCACCATGTACTCCGGCAACTCGGCACGCAGGCGCTGCTTGATCTGCTCCAGCAATGTGGCATCGGCGGCGACACCCTGGTGTGCCACCAGGTAACCGACCAGGTGCTTGCCATTGACGCCTTCCTGCACGCCCACCGCAGCATCACGAATCTCGGCCTGCTCGTGCAGGCGGGCTTCGATCTCGCCCAGTTCGATGCGGTAGCCGCGAATCTTCACCTGGTGGTCGATGCGCCCGACGTACTCCAACACACCGTCCGGGCGCTGGCGCGCCAGGTCACCGGTGCGGTACAGGCGCTCGCCCGCGGCACCATGGGGGTGTGGGATGAACGCCAGGGCAGTGCGCACCGGATCGCCGACATAGCCACGGCCCACGCCGGTACCCGCCACGCACAGCTCGCCCACCGCGCCCAGCGGCACCAGCGCCTGCTCTTCGCCGAACAGGTACAGGCGGTTGTTGTCGGTCGGCGTGCCGATCGGCAGGTAACTGCCTTGGGTCGATGCGGCATCGACGCGGAAGAACGCCACATCATCGGAGCATTCTGCCGGGCCGTAGGCGTTGACCAGGCCGATCTGCGGGTACCGCTGCAACCACTGCGCGGCCAGCTCAGGTGGCATGGCCTCGCCGGTCGGCAGCATCCAGCGCAGGCCGGCGAGGGCCTGGTGGTCGTTGGCCAGCATGCCCTGGATCAGCGACGGCACGCTTTCCAGCACGGTGATGCCGGTGGCCTGCACATGCGCCAGCAGGCCCTGCGGGTCATGGGCGATGGCATTCGGCACGATCTCGACCTTGGCGCCGAACAGCGGCGCGGCAAGGAACTGCCACACCGAAATGTCGAAGCTCTGCGAAGCAGTCTGGGCAATGACGTCCTGATTGCTCAACGCCAGATACGGCACCTTGCTCAACTGGTTGTTGAGCATGCCGCGCTGCTCGACCATCACCCCTTTTGGCAAGCCAGTCGAGCCTGAGGTGTAGATCACATAGGCAAGGTTGTCCGGGCCACTGTGGATGCCCGGGTTGTGGCTGGCAACCTGGCTGGCCTGGGTGTCTTCCCACACCAGCAGCTGTGGCCGTTCTGCAACGTCCAGCTCACCCAGCAACTGCCGGCCCTGCTCGGCACAGGCCGCGCTGCACACCAGCACCGGGGTACGGCTGAGCTGGATGATGCTTTGCAGGCGGGCGGCCGGCAGCCCCGGGTCCAGCGGCAGATAGCCGGCGCCCGCCTTGAAGCTGCCAACGATCATGCCCAGCAGCGGCAACCCGCGCTCGGCCAGCAGCGCCACCGGCTGGTCCACCTTTACGCCGGCCGAGATCAAGGCGTGGCCCAGGCGGTTGGCCGCCAGGTTCAGCCCGGCGTAGTCATAGGAGGCCTCCAGGCAGCGGGCCACAGTACGTTCAGGGTGCGCAGCCACCTGCGCTTCGAACTGCGCGATGTAGCTCTGCTCCAGCGGATAAGCCCGCTCGGTGCGGTTGCAGTCTTCCAGCAGGAAGCGCTGTTCGTCTGCCCCCATCAGAGGCAGCGCGCTCACCTCCCCATCAAAGCCCTGCACCAGCGCCAGCAGCAGGCGCTTGAACTCGGCCAGCAGGCGCTCGACGGTCGGGTAATCAAAGTAACGCTGGTCAAACGACAGGTGCAGGCCCAGGTCATCACCCGGGTAGCACACCGCCGTCAACGGGAAGTTGGTGTGGGTACGGCCCGAGTCGGAGCTGGCGTTCAGGTGCTGGGCGTGGTCGAGCACGGCGGTTTCCACCGGCGCGTTCTCGAACACGAACAGGCTGTCGAACAGCGGCTGGCCCTTGGGCAGCTCGCTGCACTCCTGGATCGCCACCAGCGGCAGGTACTCGTACTCGCGCAGCTCCATGTTGCTTTGCAGCAGGCCCTGCAACCACTGGCGCACACTGCAACGCTCACCCGATACCGGCAACTGCACACGCAGGGCAACGCTGTTGATGAACAGGCCAACGGTGCGCTGCATCTGCGGCATGCTCACCGGGCGCCCGGCCACGGTCACGCCAAAGGCCACATCGCGGTCGCCACTGTAGCGCGCCAGCACCAGCGCCCAGGCCGCCTGGGCGAAGGTGTTGACGGTAAGCTGGTGAGCCTGGGCCAGTTCGCGCAGGCGCACGCCATCACTTACCTCCAGGCGGGTGTAGCAATCGCCGACGATCATGCCGCTACCGGCGTGGTCATGGCGCAGCGGGCGGTCGCTGGGGATGGCCGTGGCGCGCTCGAAGCCGGCCAGGTTGGCCTGCCACCAGGCGCGTGCGTCGTCCAGGCCCTGGCGCTGCAACCAGCCGATGTAATCGCGGTAACGCGGCGGCACCGGCAACTGGGCCTGACGGCCTTCGCCGAGGGCCTGGTAGACCTCGAAGAAATCGTTCATCAGCAGCGAGCGGCACCAGGCATCGATCAGGATGTGGTGGTTGCTCATCATGAACCAGTAGCGCTCGTCGGCCACGCGTACCAGGCGCAGGTGGAACGGTGCTTCACTGAGCAGGGCAAACCCGGCCTCGCGCTCCTGCTTGTGCAGGGCTTGCAGGCGCTGCTCCTGGGCGTCGTCAGCAAGGCCGCGCCAGTCCTGGTAGTCCACCGCGAGGTTGCCCGGTTTGTGGATGATCTGCAGCATCGCCTCGCCGCTGTTCCAGCTGAACGAGGCGCGCAACGCTTCGTGGCGCGCCACTACCGCCTGCCAGGCCTGGGCGAAACGTTCAGGGTCCAAGGCGCTGTTGATGCGGTAGCGGTCCTGCATGTAGTAGAGGCCGGTGCCCGGCTCCAGCAGGGTGTGCAGCAACATGCCTTCCTGCATTGGCGTCAGCGGGAAAACGTCCTCGATCTGCACAGCCGGTACCGGCAATGCGTCGATCTGCTCCTGGGTCAGGTGCGCCAGCGGGAAGTCCGACGGGGTGAAGCTGCCGTTGCCATCGGCCAGGCAATGCGCGACCAGCGCCAGCAACTCCTGGCGATAGGCCTCGGCCAGGCGGGCGATGGTCTGCGGGTCATAGCGCTCGGCGCTGAAGGTCCAGCGCAGTTGCAAGGCGCCGCCGTACACCTGGCCATCGACGCTCAGCCAGTTTGGCAGCGGTGCGTCGAGGTCATGCGCCAGACCGGCCGGTGCCTCCAGTGGCTGGAACAGCGCCGCACTGTCAAATTGCTGGTCGAACTGGCCCAGGTAGTTGAAGGTGATACGCGCCTGCGGCAAGGCCGCCATCTGCTCGCGCCCGGCCGTGTCGCCCAGGTAGCGCAGTACGCCGTAGCCCAGGCCCTTGTGCGGCACCTGTCGCAGTTGTTCCTTGATGCGTTTGATGGAACCGGCCCGCGCCGCGTCGTCCTCGCCCGGTAGCGGGCGCAGGCTCAGCGGATAGGCGTTGGTGAACCAGCCGACGCTGCGGGTCAGGTCCATGTCTTCGAACAGCCCGTCACGGCCGTGGCCTTCAAGCTGCACCAGCACTTCCTCATCGCCGCTCCAGCGGCTCAAGGCACGTGCCAGTGCGGTCAGCAGCAGGTCGTTGACCTGGGTGTGGTAGGCGGCCGGGGCCTGTTGCAGCAGTTGCCGGGTCTGCTCCACGTCAAGGCCGATGGCCAGTGTCTGGGCGTGGCGGTGCAGGTTGCCACCCTGGGGGTGATCGCACGGCAGTTCGCGGCGCACGCCGCCCAGCTGGCCTTGCCACCAGCCCAGTTCGTCGCGCAGCGAATCGCTGCCGGCGTAGCTGGCCAGGCGCGCGGACCAGTCGCCCATGCTGTGGGTCTTGGCCGGTAGCGGTTGGCCACGGTAAAGCGCCTGCAGGTCTTCCAGCAGCACCCGCCAGGACACGCCATCGACCACCAGGTGATGGATCGCCAGCAACAAACGCTGGCTGCCCTGCCCGTCACGCACCAGCAAGGCGCGCAGCAGCGGACCTTGCTGCAGGTCGAGGCTGCGCTGCAGGTCGGTATACAGCGCCTGACAATCGGCAAAATCGGCCACGGTGGCGGTCCACAGCAATTGCCTCGCGTCAGGCTGGGCGTATTCGGCCTGCCAGCGGCCACGGGCCTCGTCGAAGCGCAGGCGCAGGCTGTCGTGGTGCTGCACCAGTGCAGCCAACGCCTGGCCAAGCGCGGCCTCATCCAATGGTTGGCGAGCTTCCAGCAGCACCGCCTGGTTCCAGTGCTGCGGCTGTGGCACTTCACTGTCGAAGAACCAGTGCTGGATCGGCGTCAGGCCGGTCTGGCCTTGGCGCAAGCCCTGCTCGATGCTGCTCGCGGCTTCGCTGTACCGAACCACGGCCGCCAGGGTCTGGATGGTCTGGTGCTGGAACAGGTCGCGCGGGGTGAATTGCAAGCCGGCCTGACGGGCCCGGCTGACCACCTGGATCGACAGGATCGAGTCGCCGCCCAGTTCGAAGAAGTTATCCTGCACCCCTACCCGGGCAACGTTGAGCACGTCGCGCCAGATCTGCGCCAGTTGCGCTTCCACCTCGTTGCCGGGGGGCTGGTACTGTTGACGCGCCTGCTCCAGGTCTGGCAGTGGCAGCGCACGGCGGTCGAGCTTGCCGTTACCCATCAGCGGCAAGCTGTCGAGCAACACCAGATGCGCCGGCACCATGTAATCCGGCAGGTGCTGGCGGGCATCGGCCTTCACTGCTTCACGCAGCTGGCTTTGCGCCTCGCTGCCAGCCGTGGCCTGCTTGCACAACAGGTAACCCACCAGCTGCTTGCCGCCCGGTAGATCCAAGGCCAGCACCACGGCCTCGTCGACATCGGCATGCGCCTGCAAGCGGCTCTCGATCTCGCCCAGTTCGATGCGGAAACCGCGAATTTTCACCTGCTGGTCGGCACGGCCGACGTACTCGACCAGGCCGTCAGTGCCCAGGCGCACCAGGTCGCCCGTGCGATACAAGCGGCCCCCTTCGGCGCTGAACGGGTCAGCGACGAATCGCTCGGCGCTCAGGCCCGGCCGGTCGTGATACCCCTGAGCCAGCCCGGCGCCGCCGACATACAGCTCACCAATGCCACCTTGCGGCAACACGGCCAGGTCTTCGTCGAGGATGTAGGCGGAGCGGCTACCGATGACATGGCCAATCGGCACACTGCCAAGGTCTGCAGGCAACACCTCTGGCGCCAGGCAGGCCAGCGGCATGACCACGGTTTCGGTCGGGCCGTAGGCGTTGAAGAACTGCTGCGGCGCAAAGGCCTGGCGAATACGCTGCAGGTGCTCGCCGGTCAGCGCTTCGCCACCGGTGATCACCAGGCGCACCGGCAGTTGCTCGCCCTGCCCGCCCAGGTATTGCGCCAGCTGGCTACCGTAGCTGGGGGTAAAGCCCAGGATGCTCACCTGCTGCTCGCGCACCAGCTGGCAGATGTCCTCGGCGCCCCACTGCCCCTGGGCGCGCATCACCACACGGGCACCGCACAGCAACGGCACCCACAGGCGCTCGCTGGCAGCGTCGAAGTTGATCGAATAGAAATGCAGCTCGCAATCATCGCTGCGCATGCCGAACGCGGCGATGACCGCCTGGCAATGCATGGCGAACTCACCATGGCTGACCACCACGCCCTTGGGCTTGCCGGTGGAGCCGGAGGTGTAGATCAGGTAAGCCTGATGCTGCGGCAGGTTGAGGTTGTCCAGCGGCGCATCGCTGTAGGCCGACAGGCTGGCGGCATCGTCCTCCAGGCTCCAGCGGGCCACGCCCTCGGGCAGCTCGCCCAGGGTTTGCAACAGCTCACGCTGGCTGAGCAGCAGGCCGATGCGGCTGTCTTCGATCATGTAGCGCAAGCGGTCGAGTGGGTACTCGGGGTCAAGCGGCACGTAGGCGCCGCCGGCCTTGAGGATGGCCAGCAGGCCGACGACCATTTCCAGCGAACGCTCCAGTGCCAGGCCCACGCGCACCTGCGGGCCGACGCCACGCTCACGCAGGGCACGGGCCAGGCGGTTGGCCTGCTGGTCGAGCTCGGCATAGCTCATGTGCTGGCCGGCGAAGGTCAGCGCGCCAGCCTGTGGCGTGCGGGCCGCCTGGGCGGCGAACAGGCCGTGCAGGGTCTGGTCGAGGTCGAAGTCCTGCTCGCCCTGCAACTGGCCCGCCAGCACCTGCTGTTCGGCGCTGCTCAGCATCGGCAGCTCGCACAGGCGCTGCTGCGGGTTGTCTAGCAGGCTGACCAGCAGCTGCTGCCAGTGCTCGGCCATGCGCGCTATGCGGGGTTCGTCAAACAGGTCGCGGCTGTAGGTCAGGCAGCAACCCAGGCGGCCGTCGAGGTCGGTGACCTCCAGGTACAGGTCGAACTTGGTGGCACTGGCGTCATTGAGCAGGTAATCCACCTGCATGCCGGCCAGTGTGCGGCTTTGCTGGAAAGCCCAGCGCTGCACGTTGCACATCACCTGGAACAGCGGGTTGTAAGCGCTACTGCGCGGCGGTAGCAACGCTTCCACCAACTGGTCGAACGGCAGGTCCTGGTGCGACTGGCCTTCGATGGCGGCCTGGCGCATCTGCTCCAGCAGTGCGTTGGCGGTCATCTGGCCATCCAGCTCGCAGCGCAGCACCTGGGTATTGAGAAATGCGCCAATCAGGCCTTCGCTTTCCGGGCGGATGCGGTTGGCCACCGGCGCGCCAATGCGCAGGTCACGCTGGCCGCTGTAGCGGTGCAGCAAGGCGGCCAGGGTGGCGGTCATGGTCATGAACAAGGTCAGGCCGCGCTGGCTGTTGAAGGCATGCACGCGGGCGACCAGCGCCGGGTCGAGTTCAAAGCGGAACAGCTCCCCGCGGTGGCTCTGTACTGCCGGGCGCGGGCGGTCGGCAGGCAACGCCAGCACCGGGTGCTCGTCACCCAGGCGGTCCTTCCAGTAGGCCAGTTGACGAGCGCCCTCGCCGCTTTCCAGCCATTGCCGTTGCCATACGCTGTAGTCCAGGTATTGCACCGGCAGCGGCGCCAGCGGCGACTCGCGGTCATCGACAAAGGCTTCGTACAGTTCGCCTAGCTCGCGGGCGAAAATGTCCATGGCCCAGCCTTCGGTGACGATGTGGTGCAGGGTGAGCACGAAGAAATGCTCGCGCTCGTCAGCCTTGACCAGGCAGGCGCGCAGCAGCGGGCCGCGCTCCAGGTCGAACGGCTGGTGCGCCTGGTCGTCGGCAAGTTGTTGCAGGTGTTGCTGGCGGGCATCGAGGGGCAAGGCACTGAAGTCCTGCCAGTCGAGGTGCAGGCCACTGTCTTCGGCCACGCACTGGTACGGCACCCCGTCGACGCTGGGGAAGGTGGTGCGCAAGGTTTCATGGCGCACGATCAACGCCTGCAACGCACGCTCGAAAGCGTCCACATGCAGGGTGCCGCGCAGGCGTGCCATGCCGCCGACGTTGTACGCCGGGCTGTCCGGCTCCATTTGCCAGAGGAACCACATGCGCTGCTGCGAATACGACAGCGGCACCGCCTGACGCCGGTCGACGCGGGCGATTGCGCCTTGCAGGTTGCGCTCGCCGGCCGCGCGGATACGTGCAATCTCGGCACAGAAGGCGCCCAGTTCGCTGGCTTCGAACAGCGCCTTGAGCGGCAGCTCGACATCGCAGGCCTGGCGGCTGCGCGAGACGATCTGAGTGGCCAGCAGCGAGTGCCCGCCCAGGGCGAAGAAGTCGTCCTGCAGGCCGACGCGCGGCAGGTTCAGCACCTCACGCCAGATGGCGGCGACCTGTTGCTGCAACTCGGTGTGGGGCTCGACATGTTCGCGTTGCTGCCACACCGGTGCCGGCAGTGCCTTGCGGTCGACCTTGCCGCTGGGGCCCAGCGGCAGCTGTGCCAACGGGATAAGCTGGGCCGGCACCATGTACGCGGGCAGTTGCTCAGCCAGCACGGCCAAGACTTCGGCTGGCTGTGCACTGCCACTGTAGTAACCCACCAGCTGCGCGCCAACGGCGTCCTTGTGAATCAGCACCAGCGCCTGTTCCACGCCCGGCTGTGCCAACAGGCAGGCCTGCACTTCTTCTGGCTCGACGCGGAAACCCCGCACCTTTACCTGCTGGTCGAGGCGACCGAGGTATTCCAGGGCCTCAAGCTGCACCTGCCAGCGGGCGCGGTCGCCGCTGCGGTACAGGCGCTCGCCATGGCCGTCGGCCTGGGGCACGAAGCGCTCGGCAGTGAGGCCCGGGCGGCCCAAATAGCCACGGGCCAGGCCCGCGCCACCGAGGTACAACTCGCCCGGTACCCCGGGGGCGGCCAGTTCAAGCTCATCGTCCAGCACACGGCACAGCACATTGCCCAGCGGGCGGCCGATGGGCGAGCGCTCGCCGTCCTCCGCCTGGCAGTGCCAATGGGTGACGTTGATGGCGGTTTCGGTCGGGCCATAGCGGTTGTGCAACTGCACCTGCGGCAACACTTGCAGCACGCGGCCACGCAGCGCCGCAGGCAATGCTTCGCCACCGGAGAACACCCGGCGCAGGCTGCTGCAGGCGCCCGCCTGCGGCTCCTGGGCAAACACCTGCAACAGCGGCGGCACGAAGTGCAGCGTGGTCACGCCATGGGCCTGTACCAGCGCGGCGATGCGCTGCGGGTCGCGGTGTTCGCCGGGGCCGGCGAGTACAAGCTTGCAGCCGGTTACCAGCGGCCAGAAGCATTCCCACACTGACACATCGAAGCTGATCGGCGCCTTTTGCATCAGCACATCGCTGTCATTCAGCGCGTAGGTGGCCTGCATCCACTGCAGGCGCTCGGCCAGCGCCGCATGGGTATTGCCCACGCCCTTGGGCTGGCCAGTGGAGCCGGAGGTGTAGATCACGTAGGCCAGGTTGTCGCCGTGCAGGTGCAGGCCGGGAGCCTGGCTGGGCCAGCTGTCCAGGTGCAACTGGTCAATGGCGATGGCGCTGACTCCGTCGACCTGCGGGAGCTTGCCCAGCAGGCTGCTGTGGCTCAGCATCAGGCCGGCGTTGCAGTCGGCGAGCATGTAGGCCAGGCGTTCGGCCGGGTAGTCGACGTCCAGCGGCACGTAGGCGCCGCCGGCCTTGAGGATGGCCAGCAGGCCAACCAGCAACTGTGGCGAACGCTCGATGGCAATGGCTACGCAGGTGTCGGGGCCGACGCCTTTGTCGCGCAGGTAATGGGCCAGGCGGTTGGCCTGCTGGTGCAGTTCGGCGTAGTCGAGGCTGCCGCCGTCCCAGGCCAGTGCAGTGCGTTGAGGGGTCCGGCGGGCCTGTTCGTTGAGCTGTTCTACCAACAGGCTTGGCGGCGCGGCAGCCGGTGCGCGGCCCCAGCCCAACAGTTGCGCGCGGCCAGGCTCGTCGAGCAATTGCACTTCGCCCAGCGGCCGCTGCGGCGCGCCGCACACCTGTTCCAGCAGGGCCAGCAGGTGATGGGCCAGACGTTTGACGGTGCTGGCTTCGAACAGCTCTGCGGCATAGTCGAAGGCCAGGCTCAGGCGGCCCTGATGGTCTTCTTCGCTGTGCAGCTGAAGGTCAACCTTGGCTTCGCGGCTGTGCCACGGCAGCTCCTCCGCTAACAGCCCCGGCAGGCGGCGCAGGGCCGACAGGTCGCGTTGCTGGTGGTTGAACATGACCTGGAACAGGCCTTGCTCACGGGCTTCCGGCAGGGCTTCGACCAGTTGTTCAAACGGCAGGTCCTGGTTGGCCTGCGCCTCAAGGGTGGCCTGGCGCACCTGGGCCAGCAACTGCGCGAATGGCAAGCGGCCATCGAGCTGCGCGCACAGTACCTGGGTATTGATGAAGAAGCCGACCATGCCTTGGGCTTCCAGGCGCGGGCGGTTGGCATTGGGCACACCGACATGGATGTCGGCCTGGCCGCTGTAGCGGTGCAACAGCGCCTGCCAGCCGGCCAGCAGGACCATGAACAGGCTGGCCTGCTGTTCACGTGCCAGGCCCTTGAGGGCTTCGGCAAGCTTGGCAGGCACTTTGAGGTTGAACCGCGCAGCACCGTACCCGCGCTGGCTGGCGCGGGGGTGGTCGGTGCACAGGTCAAGCACCGGCAGTTCATCGCCCAACTGTGCCTTCCAGTACTGCAGCTGGCGCTCGGCTTCACCGGCGGCCAGCCATTGGCGCTGCCAGGTGCCGTAGTCAGCGTAACCCAGGGTAAGCGGCGCCAGGCTGGCCCCCAGGCCCTGGCAGCGGGCCGCGTAAAGCTTGGCGAATTCATCCAGCAGGATGTTCAGCGACCAACCGTCAGCGACGATGTGGTGCAGGGTCACCCACAGCTGATGGTGTTCGTCGTCCAGGCGTGCCAAGGTCACCCGCAGCAACGGGCCCTGGGTCAGGTCGAACGGCTGACGGGCTTCGGCTTCACGCGCGGCGCTGACCTGCTCGGGGGTTTGGCCTTCGAGGCCCAGGCGGCGCAGGCTGAACGGCTGGTGCGGCAAGATGCGTTGCAGGGCCAGGCCGTTTTCTTCGCAGAATACGGTGCGCAGGGATTCGTGACGCACCACCAGCATCTGGAAGGCGGCTTCCAGGGCGCTTTCATCCAGCTCGCCGCGCAGTTGCAGGCCGGCCGGGATGTTGTAGGCGGCCGATTGTGGCTGCAACTGCCACGTCAGCCACAAGCGGTTTTGCGCCAGCGACTGGGGCAAGGCCTGGGCGCGTTCCAGCGTTGCGATGGTGGCGGTGCCGGCCGCGCCTTCAGCGATGATCGAGGCCACGGCGTTACTGTAATCAGCCAGCACTGGCACTTCGAACAGGGTGCGCAGGCTCAGGTTGATGCCCAGCTCATCGGCCAGGCGTGCGGTGGCCTGGGTGGCGGCGATGGAGTTGCCGCCCAGCAGCAGGAAGTGGTCGTCTGCTGCAACCGCCTCCAGCTTGAGGATGTCGCGCCACACGGCGGCGATGCGTGTTTGCAGTTCATCGCCACCAGCCGCGCTTGCAGCGGCTTCGCTCACATCAGGGAAGCGGGCGTAGCAGTCCAGGCTGCCATCGTCCATGCGCAGGCGGCAGGCCGAGCGCTGCAGCTTGCCACTGGAGGTCTTGGGCAGCGCGCCCGGGTTCAGCAACAGGACCACAGCCGGGGCCTGGCGGCAGGCGTCGGCGATCACTTGGCGCAGGGTTTTGATCAGGTCCTGGGGCTTGATTGCCTTTTGCACGTTGCGGCTGATCTCCACCGCCACGCCGATGCCCTCCTCGCCCTGCTGCTCGACGGCAAACACTGCCACCCGGCCCTTGCGCAGCACCTCGACCTCGCGTTCGAGGGTTTTTTCCAGGTCCTGCGGGTACAGGTTCTGGCCGCGCACGATCAGCATGTCTTTCAGGCGCCCGGTGACAAACACCTCACCGTCGCGCATGAAGCCCAGGTCACCGGTGCGCAGCCAGGTCTGGCCGTCCATCTCGACGAAGGTGCGGGCACTGGCCTCGGGGTTGCGCCAGTAACCCAGGGCGATGCTCGGGCCACCGGCCCAGATTTCGCCGACCTGGTTGTCGCCCAGCACCTGCAGGTGCTGCGGCTCGACGATACGTACCGCGTGACCGGGCTGCGGGTAGCCGCAGCTCATCAGCACGCTGCCTTTGCCCGGCTCGGCACGGTTGGCGGCGAAGGCTTCGGCGTCCAGTTCCAGCGCGGCGATGCCCTGGCCACGGCGGCTGCCGCTGACGAACAGGGTGGCTTCGGCCAGGCCGTAGCTGGCGAAGTAGCTCTGCGGGTCGAAGCCGCAGGCCCGGAACTTGTCGGCGAACGTCGCCAGGCTGTCCTGGCGGATCGGCTCGGAGCCGGAATAAGCCACGCGCCAGCGGCTCAGGTCGAGCCCGGCCAACGAGGCCTCGCTGACCCGCTCGCTGCACAGGCGGTAGGCAAAGTCGGGGCCACCGCTGATGGTACCGCCATACTCGCTGATGGCCTGCAACCAGCGCTGCGGCCGGGCCAGGAAGTAACCCGGCGACATCAGCACGCACGGCACGCCGCTGAAGATGGGCTGCAGCAGGCCGCCAATCAGGCCCATGTCGTGGTACAGCGGCAACCAGCTGACGATCACGTCGTCGGGGTTGAGGTCGATGCCGAAGCCCTGGCGGATCAACTGCTCGTTGGCCACCAGGTTGCCATGGCTGACCTGCACGCCCTTGGGGAGCGCAGTGGAGCCAGAGGTGTACTGCAGGAAGGCGATGTCATCACCTTGCAGCGCGGGCTCGCGCCAGTCCGCGGCCAGCGCCGGGTCCAGGCCGTCCACTGCCAGCAGTTCAGGGCCGTTGTCCGCCGCCAGCGCTTCCAGGCCTTGCAGGCTGCCGTGCAACGCCGCGACCGTCAGCAGCAGGCGCGGCTCGGCATCGTCGATGATCGACAGCAAACGTTCCTGGTGATGCTGACGCGCAGACTCCGGCGGGTAAGCCGGCACCGCGATCACCCCGGCATACAGGCAACCGAAGAACGCCGCCACGTAGTCCGGACCACTGGGGAACAACAGCACCGCACGGTCGCCGAAGCCGGCACGGGCCTGCAAGGCGGCGGCGATGGTGCGTGCGCGCTGGTCGAGGTCCCGGTAACTGAGCACGGCCTGCTCGCCGGGGGCGTCGGCCAGAAAGCGCAAGGCGATCTTGTCCGGGGTCTGCGCGGCGCGTTGCGCCAGTGCCTGGACCAGCGAGAGCGGGAGTTCGAAGGCGTCCGTCATGGGGTGTTCCTGCCAGTGTCTGTTGGGGCGTGCCGGCTACTCCGCGAACGTGGGCGGACAGCGAGTGGCGACCGAGGATGTACACAGGAGAACGGATGGGCGGGGGCAGAAATTAGCGGGGATTACGCGGTGCCAGAAGGGGCCAAGGGTGAACCGTTTCACACTGCGGGCTTAGAACTGAAAGATACAGATACTAATTACGTTTCGTATTTGACAATCATTATCATTCTGAATAGCTTGTCGCACGTCGTAGGAAGCTTCCCAGCCTTGGGGGCCTCCTTTCCCCTCTGTGACAAGGTGATTTCCATGGCGGAACAACTATCCACAAGTAAGTGCGATTCACCATTACTGCAGGCCTTCGTCGACAATCGCAGCATCCTGGTCAAGATCGCCGCCCGCATCACCGGTTGCCGCTCGCGCGCCGAAGATGTGGTGCAGGATGCCTTTTTCCGGCTCAACGCTGCCCCGCAGATCACCTCGTCGTTCAAGGCGCAGCTCAGCTACCTGTTCCAGATTGTGCGCAACCTGGCGATTGACCACTACCGTAAGCAGGCGATGGAGCTGAAGTACTCCGGCAGCGAGGAGGAAGGCCTGAACGTGGTCCTCCAGAACGCCTCGCCCGAAGCGACCCACATCAACCTCGCAGCGCTGGACGACATTGCCGAGGCGCTGAACGAACTGCCGCAGCGTACCCGCTATGCGTTCGAGATGTACCGCCTGCATGGCGTACCGCAGAAGGACATTGCCAAGGAGCTGGGGGTGTCGCCGACACTGGTCAACTTCATGATCCGCGATGCGCTGGTGCATTGCCGCAAGACCGCCAATCGGCAGGCCTGATCACACAGGGTTTGCTTCTTCGCGGGCATGCCCGCGAAGAAGCAAACTCGGTATCAAGCCAGCTTGCAGCGATCGAAGAACCGTTCCCGCCCCAGAATCATCAGCGCCGCACGCTTGTGCGGGAAGTCGAATTCCTTGTCGCAATGGAAGCACTGGTCGTGCATGTAGCCGATCATCTTGCCGTTGTCGGCACGTGGCTCAGCCACCACCCGCTGGGTACGCGGGTCATCCAGAAACAGGTAGTGCACCAGCGCCGATAGCCAGCTGGCCACCTTGGGCGGCCCGCGATGGTTCTCCTCCCCTACCAGCATGTGGATGCCGCGGTCGTAGTCATCGGCCGCGTAGAACGGCGCAATGCGATCTTCCTTCGCCCAGTACGCCTCGAAGTAGGCAAACGGCTCATCATCAAAGCAGCCGATCAGTGTCAGGGTATGCGGGTCGGCCTCCAGCTTGCCCAGGTACTCGCGGTGCTGCGCCAGCGTGCCGCCCTCCTGCCAGAACGCATCCACCCGCGGGTTGTTCTGCCAGCGGTTGAAACGCTCCAGGTCGTGCTCGATCTCCAGCGTGCGCAGCGACACCCAGCTACCCAGGCGCGCATCGAAGCGCCGGTACACCTCACCGCGGGGCTTGGGCGCGCGGCGCGGGTGACGCTTGCCGTTGCTGATTTGCATCTGCTGCGGGTACACCGAGGCCAGCGCATCACCCAGCCATGGCTGTGGCAGTTGCCAGAACAGCGCCCGCTCGCACAGGTACTGGCCAGCTTGCTCAGCCACCAGCAGCAAGCCACTGGCCAGTGCCTGGGGCTGTACCTCGGGCAAGTGCCAGACCAGGCGCTGGCAGCCCGTATCGCGGGACAGCAGCCAGTAGCAGGCAGCCCACAAGGCTTGATAGGGGCGCTCATCGCAGGCGCGCTCGAGGTGGACGTGCAAGGTAGCGCCCGCCTCCAGGCGCACCTGGATCAGTGGGCGGCCTTCGAGGGTGAGGCTTAGCCAGCTGTCACCCTCCTCGGCACTGAGGCTGCGCCAGCGTGGCGGTGACTGGGGCTGCGAAGCGGCATCAAACGGCATGGGCTGGACTCACGAAAATGAAGAAAAGGCTCACTGTTGAGAACGTTGCCGCAGTGCGTGAATTTAGTCCTGGGGGACCGAGACGGTAATTCGGTAGGGCTCGAAGATCCGTGCCAGTTCACCGCTGTCACGCAGGTCACGCAGCAGGCCGGCAAATGACTGCTCGCCGATAGGGGCACCCGGGCGCAGCAAGGCGTAGTGGTGATAGACCTGGTCGATGCGCTGCGAAGGCACCAGCTGCGCCCTGCTGGCCGGGTTGCGCGCCAGGAAATCACTGAGGTAGGAGCGCGTGACCAGGGCGATATCGGCGCGGCCGGCCTGCACCATCAGCAGGTTGCTGTCGTGGGAGTAGGTCAGGGTCGCGTTGTAGGCTTCGCGCAGGTAGTCGGGGTCGGAGTTGAAGCGGGCGAACGCGTAGTGGTAGCCGTTGAACAATGCCAGGCGTTTGTCACTCAGGTCGTCGAAGTAATGCGGGTCGCTGCCATTGGCCTGGCGGGCAACGAACACTTCGGCATCCTCCAGGCCCATGTCGACGGTCTGGTGGGCAATCTGCTCCCAGCCCCATTGTGGGTTCTCGAAAATCGCCATGTCGGTGCGGCCTTGCTGGAAGTCACCAAAACGCCGCTGGATGGAAGTGGGCACCAGGACGAAGTGATAACCCTGCTGCAAGCGGTTGAGCGCGTCGACCAGTTGCGGCAACAGGCCGGTGTCGGCCCCCTGTTCAGGGCGCACCGTGTAGGGCGGGAAATGCGCCGCGCCAATCTTCACCTCGACGGCGTCGGCAGCCCATGCCGGCACCGCCAGCCAATACACGGCCAGCAACATCAGGGTGGACAAGGCCTTGGGGCCGGGTGCTGGAGTCAAGACGGACGCTCATCACGGTTCATGCCTGGGTCCGCTTAAGCTAGGCGTTTTCCGGAAGCGGCACAACTGCTGGTGCGCGCTCTTTGTGACAAAGCAGGCGGCAATATGCCAGGGGGTGCCGTATGCGCGGAGTTTGGCTACGCTCTAGCAGGATCTGCAAGGGAGCCTGGTATGGGCCATTGGTTGGTGATCGACCTGGAAGCCACCACCGACGAGGGTGGGTGGCCGGTAACAGAAATGGAAGTCATTGAAATCGGCGCCAGCTTGGTTACCCGCGAAGGCCGCGAGGTCGACCACTTTCAGTGTTTCGTGCGGCCACGGCGGCGGCCACAGCTGACCCCTTTTTGCCGCGAACTGACGCACATAAGCCAGGCCGATGTGGACAGCGCTGCGCCGTTTCGCGATGTGTGGGCAAGCTTCGAGCGCTGGCTCGGGCCCCACCGTGAGCAGCTTCAGGCCTGGGTCAGCTGGGGCGACTACGACCGCCAGCAACTGCACCAGGAATGGCAGCTTCACGGGCTCGACAGCCTGCTACGGACCTTGCCGCACATCAACCTCAAGCAACGCTTTGCCAAGGCCCGCCACCTGCAGCGCCCCACAGGCCTGAACGGTGCACTGCACCTGGCCGGCATGCACTTTTGCGGGCAGCAGCACCGGGCCCTTGAAGATGCGCGCAACACGGCGCGGCTTTTACCGTTGACCCTACCCGCCAGCAGCCCCTGAAAGCAGATGACGAGGCCTGTGGGCTTGGGCATACTGGCCAGCCCTTTTTCATCCCCCTTTTCAGGAGTCGCCCATGTTCCAGGTCAACGAGTACTTCAACGGCACCGTCAAGTCGATCGCATTCGCGGGCGAAGAAGGCCCGGCTACTGTCGGCGTCATGGCCCCGGGCGAATACGAGTTCGGCACTGCCAAGCGCGAGATCATGCACGTGGTATCGGGCGCGCTGACCGTGAAGCTGCCAGGCAGCGACAACTGGGAAACCTTCAATGCGGGCGACAAGTTCAATGTTGCCGCCAACAGCAAGTTCCAGCTGCAGGTGAAGGTGGATACCGCTTACCTGTGCGAGTACCGCGACTAAGCATCAGCCTGTGCCGGCCTCTTCGCGGGCATGCCCGCTCCCACAGGGTTCTGCGCCGATCTTTGAAAGGATGCGGCCCTTGTGGGAGCGGGCAAGCCCGCGAAGAATCCAGCACTAATCCTTCAGGAAATCAGCAACGCGTTCCGCCGCCGACTGCATATGCTGCTCATGGCTGAACCCCGAGGCCTTCAACGGCTTCAGGTCATGGTCCCCCGCCACTAGCCAGCTCACTTCGATTGCCGGCGACAACGCATACCCCGCCACCGCCTCGCGGTTACCCAGCGCATCCCGTTCGCCCTGCACGATCAATGTCGGGGTTTTCAGCCCGGCCAGGTGCTCCACACGTGGCTTCTCGGGTTTACCCACCGCATAGAACGGATAGCCCAGGCACACCAGCGCATCCGCGTCCAGTTCGTCGGCCAACAGGCTCGCCATGCGCCCGCCCATGGACTTGCCACCCACGGCCAGCTTGCCCGCGACCAAAGGTCGCACCTGCCGGTACACCTCGCGCCAGCATTCCAGCAGCACTTTCTGCGGGTTCGGCGGCCGTTTGCCGCCGGTAACCCTGCGCTCGGCCATGTACGGGAACTCGAAGCGCACTACCGCCACCCCAAGCGCCGCAAGCCTTTGCGCCATTTCGTCCATGAACCCGCTGTCCATCGGCGCACCTGCGCCGTGGGCCAGGATCAGGCAGCCCTTGTAGCCGTCCTTGCCCTGCGCTTGTGGTGGATCGCAGCGCAAGCCTGGGACATTTCCGACCTTCGCCCATTGATCCCCGTCAATACCGGCACTTTGCCCATTAATCATGCTTGCCTCGCTGTAAAGCCTGCCAAATAACCGTGGATGGGAACCCATACATGAACACAACCAGCAGTACCGCCTATAACTACAAGGTGGTCCGCCAATTCGCCATCATGACGGTGGTGTGGGGAATCGTCGGGATGGGGCTCGGCGTCTTCATCGCCGCCCAGCTCGCCTGGCCTTCCCTCAACTTCGACCTCCCCTGGACCAGCTTTGGCCGCCTGCGCCCCCTGCATACCAATGCGGTGATCTTCGCTTTCGGCGGCTGCGCGCTGTTCGCCACCTCCTATTATTCGGTGCAACGCACCTGCCAGACCACCCTGTTTGCACCGCGCCTGGCCGCGTTCACCTTCTGGGGCTGGCAACTGGTGATCCTGCTGGCGGCCATCAGCCTGCCACTGGGCTACACCAGCTCCAAGGAATACGCCGAACTGGAATGGCCGATCGATATCCTGATCACCATCGTCTGGGTGGGCTACGCCATCGTGTTCTTCGGCACGCTGATGAAGCGCAACACCAAGCACATCTACGTGGGTAACTGGTTCTTCGGTGCCTTCATCCTCACCGTGGCGCTGCTGCATATCGTCAACAACCTGGAACTGCCGGTCAGCCTGACCAAGTCGTACTCGGTGTACGCTGGCGCCACCGATGCCATGGTGCAGTGGTGGTACGGCCACAACGCAGTAGGCTTCTTCCTGACTGCGGGCTTCCTGGGGATGATGTACTACTACGTGCCCAAGCAGGCCGAACGCCCGGTGTATTCCTATCGCCTGTCGATCGTGCACTTCTGGGCGCTGATCACCCTGTACATCTGGGCCGGCCCGCACCACCTGCACTACACCGCCCTGCCCGACTGGGCGCAGTCGCTGGGCATGGTGATGTCGCTGATCCTGCTGGCACCGAGCTGGGGCGGCATGATTAACGGCATGATGACCCTGTCGGGCGCCTGGCACAAATTGCGCAGCGACCCGATCCTGCGCTTCCTGGTGGTATCGCTGGCGTTCTACGGCATGTCCACCTTCGAAGGGCCGATGATGGCCATCAAGACGGTCAACGCCCTGTCCCACTACACCGACTGGACCATCGGCCACGTGCATGCCGGCGCCCTCGGCTGGGTGGCAATGATCTCGATCGGTGCGCTGTACCACACCATCCCGAAAGTGTTCGGCAAGGAACGCATGTACAGCCTTGGCCTGATCAACGCGCACTTCTGGCTGGCCACCATCGGCACCGTGCTTTACATCGCCTCGATGTGGGTCAACGGCATCGCCCAGGGCCTGATGTGGCGCGCAGTCAACAGCGACGGCACGCTCACCTATTCGTTCGTGGAAACCCTGGTGGCCAGCCACCCAGGCTTTGTCGTGCGCTTCGTCGGCGGCGCGATCTTCCTCAGCGGCATGTTCCTGATGGCCTGGAACACCTGGCGCACCGTGCGTTCGCCAGCGCTTGACGTCGCCCCTGCGAACGCCCAGTTGGCTTGAGGAGAAACGCCTGATGAAACATGAAGTCATCGAGAAAAACGTCGGCCTGATGGCCCTGCTGATGGTGTTCGCCGTCAGTATCGGCGGCCTGACCCAGATCGTCCCGCTGTTCTTCCAGGACGTCACCAACAAGCCGGTGGAAGGCATGAAACCCTACACCGCGCTGCAACTGGAAGGCCGCGATATCTACATCCGCGAAGGTTGCGTGGGCTGCCACTCGCAGATGATCCGCCCGTTCCGCGCCGAAACCGAGCGCTACGGCCACTACTCGGTGGCCGGCGAGAGCGTGTGGGACCACCCGTTCCTGTGGGGCTCCAAGCGCACCGGGCCGGACCTGGCCCGTGTTGGCGGCCGTTACTCGGACGACTGGCACCGCGCGCACCTGTACAACCCGCGCAACGTGGTGCCGGAGTCGAAGATGCCGTCGTACCCGTGGCTGGTCGCCCAGCAGGTCGACAACAGCCACACCGACGTCAAGATGCGCACCTTGCGCACCCTGGGCGTGCCGTATTCCGACGACGACATTGCCGGCGCCCGCGACGCGGTCAAGGGCAAGACCGAGATGGATGCACTGGTCGCCTACCTGCAGGTGCTCGGCACCGCGATCAAGAACAAGAGGTGAGTGCGATGGAAATGGACATCGGCATGATCCGCGGCCTGGGCACCCTGGTGGTAATGATCGCCTTTATCGGCCTCTCCCTGTGGGTATTCAACCGCCGCCGCGACCGTGATTTCGCCGAAGCGCGCCTGCTGCCCTTCGTCGACGACCACCTGCCCACTAGCGGGCAGGAACCTGCTGCCACGACTGCTGCAAGGAGTAACGGGCAATGACCACCTTCTGGAGTACGTACATCAGCGTACTGACCATCGGTAGCCTGATCGGCCTGACCTGGCTGCTGCTCGCCACCCGCAAGGGCGAGAGCAAGAACACCACCGACCAGACCATGGGCCACAGCTTCGACGGCATCGAGGAGTACGACAACCCGCTGCCCAAGTGGTGGTTCTGGCTGTTCGTCGGCACCTTGGTGTTCTCGGTCGGCTACCTCATCCTCTACCCGGGCCTGGGCAACTGGAAAGGCATCCTGCCGGGCTATGAAAATGGCTGGACCGGCGTCAACGAATGGCAAAAGGAAATGGACAAGGCTGACGCCAGGTTCGGCCCGATCTTCGCCAAATACGCCGCCATGCCCGTAGAAGAAGTGGCCAAGGACCCGCAGGCGCTGAAAATGGGCGGCCGCCTGTTTGCCTCCAACTGCTCGGTGTGCCACGGCTCGGACGCCAAGGGTGCCTTCGGCTTCCCCAACCTCACCGACAAGGATTGGCGCTGGGGCGGCGAAGCAGAAACCATCAAGGCTTCGATCATGAATGGCCGTCATGGCGTGATGCCAGCGTGGGCCGAGGTGATCGGTGATCAGGGCGTGGCCGATGTGGCCGCATTCGTGCTGACCAACCTTGACGGCCGCAGCCTGCCTGAAGGGAACAAGGCCGACGTGGTCAAGGGCAAGGAGATCTTCGCTGCCAACTGCGTGGCTTGCCACGGGCCTGAAGGCAAGGGTACCCCTGCCATGGGCGCACCCGACCTGACCCACCCGCAGGCGTTCATCTACGGATCGAGCTTTGCCCAGCTGCAGCAGACCATTCGTTATGGTCGCCAAGGGCAGATGCCGGCGCAGGCCGATATCCAGGGCAACGACAAGGTGCACCTGCTGGCGGCTTATGTGTATAGCCTGTCGCAAGATAGCGCTGCTGAAACGGTGACCTCCAAGTAGTACCCCGGGGCCGCTTTGCGGCCCATTCGCAGCACAAGGCTGCTCCTACAGGGATCGCGTAACAACTGTAGGAGCAGCCTTGTGCTGCGAATGGGCTGCAAAGCAGCCCCTCTCCCCGCTCTACCCCCTCCTTGCACCCCCTCCGAACACAACTAAGCTTGTTGCCTCAGTGGGCTTCGCTCCGAAAGGACTGAAGCAGACGCGGCGCATAGCCTGTCGCCGCCCCAAAAAAAGCTTGACCGATCGATCAGAAAAAGGTGAAAAACGGTACACATTACAAATATTTATTTGTGTACAATCGTCCAGACCCGATCACTGCGGGACATCAGTGAACGGGCCCGGACACGGGTCGGCGTACCAAAGTTGCGTTGCAGTAGCCTTGCTGGTTATCAATACTGGCGCCGATTTTTCGACCAACAAGAACATTAAAACCGTGGAACCTTAGAATGAGCACAGCAATCAGTCCGACTGCTTATAACTATAAGGTCGTCCGCCAGTTCGCCATCATGACGGTGGTCTGGGGGATCCTTGGCATGGGCCTCGGCGTCTTCATCGCCTCGCAGCTGGTATGGCCGCAACTGAACCTGGACCTGCCCTGGACCAGCTTCGGCCGCCTGCGCCCGCTGCACACCAACCTGGTGATCTTCGCCTTCGGGGGCTGTGCGCTGTTCGGCACCAGCTACTACGTGGTGCAGCGCACCTGCCAGACCCGGCTGATCTCCGACAGCATGGCCGCCTTCACCTTCTGGGGTTGGCAGGCGGTGATCCTCGGCGCGCTGATCACCCTGCCGATGGGCTACACCACCACCAAGGAATACGCCGAGCTCGAATGGCCGCTGGCGATCCTGCTGGCCATCGTCTGGGTCACCTACGGGCTGGTGTTCTTCGGCACCATCGTCAAGCGCAAGACCAAGCACATCTATGTCGGCAACTGGTTCTACGGCGCCTTCATCGTGGTCACCGCGATGCTGCACATCGTCAACCACATCTCGCTGCCGGTCAGCCTGTTCAAGTCGTACTCGGCCTACGCCGGTGCCACCGACGCGATGATCCAGTGGTGGTACGGCCACAACGCCGTGGGCTTCTTCCTCACCACCGGCTTCTTGGGGATGATGTACTACTTCGTGCCCAAGCAGGCCGAGCGGCCGATCTACTCGTATCGCCTGTCCATCGTGCACTTCTGGGCGCTGATCACCCTGTACATCTGGGCAGGCCCGCACCACCTGCACTACACCGCACTGCCCGACTGGGCGCAGTCGCTGGGCATGGTGATGTCGATCATCCTGCTGGCACCCAGCTGGGGCGGCATGATCAACGGCATGATGACCCTGTCCGGTGCCTGGCACAAACTGCGCACCGACCCGATCCTGCGCTTTTTGGTCGTTTCGCTGGCGTTCTACGGCATGTCCACCTTCGAAGGCCCGATGATGGCCATCAAGACCGTGAACTCCCTGTCGCACTACACCGACTGGACCATCGGCCACGTCCACGCCGGCGCGCTCGGCTGGGTGGCAATGATCTCGATCGGCGCCGTGTACCACATGATCCCGAAACTCTACGGCCGCGAGCAGATGCACAGCATCGGCCTGATCAACGCGCACTTCTGGCTGGCCACCATCGGCACCGTGCTGTACATCGCCTCGATGTGGGTCAACGGCATTACCCAAGGCCTGATGTGGCGCGCCATCAACGATGACGGCACCCTCACCTACTCCTTCGTCGAAGCCCTGCAGGCCAGCCACCCTGGCTATATCGTCCGCGCCCTGGGCGGTGCGTTCTTCGCCAGCGGCATGCTGCTGATGGCCTACAACGTGTTCCGTACCGTACGTGCCGCCAACCCGGCACAGGCTGAGGAAGCCGCCAAGATCGTCGTTGTGGGAGCGCACTGATGAAGCATGAAGCCGTCGAGAAGAACATAGGCCTGCTGGCCTTCTTCATGGTCATCGCCGTCAGCGTCGGTGGCCTGACCCAGATCGTCCCGCTGTTTTTCCAGGACGTCACCAACAAGCCGGTCGAAGGCATGAAGCCGCGCACCGCGTTGGAGGTGGAAGGCCGTGATATCTACATCCGCGAGGGCTGCGTAGGCTGCCATTCGCAGATGATCCGCCCGTTCCGCGCCGAAACCGAGCGCTACGGCCACTACTCGGTGGCCGGTGAGAGCGTGTGGGACCACCCGTTCCTGTGGGGCTCCAAGCGTACCGGGCCGGACCTGGCCCGCGTTGGCGGCCGCTACTCCGATGACTGGCACCGTGCGCACTTGTACAACCCGCGCAACGTGGTGCCGGAATCGAAGATGCCGTCCTACCCGTGGCTGGTCGAGAACAAGCTCGATGGCAAGGACACCGCGAAGAAGCTGGAGGTGCTGCGCACACTCGGTACCCCGTACACCGATGCCGACATTGCCGGCGCGCGTGACGCGGTCAAGGGCAAGACCGAAATGGACGCCATCGTCGCGTACCTGCAGGGTCTTGGCACCATCATCAAGAGCAAACGGTGACGCTGATGGATATCGGGATGATTCGCGGCCTGGGCACCGTCGTGGTGATGGTGGCCTTCGTGGGCCTGGCGCTGTGGGTGTTCAACCCACGGCGTAAAAAGGACTTCGACGAAGCGACCCAACTGCCCTTCGCGGATGACCCCGAGGCCACCCGGCACGTCGAGCAAGCAAAAGCTTCTGGGAGCAAAAAACAATGACAACCTTCTGGAGTCTGTACGTTACCGTCCTGACCCTGGGCACCATCTTCTCGTTGACCTGGCTGCTGCTGTCGACCCGCAAGGGCCAGCGTGAAGAGGTCACCGACGAAACCGTCGGGCATGCCTTCGATGGCATCGAGGAATACGACAACCCGCTGCCAAAATGGTGGTTCTGGCTGTTCGTCGGCACCATCATCTTCGCCCTCGGCTACCTGGTGCTGTACCCGGGCCTGGGCAACTGGAAAGGCATCCTGCCGGGCTACTCGTACCTGGATAACGACAAGCAGACCGAGTTTTCCAACGGCCAGCCGGGCTGGACCGGCGTGCACGAGTGGGAAAAGGAAATGGCCAAGGCCGACGCCCGCTTCGGGCCGATCTTCGCCAAGTTCGCCGCCATGCCCATCGAAGAGGTGGCCAAGGACCCGCAGGCACTGAAAATGGGCGCGCGGCTGTTCGCTTCCAACTGCTCGGTATGCCACGGTTCCGACGCCAAGGGCGCCTTCGGCTTCCCCAACCTGACCGACAACGACTGGCGCTGGGGCGGCGAGCCGGAAACCATCAAGACCACCATCATGGGCGGCCGCCACGGCGTGATGCCAGCCTGGGCCGAAGTGATCGGTGATCAGGGCGTGGCCGACGTGGCGGCATTCGTGGTCAGCAAGCTCGATGGCCGCACCCTGCCTGAGGGCGCGAAGGCCGACGCCGAGAACGGCCAGAAGATCTTCGCCGCCAACTGCGTGGCCTGCCACGGGCCAGAAGGCAAAGGTACCCCAGCCATGGGTGCACCGAACCTGACCCACCCACAGGCGTTCATCTACGGTTCGAGCTTTGCCCAGCTGCAGCAGACCATTCGCTATGGTCGCCAAGGCCAGATGCCCGCCCAGGAACAGTTGCAGGGTAATGACAAAGTGCACCTGCTGGCGGCTTATGTTTACAGCCTGTCGCAACGGGACCAGGCGCAGGCCAAGGCCGAGTAAGCAGGCCTGGCCTCTTCGCGGGCTTGCCCGCTCCCCCAGTTGCTCACCATCTTGAGGTCGGTGCAGCTCATGTGGGAGCGGGCAAGCCCGCGAGAGGCCGCTACAGCCAGTGCATTTCTGGCAGGCTGATGACCTGGATCAATTGACACCCGCCATAACACGATTCATACCACGAACCCAACGCGACTAAAGGTCGCAGTGCGGCCCCATACTGCCATCAGCGGCGTATCATGGACCGCAGAGCGCTAGCAGATTGCGCGAGACTGCGGCCGGCACGCACTGGCCGCGGCGTTTCTCCACTGCCGTGGGACTTGATGATGAGCAAGCAAATTCCGGTACATGATGTGACCCCGCCTGCCAGCAAAGGGAAGGATTCCGTCGACCTCTACGCCTCCCGGGAAAAAATCTACACCCGCGCCTTCACCGGCCTGTTCCGTCGCCTGCGCATGGTCGGCGGTGCGGTGCTGTTTTTGCTGTACTTCGGCACCGTGTGGCTGAACTGGGGCGGCCACCAGGCCGTATGGTGGAACCTGCCCGAGCGCAAGTTCTACATCTTCGGCGCCACCATCTGGCCGCAGGACTTCATCCTGCTGTCGGGCATCCTGATCGTCGCCGCCTTCGGCCTGTTCTTCGTCACCGTGTACGCAGGCCGCGTATGGTGCGGCTACACCTGCCCGCAAAGCGTGTGGACGTGGATTTTCATGTGGTGCGAAAAGGTCACGGAAGGCGACCGCAACCAGCGCATGAAGCTCGACAAAGCCCCCATGAGCAGCAACAAGTTCCTGCGCAAGTTTGCCAAGCACAGCCTGTGGCTGCTGATCGGCTTTGTCACCGGCATGACCTTTGTCGGCTATTTCTCGCCCATCCGCGAGCTGGTCATCGAATTCTTCACCGGTCAGGCCGATGGCTGGGCCTACTTCTGGGTCGGCTTCTTCACCCTCGCCACCTACGGCAACGCCGGCTGGCTGCGCGAGCAGGTGTGCGTGTACATGTGCCCCTATGCACGCTTCCAGAGCGTGATGTTCGACAAGGACACGCTGATCGTGTCCTACGACCCGCGTCGTGGCGAAACCCGCGGGCCACGTAAAAAAGACACCGACTACAAGGCCCAAGGCCTGGGCGACTGCATCGACTGCACAATGTGCGTTCAAGTCTGCCCCACCGGCATCGACATCCGTGACGGCCTGCAGATCGAGTGCATCGGTTGCGCCGCTTGCATCGATGCCTGCGACAGCATCATGGACAAGATGAACTACCCCAAGGGGCTGATCAGCTACACCACCGAACACAACCTGTCCGGGCAAAAAACCCACATGCTGCGCCCACGCCTGATCGGCTATGCCGCAGTGCTGCTGGTGATGATCATTGGCCTTGCGACTGCCTTCGCCACCCGCTCGCTGGTTGGCTTCGACGTCAGCAAGGACCGCGTGCTGTACCGCGAGAACGCCCAGGGCCGGATCGAAAACGTGTACAGCCTGAAAGTGATGAACAAGGACCAGCGCGACCACGTCTACGTACTGGACGCTGCCGGCCTGCCGGACCTCAAGCTTGAAGGCCAGCGCGAGATCCGCGTGGCTGCCGGTGATATCGTCAGCCTGCCGGTGCAGCTGTCGGTCGCGCCCGAGAAACTGCCATCGACCACCAACGAAATCACCTTCACCCTCAAAAGCGCCGACGACAGCGACGCCCAGGTTGAAGCCAAGAGCCGCTTCATCGGCCCACAGATCCGCTGAGAGAGATAACGCACAATGCCTGCCGCTACCGCCGCCAGCCCTTGGTACAAGCACCTCTGGCCCTGGATCATCATCGGCATCCTCACCACCTCGGTGTGCCTGAGCCTGACCATGGTCAGCATTGCCGTGCGCAACCCGGACAACCTGGTGAACGACAACTACTACGAGGCCGGCAAAGGCATCAACCGTTCGCTGGACCGCGAACTGCTGGCGCAGCAACTGAGCCTGAAGGCCACCGTGCACCTGGACGAGTTGACCGGCGAAGTGGACCTGCGCCTGACCGGCAGCAGTGGCCCGCAAAACCTGGAGCTGAACCTGATTTCGCCCACCCAGGCGGAGAAGGACCGCAAGGTACTGCTCACCAGGGTCGACGCGGGGCGCTATGTGGGGCAGCTGGAGGACAAGGTCGACGGGCGCCGCTTTGTCGAGCTGCTGGGCAGTGAAGGTGGCCACGTGTGGCGCTTGTTCGAAGAGGAAAAAGTGGAGCATGGTGTGACCTTGCAGCTGGGTGACGAAGCTATCCAAGGCGCTGAGCACCTGTAGGAGCGGCCTCGTGTCGCGAAAGGGCTGCACAGCAGCCCCGGCAACCTATGCTGCGAAGCTGAAATCCTGGGGCCGCTTCGCGACCCTTCGCGGCACAAGGCCGCTCCTACAGGGGTGCGTGCCCGACCGGCCGATTTGTGTAAGGCAATGATGTGATGACCCAGCCCACCCCCTGCTACCACTGCGCCCTGCCCGTCCCCGCCGGCAGCCGCTTTAACGCCGTGGTCCTCGGCGAGCCCCGGCAGTTCTGCTGCCCCGGCTGCCAGGCGGTGGCCGAGTCGATCGTCGCCGGTGGCCTGGAGCACTACTACCAGCACCGCAGTGACAACAGCGCCAACCCCGAGGCCCTGCCCAGGCAGTTGCAAGACGAACTGGCCCTGTACGACCGCAGCGACGTGCAGCAAACCTTCGTCCGCCACCAGGGCGAGCTGGCCGAAACTACCCTGCTGGTCGAAGGCATCAGCTGCGCCGCCTGCGGCTGGCTGATCGAGAAGCACCTGCGCAACCTGCCCGGCGTCGCCGAGGCGCGCCTTAACCTGTCCAACCACCGCCTGCTGCTGAGCTGGGACGACAAGCAACTGCCGCTGTCACACCTGCTCGCCGAGTTGCGCCAGATCGGTTACGCCGCCCACCC
The DNA here is from genome assembly GCF_000412675.1 of Pseudomonas putida NBRC 14164. Lineage (NCBI taxonomy): Bacteria > Pseudomonadati > Pseudomonadota > Gammaproteobacteria > Pseudomonadales > Pseudomonadaceae > Pseudomonas > Pseudomonas putida. Next base: position 1,749,359 of record NC_021505.1, on the reverse strand, counting down.
CTACCAGCCCGACAAGGCCGCCGAGCAACTGGCCCAAGAGAACCGTAGCGCTTTGCGCCGCCTGGGCGTGGCCGGGCTGCTGTGGTTCCAGGCGATGATGGCGACCATGGCCACCTGGCCGGAATTCAACATCGACCTGTCACCCGAACTGCACACCATCCTGCGCTGGGTGGCCCTGTTCCTGACCATCCCCATCGTCTTCTACAGCTGCGCGCCGTTCTTCAAAGGCGCAGCACGCGACCTGCGCACACGCCACCTGACCATGGACGTTTCGGTGTCGCTGGCCATCGCCCTGGCTTTCGGCGCCGGCATCTGGACCGCGATCACCGGCAGCGGTGAGCTGTATTTCGACACCGTGGGCATGTTCGCCCTGTTCCTGCTCACCGGCCGCTACCTGGAGCGCCGTGCCCGCGAACGCACGGCTGCGGCCACCGCGCAGCTGGTCAACCTGCTGCCGGCCTCGTGCCTGCGCCTGGACGCCCTTGGCCGCAGCGAGCGCATTCTGCTCAGCGAGCTGCACTGCGGTGACACGGTGCAGGTGCTGCCCGGCGCGGTTATCCCCGCCGACGGGCGCATCGTCGAAGGCCGCTCCAGCATCGACGAGTCGCTGCTGACCGGCGAATACCTGCCGCAACCGCGCCGCGTGGGCGAGCGGGTCACCGGCGGTACGCTGAATGTCGAAAGCACCCTGAACGTGGAAGTCGAAGCCCTCGGCCACGATTCGCGGCTCTCGGCCATCGTCCGCCTGCTGGAACGCGCCCAGACCGAAAAACCGCGCCTGGCCGAAATCGCCGACCGGGCCTCGCAGTGGTTTCTGCTGTTCTCGCTGGTGGCTGCCGTGGCCATCGGCCTGTGGTGGTGGTACCTGGACCCTGCACGGGCGTTCTGGATCGTGCTGGCCATGCTGGTAGCCACCTGCCCCTGCGCGCTGTCCCTGGCCACGCCTACGGCACTGACTGCCGCCACCGGCACCCTGCACAAGCTGGGCCTGCTGATAACCCGCGGCCATGTCCTCGAAGGCCTCAACCAGATCGACACCGTAATCTTCGACAAAACCGGCACATTGACCGAAGGCCGCCTGACTTTGCGCAGCATCCGCCCGCTCGGCAGCGTACCCGCTGACCGCTGCCTGGCCCTGGCCGCCGCCCTGGAAAACCGCTCCGAACACCCCATCGCCCGCGCATTCGGCCGTAACGCGATACCCGCCGACGATGTACAGACCGTGCCAGGCCTGGGCCTGGAAGGACTGGTCGACGGCCAACGCCTGCGTATCGGCCAGGCCACCTTCGTCTGCGCCCTGAGCGGTGCGGAAATCCCCGGCGTGCCAGAGCCCCGCGGCCAGTGGCTGCTACTGGGTGACCGCCAGGGGCCGCTGGCCTGGTTTGGCCTGGACGACCGCCTGCGCGAGGAAGCCCCGGCCCTGCTCGCCGCCTGCAAGGCGCGAGGCTGGCGCACGCTGCTGCTGTCGGGCGACAGTTCGCCGATGGTCGCCGAAGTGGCCGCGCAACTGGGTATCGACCAGGCCATTGGTGGCCTGCGCCCGGACGACAAGCTGGACCGGCTGAAGGCGCTGCAGGCGGCCGGGCGCAAGGTGCTGATGCTCGGCGACGGGGTCAACGACGTGCCAGTGCTGGCCGCCGCCGACATCAGCATCGCCATGGGCAGCGCCACCGACCTTGCCAAGACCAGCGCCGACGCCGTGCTGCTGTCCAACCGCTTGCAAGCCCTGGTGCAGGCCTTCGACCTGGCCCGCCGCACCCGCCGCAACATCCTCGAGAACCTGCTGTGGGCCACCCTGTATAATGGCCTGATGTTGCCGTTTGCCGCGCTCGGCTGGATCACCCCGGTGTGGGCCGCCATCGGCATGTCGGTCAGCTCGCTGATCGTGGTGCTCAATGCCCTGCGCCTGACCCGCATGCCGCTGGTATCGGGCTTGCCGAAAACCGAAGCACCCTTGCCCGGGAGGAAGTCGCCATGCCCGCCCTCTATGTCATGATCCCCGCAGCCCTGCTGCTGGTCGGCGTGGCCGTGTACATCTTCTTCTGGGCGGTGGACAGCGGACAGTACGACGACCTCGAAGGCCCGGCCCACAGCATTCTGTTCGACGACCAGGACCCGCGCCACCAGGCTGCGGTGAAGCCTGACGACACCCCGGCCGACGCCGACAAGGAACCACCACCCCGTGCCTGACCTGCTTCCCCTGCTTGGCTCGGCACTGGTCCTTGGCCTGCTTGGCGGCGGCCACTGCCTGGGCATGTGCGGCGGCCTGATGGGCGCGCTGACCCTGGCCATCCCGCCAGAGCAGCGCGGCCGGCGCTTGCGCCTGCTGCTGGCGTACAACCTTGGGCGCATTCTCAGTTATGCCAGCGCCGGCCTGTTGCTGGGCCTGGCCGGCTGGGCCGTGGCCAGCAGCCCGGCAGCATTGGCGCTGCGGGTGGTGGCTGCACTGCTGTTGATCGCCATGGGGCTGTACCTGGCCGGCTGGTGGAGCGGCCTGACCCGTATCGAAGCCTTGGGGCGCGGGCTGTGGCGGCATATCCAGCCGCTGGCGTCGCGCTTGCTGCCGGTGTCCAGCCTGCCCCGGGCATTGCTGCTGGGCGCCCTGTGGGGCTGGCTGCCCTGCGGGTTGGTGTACAGCACCCTGCTTTGGGCAGCCAGCCAAGGCAACGCCGGGTACAGCGCGGCGTTGATGCTCGCGTTCGGGCTTGGAACCTGGCCGGTATTGCTGGCCACCGGGCTGGCGGCCGAACGGGTAAACGCCCTGTTGCGGCGACGGAGTGTGCGGGTGGCGGGCGGTGTGCTGGTGATGCTATTCGGTATCTGGACCATGCCGGGCCCACACCAGCACTGGTTGATGGGGCATTGACGGGGGCCGCTCTGCGGCCCCAATGCCCTTGATGCAAATCAACACCCATCCCTACAGACAGCCATAGACTCCGGAACACTGCTGCTCTTTCCGGGGACCGCCCTCATGCTCGACGACCTTCGTTGGGATACCGACCTGATCCGCCGCTACGATCTGGCCGGGCCACGCTACACCTCCTACCCGACCGCCGTGCAACTGCACAGCGAGGTGGGCTCGTTCGACCTGCTCCACGCCCTGCGCGAGAGCCGTCGTGCCGTGCGCCCGCTGTCGTTGTACGTGCACGTGCCGTTTTGCGCCAACATCTGCTACTACTGCGCCTGCAACAAGGTCATCACCAAGGACCGTGCCCGCGCCGCGCCCTACCTGCAGCGCCTGGAGCAGGAAATCCAGCTGATCGCCTGCCACCTGGGGCCCAAGCAACGGGTTGAACAGCTGCATTTCGGCGGCGGCACGCCGACCTTCCTCAGCCATGTGGAACTGCGCCAGCTGATGGCCACCCTGCGCCAGCATTTCCACCTGCTGGACGATGACTCCGGCGACTACGGCATCGAGATCGACCCCCGCGAGGCTGACTGGTCCACCATGGGCCTGCTCCGTGAGCTGGGTTTCAACCGCGTCAGCCTGGGCGTGCAGGACCTCGACCCGGCCGTGCAGCGTGCGGTCAACCGCCTGCAGAGCCTGGAACAGACCCGCACACTGATCGAAGCTGCGCGCACTCTGCAGTTCCGCTCGGTCAACCTGGACCTGATCTACGGCCTGCCCAAGCAAACCCCGGAAGGCTTTGCGCGCACCGTCGAAGAAGTGATCCGCCTGCAGCCCGACCGCCTGTCGGTGTTCAACTACGCCCACCTGCCCGAGCGCTTCATGCCCCAGCGGCGCATCGACAACAACGATCTGCCCAGCCCGGCCGCCAAGCTGGAGATGCTGCACGCTACCATCGACCAGTTGACCGCCGCCGGCTACCGCTACATCGGCATGGACCACTTCGCCCTGCCCGACGACGAACTGGCCGTCGCCCAGGAAGAAGGCACCCTGCAGCGTAACTTCCAGGGCTACACCACGCACGGGCACTGCGACCTGATTGGCCTTGGGGTGTCGGCTATCAGCCAGATCGGTGACCTGTACTGCCAGAACAGCAGCGACCTCAATACCTACCAGGAGAGCCTGTCCAACGCCCAGCTGGCCACCCAACGCGGCCTGCTGTGCAACCACGACGACCGCCTACGGCGGGCGGTGATCCAGCAGCTGATCTGCCACTTCGAGCTGGACTTCGAACCGATCGAGCAGGCCTTCACCATCGATTTTCGCGGTTACTTCAACGACCTCTGGCCGGAGCTGCTGACCTTGCAGCGCGACGGCCTGATCAGCCTGGATGCCAAGGGCATCCGCATCCTGCCGGCCGGCCGCCTGCTGGCGCGCTCGGTGTGCATGGTGTTCGACGCCTACTTGGCGATGCACAACCGCCAGCGCTTCTCGCGGGTTATCTGAAAACCGAGTCGTTCAACCGCATGGACAAGCTTCCTTGCCAGGCACAATATGGGCACACAAGGACTCCCGGCAGGACGTCTGCCGGGGTTTCGCCAGGGCGCACCATCAACGCGCACGCTGGCCTACACCCTGTGTCGTGGGTTACCCTTACGACTTATGTGTGCTTTCCCACAAGGATCGATTCAAATGTCCGAGCCAGTCAAACTGCGCCCACACAACCAGGCCCATTGCAAGGATTGCAGCCTGGCCCCCCTGTGCCTGCCTCTTTCGCTGAACCTGGAAGACATGGATGCACTGGATGAAATCGTCAAGCGTGGCCGGCCGCTGAAGAAAGGCGAGTTCCTGTTCCGCCAAGGTGACAATTTCGGCTCGGTCTACGCCGTACGTTCCGGTGCCCTGAAAACCTTCAGCCTCAGCGACAGCGGCGAAGAGCAGATCACCGGCTTCCACCTGCCCAGCGAGCTGGTCGGCCTGTCGGGCATGGACACTGAAGCTTACCCGGTGTCGGCCCAGGCCCAGGAAACCACGTCGGTGTGCGAAATCCCCTTCGAGCGGCTTGACGAGCTGTCGGTACAACTGCCGCAGCTACGTCGCCAGCTGATGCGGGTGATGAGCCGGGAAATCCGCGACGACCAGCAAATGATGCTGCTGCTGTCGAAGAAGACTGCCGACGAGCGCATTGCCACCTTCCTGGTCAACCTGTCGGCGCGCTTCCGCGCCCGCGGCTATTCGGCCAACCAGTTCCGCCTGAGCATGTCGCGCAACGAAATCGGCAACTACCTGGGCCTGGCAGTGGAAACCGTGTCGCGGGTGTTCACCCGCTTCCAGCAGAACGGCCTGCTGCGCGCCGAAGGCAAGGAAGTGCACATCCTTGACCCGATCCAGCTGTGCGCGCTGGCCGGTGGCGCAATCGAAGCCTGAGGCCTGCGTTTAGCGGGTATACTTGGGCATTCGTTTTCCCAGGATACCCGCACCAATGCACAGCGACGCCTTCGACCTCAAAGCCCTGATCCGCCCGGTAGTGGACTTCCCCAAACCGGGCGTGATCTTCCGCGACATCACCCCGCTGTTCCAATCGCCGCGCGGGCTGCGCTATGTGGCCGACCAGTTCATCGAGCGCTACGTCGAAGCTGAGTTCAGCCACATTGGTGCCATGGACGCGCGGGGCTTTTTGATTGGCTCGATCATCGCCCACCAGCTGAACAAGCCGCTGATCCTGTTCCGCAAGCAGGGCAAGCTGCCGGCTGACGTGCTGAGCGAGGGTTACCAGACCGAATACGGCGAAGCCTTCCTGGAAGTGCATGCCGACAGCCTGTGCGAAGGCGATTCGGTGCTGATCTTCGATGACCTGATTGCTACGGGCGGTACGCTGCTGGCGGCGGCCAACCTGGTGCGCCGCACCGGGGCGCAGGTGTTCGAAGCGGCAGCGATCATTGATCTGCCGGAGCTGGACGGGTCGCGCCGGCTACAGGCCGCGGGCGTGCCAACCTTCTGCCTGACCGAGTTTACCCTCAGCGAATACTGAGTTGGCTTTTGGGGCTGCTTTGCAGCCCCAGCATTTTTGAATCAGAGCGAAATTGGCCGGCGCCCTGCAAAGGCATGGGCCAAGGTCCCGCCATCCACCATCTCCAGCTCGCCGCCCAGCGGCACGCCATGGGCAATCCGCGACGCCATCAACCCCTTCTCGCTGAGCAACTGCGCGATGTAATGCGCCGTCGCCTCCCCTTCCACCGTCGGGTTGGTCGCCAGGATCACCTCGGTAAAGGTGCCCTGCTCCTCGATGCGCGCCATCAGCTGCGGAATGCCAATGGCCTCCGGCCCCAGGCCGTCCAGCGGCGACAGGTGCCCCTTGAGCACAAAGTAGCGGCCACGGTAGCCCGTCTGCTCCACCGCATACACATCGGTCGGCCCCTCGACCACGCACAGCTGGGTATCGTCACGGCGCGTGTCGGCGCATTGCGGGCACAGCTCTTGCTCGGTCAGGGTGCGGCACTGCCGGCAATGACCCACCCCTTCCATGGCCTGGGTTAGGGCCTGGGCCAGGCGCAGGCCGCCGCTGCGGTCACGCTCGAGCAGTTGCAAGGCCATGCGCTGGGCGGTTTTCTGGCCGACACCTGGCAGGATGCGCAGGCCGTCGATCAGTTGGCGGATGAGGGGGCTGAAGCTCATGGGGATGGCCTGACAAATCAATAAGAGGCGGTTTATACCCAGCGTGGGCAGTGGCGTCAAATCACGTCATGCCAAGTCTACGCGGCCTGCAGTTATGTGAGAGCAACTGCCTTGCACAAAACTGGAAAGCTCCCACAGTTATCGTGCAAAATTTCAAAGTTTGAGCAAAACCGTTGCTCCCACATGAAAGCAGACCGCGCCTGGGTTGAAATCTGGGCAAAAAAAAACCGCCGCTGATATCAGCGGCGGTTTCCGGTATCGCAATGCCCTTAGAACGGCATCTTGAAGCCCGGTGGCAGTTGCATGCCGGCGGTCATGCCGCCCATCTTGTCCTGGCTGCTCTGCTCGATCTTGCGCACGGCATCGTTCAGCGCGGCGGCAATCAGGTCTTCCAGCACTTCCTTGTCGTCCTCGTCAGTCGACATCAGGCTTTGGTCGATGCTGACGCGCTTGACGTCGTGACGACCGGTCATCACCACGCTCACCAGGCCGCCACCAGACTGGCCGGTGACTTCGGCGTTGGCCAGCTCTTCCTGCATTTTCTGCATTTTTTCCTGCATCTGCTGGGCCTGCTTCATCAGGCCGGCCATGCCACCTTTCATCATGGGGTATACCTCGATTGGGTCATGTGATGCGGCCTGGCGCAGGGCCAGCCGCATGGTTATCCGTTACTGGCCCTGTTTGGCCAGGGCCTCTACAGGCTCAATAGTATCCTGCCGCACCTTGGCACCGAACAACTTGATCATCTGCTGGATCAACGGATCCTGCTCGATCGAGGTTACGGCGTCCTGCTGGCGCTCTGCGCGCTTGCGCGATGCCGCCTGGGCCGGGGTTTCCTGTTCGGGCAGGATCAGCTCGATCCGCAGGTTCAGCGTGCGCCCCAGGTGCTGGTTAAGCGCTTCGTTCAGGCGCCGCTGTTGGGTCGTGTTGAACAGCGCGCCCTGGCCAGGGTCCAGGTGCAGCAGCCAATCGTCGCCATCGGCGGCAATCAGCGTACAGTTTGCCGCGATGTTGCCTGTCATCCCGGACACAGGCAACTGTGGGAATAATTCCAGCCATTGCAGGGCCAGCCCGGTGGCCGGCTTGGCTGCCGGCAGCGGTTCGGCCGCAGGCTTGGACACGTCCTCCTGAACATGTTCGGCCAACTCGTCCAGGTAGCTGAAACCGACCGGGTCGCTTTCACCACCGTAATAGTCTTCGTCCAGCGGCGGCTCATCGTCGCGATCCATGCCTACGGCTGCGTAGGCGGAGGGGTCGAAAGGCGGCTCGTCGTGGGTCGCGGTGGCCTGTGGTGCCGGCACAGGGGCTACAGGCTCGGGCGCAGGTGCGGGTGTAGGCACAGGTTCAGCGGCTACCGGCGCGGGTGCCGCTGCCGGCTCTTCCCACGGAAGGTCGACCACCTCCGCAACAGGCTCGGGTACGGAAATGGCCTCGATCTCGGCCTGCAGCTCAACATCTGGCTCGGCCTCCGGCTCATGGTCGGCTGTCGCAGGTGCAGGCACTTCCAGCTGTGGGGCGGCCGCTACAAGCTCTGCCGGTACGGTCGCGACAGACGATGAGGGCCCGGCCGACGCCGAGGCTGCCACCGGCGCTGCAGGATCAGCTGTGGCTTGGCTGATCCCCACTGGCTTTAGCACCGGTTTCGGCGCATCGTCAGTATCGGCCGGGCGGAACGCCAGCATGCGCAGCAGGACCATCTCGAAGCCACCACGCGGGTCTGGCGCCAACGGCAGGTCTCGGCGACCGATCAGGCCCATCTGGTAATAGAACTGCACGTCTTCGGCCGGCAAGGCCGAAGCCAGCGCCAGCACCCGCTCACGGTCGCCCTGGCCGTTGTCCACCGCTTCAGGCAGCGCCTGGGCAATAGCCACACGGTGCAGCACGTTAAGCATTTCGGCCAGCACCCCAGCCCAGTCCGGGCCCTGCTCGGCCAGGTTGCGCACGGCCTCCAGCAATGCCCGGGCATCGCCTTCGAGCAACGCCTGCAACACGCCATAGACCTGGCCATGATCAAGGCTACCAAGCATGGCCCGCACATCCGCGGCCAGCACCTTGCCTTCGCCAAAGGCGATGGCCTGGTCGGTAAGGCTCATGGCGTCACGCATCGAGCCATCGGCCGCACGGCCCAGCAGCCACAGGGCATCCGGCTCGAACGGCACGTTTTCGGCAGCCAGTACGTGGCTGAGGTGTTCAACCACCCGCTCCGGGCTCATGTTCTTCAGCGAGAACTGCAGGCAGCGCGACAGGATGGTGGCCGGCAGCTTCTGCGGGTCGGTGGTGGCGAGGATGAACTTGACGTAGGGCGGCGGCTCTTCCAGCGTCTTGAGCAAGGCGTTGAACGAGTGGGTCGAGAGCATGTGCACTTCGTCGATCAGGTAGACCTTGAAGCGCCCACGGCTCGGGGCGTACTGCACGTTGTCCAGCAGTTCGCGGGTGTCCTCGACCTTGGTGCGGCTGGCGGCGTCGATCTCGATCAGGTCGACGAAGCGGCCTTCGTCGATTTCACGGCACACCGAACAGGTGCCGCACGGCGTGGAGGTGATGCCGGTCTCACAGTTCAGGCACTTGGCGATAATACGGGCGATGGTCGTCTTGCCCACGCCCCGGGTACCGGTGAACAGGTAAGCATGGTGCAGGCGCTGATTGTCCAAGGCATTGATCAAGGCCTTCAGCACATGGGCCTGGCCGACCATTTCGCGGAACGAGCGCGGACGCCATTTACGTGCAAGAACCTGATAACTCATCGAAAAACCATCGTAGCCTGATAGAGCGGAAGATCGCTAATGCTAGCGGAGCGGTGGCAAAATTGCACCCTGCGCGCGTCGTCTACGCTTTGAGACAGGCGCGTTATTCAGGGAGGATACGCCTTTGCCAATTCTGCTGGCGCTTCTGATGCTCTGGTCCGCTAACAGCCTGGCGGAACAGCCGGTGCTGCGTTTCTCGGTCGCAGAGAGCTGGAGCATGCCACTGGTGCGCCTCGAAGGCGACCAGCCAGTGGAGGGATTGCTTTACGACCTGACACAGGCCGTTGCCAAGGAGGTGGGCGCTCGTCCCAAGTATCACGTCATGGCCCGCCTGCGCCTGGAGGAGGCCATGAGCAGTGGCGACATCGATGTGCGTTGCTACGTCAGCACCCGATGGCTCAATGACCGCCCGGGGGATTTTGTGTGGAGTATCCCGCTGATTCACCAGCGCGACGTGCTGGTTGGCCGCGTCAGTGACAGCACCCCGATGCCGCCAGAGCAGCTGTCACCCCAGGCTATCGGCACAGTGCTGGGCTACACCTATTCAACCCTGCAACCGCTGCTGGACAAGGGCCAGCTGCACCGTGAGGACAGCCGCAGCCAGTTGCTGGTGCTGCAAAAGCTGCAGGCCGGGCGGTATCGGCATGCGGTGAGCAACCAGCTGTCGTTGCAGTGGTTCAACCAAGGCCTGCCAGCCGAGCAGCAATTGCAGGCGCTGGCGGTGTTGGAAGAACAGGATTTGGGGTGCATGGTGCGCAACGATCCGGCGATACCGACACAAGCGCTGTTGCGGGCGCTGGTACGAATGAAGCAGTCAGGGGAGATCGAGCGGATTGTGCAGCGGTATGGGGGAGCGGGCGACCCGGACAACATGTCTGTGGCCCGGCCCTGATCCGGCCCATCTGATGGAAGGCAAAACCCTCGCGAAGCTTGCGCGCCCTCCTGTGGGAGCGGGTTCACCCGCGAACACCGGCAAAGCCGGTGCCATCCGCGGGGTGCAAGACCAGGGGTATGGCAAACCCGGCAGGCCCGAAGGCCTCCCACGCACAACCGTCATATCGACAGCCGCCAAACCACCCAGGCTTCCACACCCGATCGCTGAACTGACAGCGACCGCGAAAGCCTGGTGGGCGAGGTTGACCGGGACAATCAGACGGGAGTCGACGGAGATCGTAGGATAATTCGCTATACCTACCTGACGTGTAGGAGCTTTCTTCGATTGATATCAGATCCGTCTAAAATTACTCCGACGTGACGTGCCTGACGAACTTGATCGCAATTGGACTACAACACTCACTGGAAGACGGCGGCTTCGCGACCGAACCAAACCACACACAATCAAGCCCGCCCCTGGCACCTTCGCCGCAACAGAATAGACAGCCCGATGCATCAGGATGATCGTGAACATCTCGAACTTGAGAAGTTACAAAATGAAGGCCGCAAGTTAAGGGCCGAGGCACAGAAATTTGTAGCAGAAGCGCGTAAGCTCCGGCAGGAGGCGTTCTGGTACCCAATCGCAACGGGTTCAGCAGTTGTTACAACCATAGTTGGCGTAATGGCAGTGGCCAGCAAGCTCTGAGCTTCGATTAATCCAGCCACAAGGAGTAACACATGCACCGCGCCGCCCAGGATCACACGAGAACAGCACTGAATGAAGCAGAAGCGTTCGCCGAAGAAATGCGCAACCTTCGAGCGTCTTCGCCATGGACGGGTGTGCTCCTTTTTTACATCGGCGCAATCTCTACAGGGGTACTGCTGTTAGCAGGCATGCTGATTATGCGCTCGCTCTGACCCAACTCCCTGCCGTCACACTAAAGCAAGTAAACCCGCACTCAAGAACAACCCCACACCAAACACAAAATGCGTGGCCAGGCTCTTCAGGCAGTTACGCGCAGGTGTCGGCGTTCTGGACGCAAAGAACCCCGCCCCCATCGCCGGCTGCATGAAGCACAGCGGTGCCACGACTGTACCCACACCCACAGCTACTGCAGGCAAAAGAGTAGGTGACCGCAACCAGCTCTCCCCTGCGATCACAACCAGCAGCAACGCGAAAAGCACGCCAGTGGCGTAATGAATCACCCATCCCCACGCCAACTCATTTCGCACCGGTTCCGCTTTGGCAATCGCTTGGTGCGACACACGCCCGCGTAGCAAATGTCCTGCCCAACGCCCGACCATGGCAAAGTTCAGCGTTGCCACACCCAACCGCCTCAGCAGCAACCCCCACAGGTCCATCACCACAGTGGCCCCGATGCCAATCGGCAAAGCAGCTAGAAACATCGCAGTAAACGTCATTGAACAAGCCCTCGAACGTTGACGGTCAATACCCTTGCCGCGCAGCATAGAAGTTGAAGTCAACTTCAAGTCAAGGGCCGGAAATGGACATTGCCGACGTCGCCAAACGCACAGGCGTACCCGCATCGACACTGCGTCACTACGAGAAGAAAGGCTTGCTCAAGTCGCTGGCCGGGCGCGGCCAGCGGCGGCAGTTTGCGGCTGATGTGGCAGACCGGCTGGCATTGATCGCTTTGGGGCAGGCTGCGGGGTTTTCGCTGGATGAAGTGGGGGCGATGCTGGTGGACCTGCAGGTCGACCGGCAGATGCTGATCGCCAAGGCGGACGAACTGGATGCGCGAATCAGGCGGTTGCAAGCGATGAGCAAGGGATTGCGGCATGCGGCGCAGTGTCCTGAACAAGATCATCTGGCATGCCCGAAATTCCAGCGGCTGATGAAGCTCTCGGCGGCGGGGCTCGGGAAAAACAGGGGCTGCATCGGCCTGACTAGATGATGGCACAATGATTCTAATACGCCACTACTCAGTGTAAAGTTACGCGTCTCGACGCCCAGCCGTGCGCGAGAACAGCACTTACACTTAGGAAATGTTGCATGTCCACAATTAGAAATCTGACCGCCGCCGCCCTGATAACGCTTACCACCGGTTGCGCTACCGGCCTCAATTCGGCTCAAGAGTCGGAACTTGCTAGCTACCGTGCCAAAAACCTCGCGGTTGAAGAAAAAAGCCCTGGGCTCGCTGCCGGCCTCGGCCTACTTCCGGGAGGAGGCTCGTTCTATGGTCGCGCCTACGGTTTTGGCGTCGTGAACTTGCTGTTTTGGCCCCTCTCAATTCTCTGGGACCCAGTGAGCGGGCACGATGCTGCAGAGTTCATCAACTACCAGGCCACCAAAGCTCACGTTGCGACGCTTAAGAAGCATGACATGGACGAGCTAGATGCCAAGCTGGAGTCCGACGCAATCGACCTCAAGCGGTACACGCTGGACAAACGCAGGATCGATGACAAGTACAACCTGTAAGGGCTGCCGATCAGCGCAACGCTCGGCATGAGGCATACACGCTCCTATGATGCCGCTCAGCGCGGACGTAGAAACCACTGAGGCCATACTCGACGTATGGCTCCAGTCTCATGTGACTGACATACCATTCAAGGATTATTCGAGTGACCTACTTCCGTCTGTTTCTAGCCTCGGCATTTATTGCGCTTTGCACAGGGTGTGCTTCACCTGCCCAGATCTCCGGAATGTCCGTAATATCGGATCAAACCGATGCGCAATTCTATGACCAGCGCCTGCATCGCAACATCCAGGTGACCGAGGTGAATGGCGGAGACACCACCAATCCTCTCTGGACTTCGGAAATTGACGGCCCCGACTTTGGCGCAGCCCTCAAGCAATCGCTTGCCAGTGCCGGTTTACTAGGCGAAGGCACCACTGCCTACACACTGCGCGCCAACCTGCTACGCGTCGATCAGCCCATTTTTGGCGCGGATTTCGAAGTCACCTGCGAGGCTGAATACACACTGACCGAGTCAAGTTCAAACGCCGTCATCTTCCGAGAGATCATCCGGACGCCATATACCGCCGGGATGGGCGACTCACTAATCGGGATCAAGCGTCTTCGCCTGGCCAATGAGGGTTCGGCCCGCACCAATATCAGCACACTTATGAAGCGTCTCAAGGCGCTCAACCCTGAGGCCAAGCAAGTCTCTTTGAAGCAATAAGGCAGATGTTCGTTTGGCTGAGCGATAGCGCCTCCTGAATGCAGGCGTTATGAGGCAACGGTTTCAGACTGACGAGGAGGCCGGCCATTCAACCATGCGGATATCCATCATGGGTGCTCAAGACTCGGGGTGTGATCAGAATTGTTCCACTCAATTGCTCCACTTTTCTGGTCCACTCCGGTGACGTTTTTGACTTACATCTTCCGACGCCAAGTTTTCTACCTATATCTTCGACTCCCGAAGCGTCTGCTCCCCAGCCGCCATACCCTTCGCATAGCCCTCTATTGCATGACGTCAAGCTCCACTGCTTCTCGAAACATTGTTGGTGAAGCAAGCGAGCAGGAAATTAGGCGAACTCCCTCTCACAGCAACTTTTCGGAAATAATGGCGAGAGCACCGCTCGAAAACTAATTAGATCGGTGCCCGCCAGAAACAAAAACTTACTGGTACAGCGAAATGGCACCCTTCAACTGCTCCGCAAATCCGTAGAGATCATCCACAGATGCAATTGGGTGGCGCGTTTCGTTCTTTTCAGCGTCGAAGATCCCTATGTACTTCTGGCTGCGATTGAAGTGCAACCGGCAAATCGGTTTACGATTATTATCGTCCAGCAGAATCCCGAAGTAACTTTGGGTATCACGGTGAACGATCCGCTTGGCATCCACAACCGCCCGCACAATTGCCTTGACGATATGGAAGCCCTCAAGCTCTTCAAGAGTAGTCTGGACACGATCGTCGTCGCCGCTTCCCTCAGCAGACTCAGGCGCCGGAGCTGCTTGAACGGCCATCATGGCATAAGACGGCTCGACCGCACCGCTCATAGCCGACTTCAGCCTGTCGTTAATCTGATCTCCTAGGAACTGGATTGCCGCCTTCCTAGTCAAGGTGGTGAATTGCTCCCTAACTTTCTGGGTAATGATCCCGTCGTAGACCCGAGTAGCGAAGAACTTTACGAACTCGTCACTAGGCTGACTGAACTGCGAAGCCATCTCTTTCTTGATCTGGCCAACATACTTCAGTTCTCCTGCAGCACTGATGATTGAGTCAACATCGAACGCAGACTTGGTTAGCTTCTGAAGCTCCGGAAGGGCGTGCTCGTCCAGATCGAGAAGGTCTAGCTCCAAGAATGGCTTCTCATCCATCTTGTTAGGGGCATCGAGATCGGTAAAGAACCGGTAAACCTGGCCATTGGTAAGGATCGAGATACGAGCGGTGGTAACGTGGAAATACCGAAAGAGCTGGCTCGCGTGGTTGATATGCAGCGGCTCACCTATCTTCTTGCACTCGATCAGGATCTGAATCTCGCCGTTCTTCATGATGGCGTAGTCGATCTTCTCGCCCTTCTTCGTCCCCACGTCGCAGACGTACTCTGGCGTAACCTCAGAGGGATCAAAGACGTCGTAGCCTAGGACGGAGTTGATGAAGGGCATGACAAAGGCAATCTTGGTCGCCTCTTCTGTCTGGATAGCAGGGCCCTGCTGGCGGATTTTGGCTGATAATGCGTTCAGTCGCTCTAAGAATTCCATCTCTTGCTCCTCGCTCAGATGCCACATCCTAGTAGCACAGCCACCGTACTGGCAATTGCAAATCACAGCGAGAGACAAGGGGAAACCACCACATGAGCGGATGAGAGGGTAGCGCCAAGATCGGCGTAACCAGAGCGGGGTTTTGGAGGGCACGATGACGAAGCTAGAATGCTCAGCACAGTGCACCACTTAGGTGTACTACAGCACTAGTCCACTTCGAGATTTTGAGCGAGAAAAGCCCTTTAGAATTAAGGACCTACAGAATGGAGGCGGCCCCACCAGCCACACCCCGGCACTCGATGTTCCCGCTATGGCTGCTCCCTTCCGGGCCTGACCAGGTTAACGGGTAATCAATGCGGGGGGACCGATGGGGCCACCACTACATGCCTCGCTGAGCAGCGAGTGGCGCCATTGTACCGGTCTTGAGGGCAGATACAACCTCTGAGGTAGAAAAAGTCATCATTTCTCAATGACT
The DNA here is from genome assembly GCF_000412675.1 of Pseudomonas putida NBRC 14164. NCBI lineage: Bacteria > Pseudomonadati > Pseudomonadota > Gammaproteobacteria > Pseudomonadales > Pseudomonadaceae > Pseudomonas > Pseudomonas putida. Next base: position 1,734,074 of record NC_021505.1, on the reverse strand, counting down.
TGTCAGGCGCATGGGCGCTGAGCCGGCGCGCAAACCTGTGGGAGCGGGCGCGCCCGCGAAGAAGGCAGCGCCGTGGATGGCACCGGCTTTGCCGGTGATCGCCGGCAAGCCAGCTCCCACAGGGACCGTACAAGCTCTGAATCTTGGTATCGAGCCAGAATGTTTGGGCCGGGGATAGCGCTGGGCTTCAGATAGCAATGCCCTGTTCGGCCAGGAAAGTGACGAAGGCATCTTCGTCCAGCACCTTCACGCCCAGCTCAGCGGCCTTGGCAAGCTTGGAGCCTGCCCCTGGCCCTGCCACCACGCAGTGGGTCTTGCCAGACACCGAACCGGCCACCTTGGCGCCCAGGCTTTCCAGCTTGTCCTTGGCGATGTCGCGGCTCATGCGCTCCAGCGTACCAGTCAGCACCCAAGTCTGGCCGGCCAGCGGCAAGCCCTCGGCTACCTTCTTCTCGCTGCTCCAATGCATGCCGAACGCCAGCAACTGGGCTTCGATATCCCGCGCCAGCTTCTGATTCGCTTCATCCTTGAAGAACTCACGCACGGCGTCAGCCTGCTTGGCCGCCAGGGCTTGGCGCAGGTCGATGCCGTCGGCGGCGATGATCTTGTCCAGGCTGTCCAGCTTGGCCACCAGCTTCTCGGCACCGGTCGGGCCGACCGAGGCGATGTCGAGCTTGGCGATCATCCCGGCCAAGGTGGTGCTGGCAGCAAATTCGGCAGCCAGTTCGCCTTCGTCCTGTAATTGCATGCCGCTGGCCAGAAGCTGTTCAATGACCTTCTGGTTATGCTCGTCTTCGAAGAAGTTGTGAATCTCGTAGGCCACTTCCAGGCCGATGTCGGGCAGGTAGGTAAGCACCTGTGGCAACGCCTGCTGCACGCGCGCCAGGCTGCCCAGCGAGCGGGCCAGTACCTTGGCGGTCTCTTCGCCTACGTCCGGGATGCCCAGGGCGTAGATGAAGCGCGCCAGGCTCGGGCGCTTGCTGGCTTCGATGGCGTCCAGCAGCTTCTTGCTGGACACCTCGGCAAAGCCTTCAAGGCCGACAATCTGCTCGAACTCCAGCTTGTACAGATCCGCCGGCGAGCGGATCAGGCCTTCGTCCACCAGCTGCTCGACGCTCTTCTCGCCCAGGCCGTCGATGTCCATGGCACGGCGCGACACGTAGTGAATGATCGCCTGCTTGAGCTGGGCGCCACAGGCCAGGCGACCGACACAGCGGTACACCGCACCTTCGCTGGTGGTTTCCTTGCCTTTGCTGCGCTTGACCAGCTGGGTACGCTCGACCTGCGAGCCACACACCGGGCACTCGCTGGGCACTGCTACCGGGCGGGCATCATCCGGGCGGCGCTCCAGCACCACCTGCATCACCTGGGGGATCACGTCACCGGCACGGCGGATGATCACCGTGTCACCAATGCGCAGGCCCAGGCGGGCGATTTCGTCCATGTTGTGCAACGTGGCGTTGGACACGGTCACACCGGCAACCTTGACCGGCTTCAGGCGCGCCACAGGCGTTACGGCACCTGTGCGGCCAACCTGGAACTCGACGTCCAGCACCTCGGTCAGCTCTTCCATGGCAGGGAACTTGTGGGCAATCGCCCAGCGTGGCTCGCGGGCACGGAAACCCAGCTCGCGCTGGGCCGCCAGGCTGTTGACCTTGAACACCACACCGTCGATTTCGTAAGGCAGGCTGTTGCGCCGCTCGCCAATGTCGCGGTAGTAGGCCAGGCATTCATCAATGCCGGCAGCGTGCCTGAGCTCGCGACTGATCGGCAGGCCCCAGGCCTTGAGCTGCTCGAGGGTGCCGATGTGGCTGTCGCCGATGCTCTCGGACACCTGGCCAACGCCATAGCAGCAGAACTCCAGGGGGCGGCTGGCGGTAATCTTCGAGTCCAGCTGACGCAGGCTGCCGGCGGCGGCGTTGCGCGGGTTGGCGAAGGTCTTGCCGCCGGCTTCGGCCTGGGCCGCATTGAGCCGGTCGAAACCGGCCTTGCTCATGTACACCTCGCCGCGCACCTCCAGCACTGCCGGCCAGCCCTTACCCTGCAACTTGAGCGGGATGTTGCGCACGGTGCGCACGTTGGCGCTGATATCCTCACCGGTGGTGCCGTCACCACGGGTGGCGCCCTGCACCAGTTGGCCGTCGCGGTACAGCAGGCTCACCGCCAGGCCGTCGAGCTTGGGCTCGCAGCTGTAGTCAACCGCCCCGGGCTGGTCGAGGCCTTCTACCACGCGGCGACCGAACTCACGCAGGTCGGTTTCTTCGAAGGCGTTGCCCAGGCTGAGCATGGGCACTTCGTGGCGCACCTGGCTGAAGGCGGACAAGGCTTGGCCGCCGACGCGCTGGGTTGGCGAATCGGGGGTTACCAAGTGGGGGTTTTCAGCCTCAAGCGCCTTTAGTTCGTTGAACAGGCGGTCGTATTCGGCATCGGGCACGCTGGGTTCGTCGAGCACGTAGTAGCGGTAGTTGTGCTGGTCGAGTTCGGCACGCAGTTCGTGGATACGGGTTTCGGCGGTCATTGTCAGGGTCTCTTGCAAAGCAAAAAGAGCAGCCTGGGGTGGTGTCTGGGGCCTGGATTGGTAATTGCCTGACCCGGCCCTTTCGCCGGCAAGCCAGCTCCCACAGCTACACCACGAGCCTGGAAGGCGGTGGTACTCCTGTGGGAGCTGGCTTGCCGGCGACAGGGCCGGGTCAGGCAGTAACTCCCGAACCGACCAGCACGCCCTCAGGCTGCTCTTTCGTCTGGATCTGTCAGCGCTTCTGGGTCAGCGCACGGCGCTCGAACTCGACGATGCGCTGGCGGTAGTGCTCGATGGTCTGGGCCGTCAGCACGCTGCGCTGGTCGTCCTTGAGCTCGCCGTTGAGTTCGTGGGCCAGTTTGCGCGCCGCGGCGACCATCACGTCGAAGGCCTGCTTCGGATGACGCGGGCCCGGCAGGCCAAGGAAGAAGCTCACCGCACGGGTGCTGAAGTGGTCGATGTCGTCCAGGTCGAACACGCCAGGTTTTACCGCGTTGGCCATGGAGAACAGCACTTCGCCGTGCCCGGCCATGCTTTCGTGGCGGTGGAAGATGTCCATTTCGCCGAAGCGCAGGCCGCTTTCCAGAATGTTCTGCAGCAGTGCCGGGCCTTTGAAGCCGCCTTCGTCACGGGAGATCACGCTGATCACCAGCACTTCCTCGGCCGGTGGCAGCTCCTTGAGGCTGGTGGCAGGCGCCGGGCTGCTGCTGCGGGTGTTGTCGGCGGCAAAGTCGTCATCGCTGTCGGCAAACAGGTCCGGCTCGCGCGTGTCGGCACTCAGGTTCAGGTCACCCTGCTGCACATCCGCCGATGCGGTGGCGCGCTTGTTGCGCTTGCTGGCCTTGGCCGGCTTGGGCTCACGTTCGCGATCACGCGAAGAAGCGCTGAGCGACGGCAGGTCGCTTTCGTCCAGCTCAGGCTCCTTGTGGGTGTCCAGCACACGCGACGGGCCGAGCACTTCGGCGCTGCCACCCTCTTCGTCCGGCTGGTTGGAATAACTGCGATCCAGACGGAATTTCAACTTGCCTTTCCCGCCGCGCATGCGGCGCCAGCCGTCGAAAAGAATCCCGGCAATGACAATGATGCCGATGACGATCAGCCACTCGCGCAGACCGATTTCCATGTAATCCCGTGCCTCTATAAAAATATGCTTGAAAACAAAGGGTTCAAAGCCCTTTAACACGTGGCGCCAACTCTATGTTCTGACAGGCGTTTTACCCACGCAAAAAACGAGTGACATTAAGCTAGCACGACCAAAGACAACTTTACACCGTCTGTCGCACATGACGGGGGCATTTCGCTCCAGAATGTGCCCCCATCGTCGCACATCAAGCGTCGACCATGGCCATGGCCGCCTCCACATCAACTGCAACAAGACGTGAACAACCTGGTTCATGCATGGTCACCCCCATCAATTGGTCCGCCATCTCCATGGCAATCTTGTTATGCGTGATGTAGATGAACTGCACGCTTTCACTCATTTCCTTGACCAGGCGCGCGTAACGCCCGACGTTGGCATCGTCCAGCGGTGCATCGACCTCGTCGAGCATGCAGAACGGTGCGGGGTTCAACTTGAAGATGGCAAACACCAGCGCCAAAGCGGTCAGTGCCTTCTCGCCGCCGGACAGCAGATGGATGGTGCTGTTCTTCTTGCCCGGCGGTCGCGCCATGATCGTTACCCCTGTATCGAGTAGATCTTCGCCCGTCAGTTCCAGATAAGCGCTGCCACCACCGAAAACTTTTGGGAAAAGTGCCTGTAATCCGGCATTTATCTGATCAAAGGTATCCTTGAAGCGGTTGCGCGTTTCCTTGTCGATCTTGCGGATGACGTTTTCCAGGGTCTCCAGGGCTTCGACCAGGTCGGCGTCCTGCGCGTCCAGGTAGCGCTTGCGCTCGGACTGCTGTTCATATTCCTCGATGGCGGCCAGGTTGATCGCGCCCAGGCGCTGGATGCGTGCTTCGAGCTGCTCCAGTTCCTGTTCGGTGCCCTGCTCGCTGGCCTCGGCCTCCAGGGTGGCGAGCACGCCTTGCAGGTCGTAGCCATCGGCCAGCAACTGCTCCTGCAGGGTCTTGCGTCGTACATCCAGGCCCTGGCACTCCAGGCGCAGTGTTTCCAGCTGGCCGCGCAGCAGTTGGGCTTGCTGCTCGGCCTGGGTGCGGCGTTTCTCGGCATCACGCAGTTCGCGGTCGGCTTCGTCCATGTGCAGCCGGGCCTTGCGCATTTCCTCGTCAACGCTCATGCGCCGCTCCAGCAGCTCTTCGAGCTTCAGGCGCAGTTCTTCCTGGGGTGCCTCGCCCTCTTCCAGGTTCAGGCTCAGTTGCTCCTGGCGCTCGGTAAGGCGCGCAGCCTGCTGCTCCAGGCGCTCCAGAGCCTGACGGGTGGAGTCGTGCTGGGCACGCAACGAGCCTAGGCGCACGGCCAACTGGTGGGCGTGGTCCTTGTGCTGGCGAGCCTCCTGGCGCACCCGGTCGAGGCCTTCGCGCAGGGTGTCGCGGCGGGCCATCAACTGCTCACGCTGCTCGGTGTCCTGGGCCATCAGTTCCAGGGCCTCCTGCAGCAGCAAACGGGCTTCGCCCAGCTGCTCGTGCTCGAGGGCGCGCTGCTCTTCCAGCTCGGCCAGTTCTTCAAGCAGGCGCCGACGGCGCAATTCGACCTGCTCGGCTCGGGCACGGCTGGCTGACAGGCTGGCGTTCAGCTCGCCATGCAGACGGTTTTCCTCCTGGGTGCGGCGGCGCAGCTGTTCGCGCTGCTCTTCCTGGTCCAGCTGCTGCTCGCGCAGGGCCTGCAGCTGTTGCTCCAACTGCTCCAGTGCCGCTTCCTGCTCATGTTGCTCCTGGCCCAGGCGCTCGATCTCCTGGCCGCGCGCCAGCACGCCGCCTTCAGCTTCACCGCCACGGCACACCCGCAGGAAGTGCCGGCCAACCCAGTAGCCATCGCGGCTGACCAGGCTCTGCCCTTCGCCAAGCGACGCGCGCTGCTCCAGTGCCTGGGCCAGGTCTTCCACAGGTTTGACCTGGCCCAGCCAGGGCGCCAGGTCGATACGGCCCTCGACCTTTTCCAGCAGGCTGCCGGGCAACGACGCACACTTGCCGCTGGCCTGCAGCAAGCGCAGTTCGCCTTGCTCAAGGCCTGTGAAATCGAGCGTATCGAAATCATCCACCAGCACGGCCTGCAGATCGGCGCCAAGCACCGTTTCTACTGCCAACTCCCAACCCGGCTCTACCCGCAAGCCTTCAGCCAGGCGTGGCTGTTGTTCCAGGCCTTGGCCTTGCAGCCAGTCTGCAGCACCTGCACCCGGTTCCAGGGCTGCCTGCTGCAAGGCTTCAAGCGAGGCCAGTCGACCACCCCGGCGCTGCAGGTCGCCCTGCGCCTGCTGCTGGGCCTGGGTGGCCTGTTGCAGTTGCTCGCGGGCGCCTTCCAGGCGCTCCACTACCTGCTCTTCGGACAGCTGCAGTTCTTCCAGCAGCATTTCACTGCTGGCCAGTTGCTCGGCCAATTCGAGCATGGCCGCGTCCTGCGGGTCGCTACCCAGCTGCTCGCGCTCCTCGCCCAGCTTGCGCTGGCGCTCGGCCAAACGCTCCAGGCTGGCTTCCAGCTGTTGCAGGCGCGCCTGCTGTACTTCGGCCTGGCGGCGTGGCTCGGCGGAGCGGCTGTTGAAGCTGTCCCACTGCTCCTGCCAGCCGTGCATGCCCGACTCGGCTTCTTCAAGGGCCGCAGCGGCCTCTTCAGCGGCAGCCAGGGTCATTTCCTGCTCAGGTTCGAGCATGGTCAGCTCTTCGCCCAGGGTGGCCAGCAAGGTGCGGTCGTGGCCCAGGTGCGATTCGGTCTCCAGGCGCGTGCGCTCGGCTTCCTTGAAGTCGTCCTGCAACTGGCGCAGGCGCTGCTGGCCGTGCTGGATACTCTGTTCGACCCGGGCAATGTCACCGGCTACCGAGTAGAAGCGGCCCTGCACCTGGTTGAAGCGTTCGGACAATTCATGGTGGCCATCGCGCAGGCGCTCGATGCTGGCATCGGCGTTGCGCTGCTCGGCCACCAACGCCTCATGAGAGACATCCTGGTCGCCAATCACCGACTCGCGCTGGCGAACCTGCTCGTCCAGGCCGCGCCAGCGCAAGGCCGACAGGCGTGCCTTCGACTGGCGCTCCTGGGCCTTGTATTCGCGGTACTTCTCCGCCGCCTGGGCCTGGCGGTGCAGGCGCTCCAGCTGGCGCTCAAGCTCTTCGCGCAGGTCGGTCAGGCGTGCCAGGTTTTCCTGGGTGCGGCGGATGCGGTTCTCGGTTTCACGGCGGCGCTCCTTGTACTTGGAGATGCCGGCGGCTTCCTCGATAAAGTTGCGCAGCTCCTCGGGCTTGGCCTCGATCAGCTTGGAGATCATCCCCTGCTCGATGATCGAATAGCTGCGCGGCCCCAGGCCGGTACCGAGGAAAATATCGGTGATGTCGCGTCGACGGCATTTGGTGCCGTTGAGGTAATAGCTGTTCTGCCCGTCGCGGGTGACCTTGCGGCGGATCGAAATTTCGGCGTAAGCGGCGTACTCGCCTACCAGGGTGGTTTCGCTGTTGTCGAACACCAGCTCGATGCTGGCCTGGCTGACCGGCTTGCGGCCGCTGGAGCCGTTGAAGATGACGTCGGTCATCGACTCGCCGCGCAGGTTTTTTGCCGAGCTCTCGCCCATCACCCAGCGCACCGCGTCGATGATGTTGGACTTGCCGCAGCCATTGGGGCCGACCACGGCCGCCATGTTGCTGGGGAAATTGACCGTGGTCGGGTCGACGAACGACTTGAAGCCGGCCAGGCGAATGCACTTCAGGCGCATCGGTCAGCCTCGGGCCAGCGCCGCCAGCACCAGTTCGCAGCTGCGCTGGCCATAGGCGGTAAGCACCTCGCGAATGCGCGGCAGGTCGCGTGCGACAACGGCGTCGAGCAGGCGGGCGAACAGGTCGAGGTAGTCGATCATGTTGGCCTGGCGCTGATCCAGCGACAGGTAGTAGGCACGGCTCATGGCCGGCTGCAGGTTTTCCACGGTTTCCTGCAGGAACGGGTTGTCGGCGAACGGATAGGCTGCGCGCATCACCGCGAAGCTATCGGCGACAAACGTCTTGATGTCGAGCTGGTCATGGGCACGCTGCAGGCGCTGCTGAATATCCAGAAACGGGCGCAGGTCGGCATCAGTGCGCCATTTTTGCGCAACCGCATTGCCCAGCAGGATGTAGAACTCGCCCATCAAGGAACACAGGCTGCGCACGCTGCGCTCGTCCAGCACGGTCACGTGGGCACCCCGACGCGGCAAGATCGCCACCAGGTGCCGGCGCTCGAGGATCAACAACGCTTCGCGCACCGAGCCACGGCTGACGTTGAGGGCCAGGGTCACCTTCTGCTCCTGGATACGCTCGCCTGGCGCCAGCTCGCCGCGGATGATGCGTTCGGCCAGGTAATCGGCAATCTGCTCGGAGAGGCTGTCCGGGGCCTTGAACGTCATGGTTTTCCTTCAAAATCATTGAACTGGGCACAAGGGGCGGATTGTAGCGTACTTGGGCGGTAATCGCGCAGAGGGGCCAGGCGGTTTATTTGACCTGCCAGACAGCCGCGCGCCCGGCGCGATCTATGCTTGCTATAGAGGCAATGTGTTCGGCCGGGCGTTGATCCGAGTAATTTCCTGACCTTTGAGTCAGAAAAATATTGACCAGATAGACAGGTGTTGCTTAGAGTCCGCCCAACAACAATAAAACCATTGCGAGGCCATCCCCGTGATCCAGTTTCTCGTCAACCAGGAGCTGCGTAGTGAGCACGCCCTGGACCCGAACATGACGGTGCTGCAGTACCTGCGCGAGCACTTGGGCAAACCCGGCACCAAGGAGGGCTGCGCCAGTGGTGACTGCGGCGCCTGCACCGTGGTCGTCGGCGAATTGACCCAGGACGAACAAGGCAATGACAGCCTGCGCTACCGCAGCCTCAACTCGTGCCTCACCTTTGTCTCGTCGCTGCACGGCAAGCAACTGATCAGCGTCGAAGGTCTCAAGCACCAGGGCCAATTGCACAGCGTGCAACAGGCCATGGCCGATTGCCATGGCTCGCAATGCGGCTTCTGCACCCCAGGCTTTGTCATGTCGCTGTTCGCCCTGCAAAAGAACAGCAGCGGCCCCGACCTGCACCAGGCCCAGGAAGCCCTGGCCGGCAACCTGTGCCGCTGCACCGGCTACCGCCCGATCCTCGACGCCGCCGAGCAGAGCTGCCGCCAGCCCTGCCGCGACCAGTTCGATGCCCAGCAGGCGCACACCATCAGCCGCCTAAAGGCCATTACGCCGACCCAGACGGGAGAGCTGAACAGTGGCGACAAGCGGTGCCTGGTGCCGCTGACCGTGGCCGACCTGGCCGACCTGTACAGCTCACACCCCGAAGCCCGCCTGCTGGCCGGCGGTACCGACCTGGCCCTGGAAGTGACCCAGTTCCACAAGACCTTGCCGGTGATGATTTATGTCGGCCACGTGGCCGAGCTCAAGCGCATCGAAAAAACCGCCAGCCACCTGGAAATCGGCGCGGCCACCCCGCTTACCGACTGCTACGGCGCACTCCACGAGGAGTACCCGGACTTCGGCGACCTGCTGCACCGCTTCGCCTCGCTGCAGATTCGCAACCAGGGCACCCTGGGCGGCAATATCGGCAACGCCTCGCCCATCGGCGACTCGCCTCCCCTGCTGATTGCCCTGGACGCGCAGATCGTCCTGCGCCAAGGCGAGCGCCAGCGCACCATGGCACTGGAAGACTACTTCATCGACTACCGCATCACTGCCCGCCAGGACAGCGAGTTCATCGAGAAGATCATCGTGCCTCGCGCCACCAGCGACTGGGCGTTCCGCGCCTACAAAGTGTCCAAGCGCCTGGACGACGACATTTCTGCCGTGTGCGCGGCCTTCAACCTGAGCATCGAAAACGGCGTGGTCAGTGGTGTGCGCATCGCCTTCGGCGGCATGGCGGCCATCCCTAAACGGGCCCGTGCATGCGAAGCCGCATTGCGCGGCAAGCCATGGAACCAGGGCGCCATCGAACGTGCCTGCCAGGCCCTGGCCGAGGACTTCACCCCGCTCAGCGACTTCCGCGCCAGCAAGGAATACCGCCTGCTGACCGCGCAGAACCTGCTGCGCAAGTACTTCATCGAACAGCAAACGCCGCACATCGAAACCCGGGTGACCGCTTATGTCTAACCATCACGTAGCCAAGAGCCAGGCCGAGATGGCCGAGCTGTTCAGCCAGGACCTGACCACCGGGGTGGGCCGCAGCGTCAAGCACGACAGCGCCGACAAGCATGTATCCGGCGAGGCGCTGTACATCGACGACCGCCTGGAATTCCCCAACCAGCTGCACGTTTATGCGCGCACCGCCGACCGCGCCCATGCGCGCATCCTGCGCATCGACACCACGCCGTGCTATGCCTTCGAGGGTGTGCGTATTGCCATCACCCACGAAGACATCCCCGGTCTGAAAGACATAGGCCCGGTGGTGGCCGGCGACCCGCTGCTGGCCATCGACAAGGTCGAGTTCTTCGGCCAGCCAGTGCTTGCCGTGGCCGCCCGTGACCTTGAAACCGCACGCCGTGCGGCCATGGCCGCCATCGTCGAATACGAAGACCTTGAACCGGTGCTGGATGTGGTCGATGCGCTGCGCAAAAAGCACTTCGTACTCGACAGCCACACCCACCAGCGCGGCGACTCCGCTGCCGCCCTGGCCACAGCCCCGCACCGCATTCAGGGCACCCTGCACATCGGCGGCCAGGAACACTTCTACCTGGAAACGCAGATTTCCTCGGTGATGCCTACCGAAGACGGCGGCATGATCGTCTACTGCTCCACGCAGAACCCCACCGAGGTGCAGAAACTGGTCGCCGAAGTACTCGACGTGCCGATGAACAAGGTGGTGCTGGACATGCGCCGCATGGGTGGCGGTTTTGGCGGCAAGGAAACCCAGGCCGCCAGCCCGGCGTGCCTGTGCGCGGTAATTGCGCGCCTGACCGGCCAGCCCACCAAGATGCGCCTGCCGCGGGTCGAAGACATGACCATGACCGGCAAGCGCCACCCGTTCTACGTCGAGTACGACGTGGGCTTTGACGACACCGGCCGGCTGCACGGTATCAACTTCGACCTGGCCGGCAACTGCGGGTACTCGCCCGACCTGTCGGGCTCGATCGTCGACCGCGCCATGTTCCACTCCGACAACGCCTACTACCTGGGCGATGCCACCGTGCATGGCCACCGCTGCAAGACCAACACCGCCTCCAACACCGCCTACCGCGGTTTTGGCGGCCCGCAGGGCATGGTCGCCATCGAGCAGGTCATGGACCATATCGCCCGCCACCTGGGCCGTGACCCGCTGGCGGTGCGCAAGGCCAACTACTACGGCAAGACCGAGCGTAATGTCACCCACTACTACCAGACCGTCGAGCACAACATGCTCGAAGAGATGACCGCCGACCTGGAAGCCAGCAGCGACTACGCCGAGCGCCGCGAGTCGATCCGCCGCTTCAACGCCAACAGCCCGGTGCTGAAGAAGGGCCTGGCGCTGACGCCGGTCAAGTTCGGCATTTCGTTCACCGCCACCTTCCTCAACCAGGCCGGTGCGCTGATCCACATCTACACCGATGGCAGCATTCACCTGAACCACGGCGGCACCGAGATGGGCCAGGGCCTGAACACCAAGGTGGCCCAGGTAGTGGCGCAGATCTTCCAGGTGGACTTCAGCCGCATACAGATCACCGCCACCAACACCGACAAGGTGCCCAACACCTCGCCGACCGCAGCCTCCAGTGGCGCCGACCTGAATGGCAAGGCAGCGCAGAACGCTGCCGAAATCCTCAAGCGGCGCCTGACCGAGTTTGCCGCACGGCACTATCAGGTGACCGAGGAAGACGTCGAGTTCCGCAACGGCCATGTGCGCATGCGCGACCAGATCGTCAGCTTCGAGCAACTGGTGCAGCAGGCTTACTTCGCGCAGGTGTCGCTGTCCAGCACCGGGTTCTATCGCACACCGAAAATCTTCTACGACCGCAGCCAGGCACGCGGCCGGCCGTTCTACTACTACGCCTTCGGCGCTGCCTGCGTGGAAGTGATCGTGGATACCCTGACCGGCGAATACAAGATGCTGCGCGCCGACATCCTGCACGACGTGGGTGACTCGCTTAACCCGGCCATCGACATTGGCCAGGTGGAAGGCGGCTTCATCCAGGGCATGGGTTGGCTGACCACCGAAGAACTGGTATGGAACGCCAAGGGCAAACTGATGACCAACGGCCCGGCCAGCTACAAGATCCCGGCCGTCGCCGACATGCCGCTGGACCTGCGGGTGAAGCTGGTGGAAAACCGCAAGAACCCGGAAGACACCGTGTTCCATTCCAAGGCCGTGGGCGAGCCGCCGTTCATGCTCGGCATTGCGGCCTGGTGTGCGATCAAGGATGCCGTGGCCAGCCTGGCCGACTACCGCGTGCAGCCGAACATTGACGCGCCCGCGACACCGGAGCGGGTGCTGTGGGGTTGTGAGCAGATGCGCAAGGCGGTGGCTGCCACTCAGCCTGTAGAACAGCAACTGGAAACCGTCACTCACTGAGGTTGGGTGGGCGCCTGTTCGGGCCCTATCGCCGGCAAGCCGGGCTCCCACAGGTGCTGCACCGCTGGCAAGCCCTGTGCTCTGCGTGTGGGAGCCCGGCTTGCCGGCGATAGGGCCCGAACAGGCCACCTGGAATGAGGAACTGCATCATGCACCAATGGATCAACGCCCTCGCCGACCACCAGTCCCGTGGCGAAGCCTGCGTGCTGGTTACCATCATCGAGGAGCGCGGCTCGACCCCGCGCAACGCAGGCTCGAAGATGGTGGTCAGCGCCAGTGGCCTGTTCGACACCATCGGCGGCGGCCACCTGGAATACAAGGCCCTGCACATCGCCCGGCAAATGCTCGAAGAGCAGCGCACCACCCCACACCTGGAGCGCTTCAGCCTTGGCGCCAGCCTGGGCCAGTGCTGCGGCGGCGTCACCGTGCTGCTGTTCGAGCCCATGGCCGCCGTGCAGGCGCAGATCGCCGTGTTCGGCGCGGGCCATGTCGGCCGGGCTCTGGTACCCTTGCTCGCCGCGCTGCCCTGCCGGGTGCGCTGGATCGATTCGCGCGAACAGGAATTCCCCGAGCTCATCCCCAACGGGGTGACCAAGGTCGTCAGTGAGGAACCGGTCGACGAAGTCGCAGACCTGCCACCAGGCTGCTACTGCATCGTCATGACCCACAACCACCAGCTCGACCTGGAGCTGACCGCCGCCATTCTCAAGCGCAACGACTTCACCTGGTTCGGCCTGATCGGCTCGAAGACCAAACGGGTCAAGTTCGAGCACCGCCTGCGCGAGCGCGGCTACGACGAGGCCGTGCTGGCGCGCATGCGCTGTCCGATGGGCCTGCCCGAGGTAAAGGGCAAGCTGCCCATCGAAATCGCCGTGTCCATCGCCGGCGAAATCATCGCCACCTACAACGCCTGCTTCGGCCAGCACGACGCTGCTGCCAATGCCGGCCCCATTGCCCAGTTGCTGCCGCCCTCCCGGCGCAGCCAAGCTATTTGACGAGTGTGTTATGACCGTTACCCGTAAAGCCTACCGTGCCGCCATCCTGCACAGCATCGCCGACCCGGCCGAGGTGGGCCTGGAGGCTTCCCATGAGTATTTCGAAGACGGCCTGCTGGTGGTCGACGATGGCCGCATCAGCGCCATTGGCCACGCCAGCGAACTGCTGCCGACCCTGGACGCAGGCATCCCGGTGGAGCACTACCAGGACGCGCTGATCACCCCGGGTTTTATCGACACCCACATCCATTTCCCGCAAACCGGCATGATCGGCTCTTACGGCGAGCAACTGCTGGACTGGCTGAACACTTACACCTTCCCCTGCGAAAAGCAGTTCGCCGACAAAGCGCACGCCGACCAGGTGGCGAAAATCTTCCTCAAGGAACTGCTGCGCAACGGCACCACCACCGCGCTGGTATTCGGTAGCGTGCACCCGGAATCGGTCAACGCCCTGTTCGAAGAGGCCGAGCGCCTGGACCTGCGTCTGATCGCCGGCAAGGTGATGATGGACCGCAACGCCCCGGACTACCTGACCGACACCGCCGAATCCGGCTATGCCGAGAGCAAGGCGCTGATCGAGCGCTGGCACGGCAAGGGCCGCCTGCATTACGCAGTTACCCCGCGCTTCGCCCCGACCAGCACACCCGAACAGCTGACCCTGGCCGGCCAGTTGCTCAAGGAACACCCGGGCGTGTACATGCACACGCACCTGTCGGAAAACCTCAAGGAAATCGACTGGGTCAAGTCGCTGTTCCCTGAGCAGAAGGGTTACCTGGACGTGTACGACCACTTCGAGCTGTTGGGCGAGCGCTCGGTGTTTGCGCACGGCGTGCACCTGTGCGACGACGAATGCCAGCGCCTGGCCGAAACCGGCTCGGCCGTGGCCTTCTGCCCCACCTCCAACCTGTTCCTCGGCAGCGGCCTGTTCAACCTGCCCCAGGCTGAGCGCTTCAAGGTCAACGTGGGCCTGGGTACCGACGTCGGCGCCGGCACCAGCTTCTCGCTGCTCAACACCCTGAACGAAGCGTACAAGGTGATGCAGCTGCAAGGCGCGCGCCTGCACCCGTACAAGTCGCTGTACCTGGCCACCCTCGGCGGCGCCCGCGCCCTGCGCCTGGACGACCGCATCGGCAGCCTGCGCCCGGGCAACGATGCCGACTTCGTGGTGCTGGACTACAAGGCCACGCCGCTGCTGGACTACCGCATTCAGCAGTCCAACAGCATCGAAGAGACCCTGTTTGTGCTCACCACCCTGGGCGACGACCGCACTGTGCGTGAAACCTACGCTGCAGGGCGTTGCGTGCACCAGCGCTAAGGCTCTTTTGCCAGGCCCCGGTAAAGCGCGCCGCCGATTGCAGCACCGATCAGCGGCGCTACCCAGAACAGCCACAGCTGTTGCAGGGCCCAGCCACCGACGAACAAGGCCGGCCCCGTGCTACGCGCGGGGTTGACCGAGGTGTTGGTGATCGGGATCGATATCAGGTGGATCAGGGTCAGGGCCAGGCCGATGGCTATGGGCGCAAAACCTGCCGGCGCCCGGGAGTCGGTCGCCCCCATGATCACCACCAGGAACATCGCCGTCATCACCACTTCACTGATGAAACCCGCACCCAGCGTATAACCACCGGGCGAGTGGTCGGCATAGCCGTTTGAAGCCAATCCCGACGACAACTCGAAACCGGCCTTGCCGCTGGCGATGAGGTAGATCACCCCGGCCGCCAGGATGGCGCCAATCACTTGCGCGATCACGTAGGGCAGCAGCTCTTTGGCAGGAAAGCGCCCCCCCACCACCAGCCCCAGCGACACGGCAGGGTTGAGGTGGCAGCCAGAGATATGGCCGATGGCGAAGGCCATGGTCAGCACTGTGAGGCCGAAGGCGAAGGCAACACCGAGAACGCCGATACCGAGAGGCGAACTGGCAGCGAGGACCGCACTGCCACAGCCACCAAGGACCAGCCAGAAGGTGCCGATAAGTTCGGCACCCATGCGTTTACCGAGGGACATGCTCATGAATCCATTCCTCAAGAAGTTGAACGCAACGAATGCGCAAGCCCAACTGCTTGATGAAGGTTTGCTCACAAGAATTTAGCAGACGTTTGGTTTATGGCCAGAAATGACTGGGGGCCGCTGCGCGCCCATTCGCAGCACAAGGCTGCTCCTACAGGGATCGCGTAACGCCTGTAGGAGCAGCCTCGTGCTGCGAATGGGCTGCAAAGCAGCCCCCTTCACTCACCTTGGCAAACGATCAACCCTTGGCAGAAACCTTGGGCTTTTTCAGCAAATGCGAGAACACCGCATGCAGATCGTCCGAGGCGCTCTCCTCATCCAGGTTCAGCTTGCTGTCGATGTGGTCCATGTGGTGCATCATCAGGCTCACGGCCTGCTCGGCATCACGCGCCTCGATGGCATCGATCAGCTGCATGTGCTCGTCATACGAGCAATGCGAGCGGTTGCCGCTTTCGTACTGGGCAATGATCAGCGAAGTCTGCGACACCAGGCTGCGCTGGAAGCTCACCAGCGGCGCATTGCCCGCGGCTTCCGCCAGCTTGAGGTGGAACTCGCCGGAAAGACGAATGCCGGCACCGCGATCACCGCGAGAGAAGCTGTCGCGCTCCTCGCGCACCATCTGCCGCAGTTCGTTGAGCTGATCCAGGGTGGCGTGCTGCACGGCCAGTTCGGTAATGGCCCGCTCCACCATACGCCGCGAGAAAAACACCTGGCGCGCCTCTTCTACCGTGGGGCTGGCCACCACTGCACCGCGGTTCGGCCGCAGCAGCACCACGCTTTCGTGGGCCAGGCGCGACAGGGCGCGGCGGATGATGGTGCGGCTGACGCCGAAGATTTCGCCCAGCGCTTCCTCGCTCAACTTGGTGCCCGGCGCCAGGCGCTGCTCGAGGATCGCCTCGAAAATGTGCGCGTAGACGATGTCGTCCTGGGTACCACTGCGGCCGGCCTTGCCGACACGTGCAGGTTTCTTCAGAGGTTGCAGCTGTTCGTTCATGGGCTCTCGAGGCACGAAGAGAAAGTATGGCGCCATTGTACACAGGCTGAGGCGATTCCGCAGGGGGCGTTTTACCTATATAGCCGTTGTACGACGCATTGCGCACACAAAACATAAAACATTATTTGCATTCTTTGTACACAAAAGCATAATCCACCGAGCAACTTCTTGACCCATGAGTCAACAAAACGGTCAGACGTCTGCCTTCCCTCGCGGAGCCGCCAAGTGCATTGCGCAGGAAACTGGCTCCATAACAACAAGAAAGACTTGAGGAGTACTCGCTGTGGAAAGCCGCAAATCCGAAGCCCCTACGCTGGATCTCGCCCCACCGCTCGAAACAAGCTGGCTGGAGCGGATTTTCAAACTCAAGCAACATGGCAGCACCGTCAAAACCGAAATGATCGCCGGGGTGACCACCTTCATCACCATGGCCTACATCATCTTCGTCAACCCCAACATCATGGCCGACGCCGGCATCGACCATGGTGCCGCTTTCGTCGCCACCTGCATCGCCGCCGCGCTGGGCTGCCTGCTGATGGGCCTGTACGCCAACTGGCCGGTGGGCCTGGCGCCGGGCATGGGGCTTAACGCCTTCTTCACCTACACCGTGGTCGGCACCATGGGCTACAACTGGGAAACGGCACTGGGGGCGGTGTTCGTCTCGGGCGTGCTGTTCATGTTCCTGACCTTGTCGAAAGTGCGCGAATGGTTGCTCAACAGCATCCCGGTCAGCCTGCGCCATGCCATGGGGGCCGGCGTCGGATTGTTTCTCGGGCTGATCGGCCTGAAAACGGCAGGCATCATCGTCGACAGCCCCGCCACCCTGATCAAGCTGGGCTCGCTGCATGAGCCGGGGCCGCTGCTGGCGGCAATCTGCTTCCTGCTGATCGCCATCCTCAGCTACAAGCGGGTGTTCGGCGCGATCCTCATCAGCATCATTGGCGTCACCCTGGCAGGCTGGGGCCTGGGCCTGGTCAAGTTTGGCGGGGTGATGTCGATGCCGCCAAGCCTGGCACCGACCTGGATGGCCATGGACGTGGCCGGCGTGTTCAACGTCAGCATGATCAGCGTGGTGCTGGCGTTCCTGTTCGTGCACATGTTCGACACCGCCGGCACGCTGATGGGGGTTGCCCAGCGAGCGAACCTGGTAGCGCCGGACGGGCGTATCGAAGGCCTTTCACGCGCTTTGAAGGCCGACAGTGCTTCCAGCGTATTCGGTGCTGTGGTCGGCGTGCCTCCAGTGACCAGTTATGTGGAGAGTGCCGCCGGTGTAGCCGCAGGTGGTCGTACCGGCCTGACTGCGGTGGTGGTTGGCCTGCTGTTCATCGCCGCGATGTTCTTCGCCCCACTGGCCGGGATGATTCCCGCCTACGCAACGGCGGGTGCGTTGATCTACGTGGCAATGCTGATGATGGGCAGCATGGCGCACATCCATTGGGACGAAGCCACCGACAGCATTCCGGCGATCGTCACGGTCATCATGATGCCGCTGACCTTCTCCGTTGCCGATGGTATCGCGCTGGGTTTCATCACCTACGTCGCGTTGAAGGCAGGCACCGGCAAGTACAAGGAAATCTCGGCCAGCCTGTGGGTGCTGTGCGCCATCTTCATTGCCAAGTTCGTGTTCCTCTAAGCACCGGTAGCCTGGCTATAGAGTTTTGGTGTCTTCGAAATCGAGCGCCGCGCGAGCGGCGCTCGATTTCATTCCGGCTATAAAACCCACGCCGAACACCCCGCATCACCCACCACTTTCCTGCAGACGAAAAAAAGCCCGCCAGTGTGAGAGCGGGCCAAAGGACCTACGAAGATTCTTCTAGCGACCAACTAGCTTCCACGATAGGTCGAATAGCTGTACGGCGAGATCAGCAGCGGCACGTGGTAGTGCTCCTGCGACTCATCGATGCCAAAGCGCAGCACAACAACATCCAGAAACGCCTGGGCCGGCAACTGCACGCCACGGGCGCGGTAGTAATCGCCAGCGCTGAACTGCAACTGGTAAACACCGGTGCGGTAGTCGTCACCCTGCAGCAGCGGCGCGTCGACGCGGCCATCGCTGTTGGTCAGGGCGGTGTTCACCAGCTCCAGTTGCTGGCCTTCGACGCGGTACAGCTCGACCTTGATCGAGCTGCCCGGGCAGCCATGCGCGGCATCCAGTACGTGTGTGGTCAAACGTCCCATTGCGTGTCGCCTCTTGTTCAATCTGTGGGCAAAAAATACTCAGCCATCGCACCAGCATAGCGCCTGCGGCAGGCGGGAATGACGCCATTAAGACATTCCATCGCCAGATTGTACACAATTTTTTAAACCCATCTGTCGCGCCCGGTATTTCCTGCCCATAAACGATCCATCGGTCGCAAATACAGGCCGCGTAACGAGGCTAACGTCATTAGCTGACCAATCAGGCAGGTTTCTTGCACTGTATTTCCAGGTCGCTGCGCGGCGACAAAAGGGAAGAAATGCGGAAAAACAGGCTTACAAAAGATTTCAGAAGTTGTATACAATCAGCCCATCCGGTGGTGCGACATACCGACGCGGCCCGCCCACCACCCGCACTAACGCACAAGAAGGAAGACTGCAGTGAGCGCTGACTACCCTCGCGACCTGATCGGTTACGGCAACAACCCTCCTCACCCGCAATGGCCGGGCAACGCTCGCATCGCGCTGTCTTTCGTCCTCAATTACGAGGAAGGCGGCGAACGCAACATCCTGCACGGTGACAAAGAGTCCGAAGCCTTCCTGTCCGAGATGGTCGCTGCCCAGCCGCTGCAGGGCCAGCGCAACATGAGCATGGAGTCGCTGTACGAATACGGCAGCCGTGCTGGCGTGTGGCGCCTGCTGAAGCTGTTCAAGGACAGCGGCGTGCCATTGACCGTCTTCGCCGTGGCCATGGCCGCCCAGCGCCACCCTGACGTGATCCGCGCCATGGCCGAAGCCGGCCACGAGATCTGCAGCCACGGCTACCGCTGGATCGACTACCAGAACATGGACGAGGCCCAGGAGCGCGAGCACATGCTCGAAGCCATCCGCATCCTCACCGAACTCACCGGCGAGCGCCCGGTGGGCTGGTACACCGGCCGCACCGGCCCGAACACCCGCCGCCTGGTGATGGAAGAAGGCGGGTTCCTGTACGACAGCGACACCTACGACGACGACCTGCCCTACTGGGAGCCGAACAACCCCACCGACAAGCCGCACCTGGTGATCCCCTACACCCTGGACACCAACGACATGCGTTTCACCCAGGTACAGGGTTTCAACTGCGGCGAGCAGTTCTTCCAGTACCTGAAAGACGCCTTTGATGTGCTGTACGCCGAAGGCGCCGAAGCGCCGAAAATGCTCTCCATCGGCCTGCACTGCCGCCTGGTCGGCCGCCCGGCACGCCTGGCTGCACTCAAGCGCTTCGTCGATTACGCAAAAAGCCATGACCAGGTCTGGTTCGCCCGTCGCGTGGATATCGCCCGCCACTGGCACGCCACCCACCCGTACAAGAAAGAGAACGCCTGATGACCGCCTTCAACACCCTCAAGCCCTCCGCCCTGAGCCGTGACGCCTTCGTCGAGGCCTTCGCCGACATCTACGAGCACTCGCCGTGGGTTGCCGAAAAAGCCTACGACCTGGGCCAGTTGGGCGAGCTGGACGAGATCGAAGCGCTGCACCAGCGCATGAGCGACATCCTGCTCAGCGCCAACCACGCCGACCAGCTGGCGCTGATCAACGCTCACCCGGACCTGGCCGGCAAGGCCGCCATCCAGGGCGAGCTGACCGAATCGAGCACCAACGAACAGGCCGGCGCCGGTATCCACCAGTGCACCGCCGAAGAGTTCGCCCGCTTCACCGAACTGAACGATGCCTACAAGGCCAAATTCCAGTTCCCGTTCATCATGGCGGTGAAGGGCAGCAACCGGCACCAGATCCTCGCCGCCTTTGAAAAACGCATCCACAACGATGCAGATGCCGAATTCAAGGAAGCCCTGGCGCAGATCAACCTGATCGCCCTGTTCCGCCTGCTGCAGTTGTAAGCGACAGCCGAACCTTTTTCAGTACAACGAACATATAAGAGAGACCCGCATGCGCACCCTGATGATCGAGCCCCTGACCAAAGAAGCCTTCGCCCAGTTCGGAGATGTGATCGAAACCGACGGCAGCGACCACTTCATGATCAACAACGGCTCGACCATGCGCTTTCACAAGCTCGCCACGGTCGAGACCGCCGAGCCCGAAGACAAGGCGATCATCAGCATCTTCCGCGCCGACGCGCTGGACATGCCGCTGACCGTACGCATGCTGGAACGCCATCCGCTGGGCAGCCAGGCTTTCATCCCGCTGCTCGGCAACCCCTTTCTGATCGTGGTCGCGCCCGTTGGCGATGCACCTGTATCAGGCTTGGTCCGCGCCTTCCGCAGTAATGGCAGGCAGGGCATCAATTACCATCGCGGCGTTTGGCACCACCCGGTGCTCACGATCGAAAAGCGGGATGATTTCCTGGTGGTTGATCGCAGTGGTTCTGGCAACAACTGCGATGAGCATTACTTCACCGAGGAACAGATGCTGATCCTCAATCCCCACCAATAAGAAAAGGTCGATCATCGTCAGGTGATCGGCAGAGGTACATACTGTGGAAGCACACCTTCACGAATGGCTGAACCTGAGCATTCGCTGGGTTCACATGATCACCGGTGTCGCCTGGATCGGTGCATCGTTCTACTTCGTCTGGCTGGAGAACCACCTGAACCGAAGCAACCCGCGCGATGGGTTGTCGGGTGATCTCTGGGCAATTCACGGCGGTGGTATCTACCACCTGGAGAAATACAAGCTCGCACCCCCGAAAATGCCCGAGAACCTGCACTGGTTCAAATGGGAAGCCTACTTCACCTGGATGTCCGGTATCGCCCTGCTGTGCGTGGTGTTCTACTGGAACCCGGCGCTGTACCTGCTGGCCCCTGGCAGCACCCTGAGCGGTGCCGAAGGCGTGGCCATCGGTATCGGCTCGCTGATCGCTGGCTGGTTCATCTACGACTTCCTGTGCGACTCGCCCCTGGGCAAGAAGCCAGCGCTGCTCGGCGGTGTGCTGTTCGTGCTGATCATCGCCGCCTGCTGGGGCTTCAGCCTGGTGTTCAGCGGCCGTGGTGCATACCTGCACACCGGCGCGATCATCGGCACCATCATGGTCGGTAACGTGTTCCGCATCATCATGCCGGCCCAGCGCCAGCTGGTGGCGGCGATCGAGAACAACCAGACGCCCGACCCGGTGCTGCCGGCCAAGGGCCTGCTGCGCTCGCGCCACAACAACTACTTCACCCTGCCGGTGCTGTTCATCATGATCAGCAACCATTTCCCGAGCACCTACGGTAGCCAGTACAACTGGCTGATCCTGGCCGGTATCGCAGTAGCCGCGGTTCTGATCCGCCACTACTTCAACACCCGCCACGACAGCAACAAGTACGCCTGGACCCTGCCGGTCGGCGCCCTGGCGATGATCTGCCTGGCCTACGTCACCGGTCCGAAACCGATGGCCGTAAGCCCTGAGCAAGCGGCAGCGAAGGTCGAGTACCAGCCGCTGCCTGCGACTGCCGTCGGTGGCAAGACCGCTGCCGAGCAGCGCGCCGAGGACGCAGCCAAGGCTGCCGAAGCGCCGGCTGCACCAGCGCAAGCACCGGCCCAGGCCGCTGCCCAGGCCGGCGGTGGCGACTTCGACAAGATCCACAATGTCATCCAGGAACGCTGCACCGTGTGCCACTCGTCCAAGCCGACCAGCCCACTGTTCAGCGCCGCCCCTGCCGGCGTGATGTTCGACACCCCGCAGCAGATCCAGGCCCAGGCCGCGCGCATCCAGGCGCAAGCGGTCGCCAGCCAGATCATGCCGCTGGGCAACATCACCCAGATGACCACCGAAGAGCGCAAGCTCGTCGGCGACTGGATCGCCAAAGGTGCCCAGGTCAATTGAAACACCCTCCTACCAGGCGACTGAGTCCCCTGTAGGAGCGGCCTTGCGCCGCGAAGAGGCCGGTTAACCCGGCCTCAAACTTGAAGATTCACGCAACAAGCAAGCATCGAGCGTTCAACTGCAAGCGGGAACCCCGGTCTCTCTTCACCGAGAAACTGCCGCTTGGAGCTTGCCGCTTGGATCCGAGAATAAAAACAAAACTCGAGGTGCTGCATGTCCGAGTCACGCAAGGCGTATATCCCCATTGCGCCGCCGCGCGAACCCTTGCCCTTGTTCCAACTGATCCTGGTTGGCCTGCAACACGTTCTGCTGATGTACGGTGGCGCGATTGCCGTGCCGTTGATCATCGGCCAGGCCGCTGGGTTGTCCCGTGAAGAAGTCGCTTTCCTGATCAACGCCGACCTGCTGGTCGCTGGCGTCGCCACCATCATCCAGTCGTTCGGTATCGGCCCGGTGGGCATCCGCATGCCGGTGATGATGGGTGCCAGTTTCGCTGCTGTCGGCAGCATGGTGGCCATGGCCGGCATGCCCGGCGTAGGCCTGCAGGGGATCTTCGGGGCGACCATCGCCGCCGGGTTCTTCGGCATGCTGATCGCGCCGTTCATGTCCAAGGTCGTACGTTTCTTCCCGCCGCTGGTCACCGGTACGGTGATCACCTCGATTGGCCTGTCGCTGTTCCCGGTGGCAGTCAACTGGGCTGGTGGCGGCCATGAAGCTGAAACCTTCGGCTCGCCGATCTACCTACTGGTGGCCGGCCTGGTGCTGGCGGTCATCCTGCTGATCAACCGCTTCATGCGTGGCTTCTGGGTCAACGTATCGGTGCTGGTGGGCATGGGCCTTGGCTACATCCTGGCCGGCTCCATCGGCATGGTCGACCTGTCTGGCCTGAAAGACGCGCCGTGGTTGCAGGTGGTAACCCCACTGCACTTCGGCATGCCGACCTTCAGCCTGGCGCCGATCCTGTCCATGTGCCTGGTGGTGGTGATCATCTTCGTCGAGTCCACCGGCATGTTCCTGGCCCTGGGCAAGGTGACTGATCGCGAAGTTACGCCAGGGATGCTGCGTCGCGGCCTGCTGTGCGATGCCGGTGCATCGTTCATTGCCGGCTTCTTCAACACCTTTACCCACTCCTCGTTCGCCCAGAACATCGGCCTGGTGCAGATGACCGGGGTGCGCTGCCGCTTTGTCACCATCGTGGCCGGTGCACTGCTGATCCTGCTCAGCCTGCTGCCAAAAGCGGCCTTCCTGATTGCCTCGATCCCGCCTGCGGTACTGGGCGGCGCGTCCATTGCCATGTTCGGCATGGTCACTGCCACCGGGATCAAGATTCTTCAGGAGGCGGACATCGGCGACCGCCGCAACCAGCTGCTGGTGGCGGTGAGCGTCGGCTTCGGGTTGATCCCCGTAGTGCGTCCGGAGTTCTTTGCCCAGATGCCGCAGTGGATGGAACCCATCACCCACAGTGGTATCGCCATGGCCACGGTCAGTGCCCTGGTGTTGAACGTGCTGTTCAACATCCTCGGTGGCGCCGACCGCGCGGTGCACAACGACGCCTGTCACCAGCATTGAGCCATAAGGGGCGGCGCTTTGCCGCCCCTCACCCACATCTGCAGTAACCGCTACGCCGTCGACCCGCCGGAATGGGTCGCCCGGGGCGCCTGCGCGCCAAAAAAACCGCCAACAAAAACAATAAGTCCGGGAATCACAACATGAAGCGCATCACCACGTCCCTGTTGTTGGGCAGCAGCCTGCTGGCCACCCTACCCTCGCATGCAGGCGAATGGCTGCAATGGCATGGCGAGAGCCTGACCTACCTGTATGGCAAGGACTTCAAGGTCAACCCTGATATCCAGCAAACCATCACGTTCGAGCACGCCAACAAATGGAAGTACGGCGACACCTTCATGTTCGTCGACAAGATCTTCTACAACGGCAAGGCCGACGCCAGCAAAGGCGTGACCACCTACTACGGCGAGTTCAGCCCGCGCCTGTCGTTCGGCAAGATCTTCGACCAGAAACTTGCCTTCGGCCCTATCAAGGACGTGCTGTTGGCCATGACCTACGAGCGTGGCGAAGGCGACAACGAAGCCTACCTGATCGGCCCCGGCTTTGACCTGAACATCCCCGGCTTCAACTATTTCACCCTCAACTTCTACGTGCGCAACACCGAGGGCAGCCGCCCCGGCGACAACGTCTGGCAGATCACCCCTGGCTGGTCGTACACCATCGCCGTGGGCAGGTCTGACATTCTGATCGACGGTTACATGGACTGGGTCCCCGACAACGACCAGACCCGCCGTGGCACCTATCACGCCAACCTGCACTTCAACCCGCAGGTCAAATACGACTTGGGCAAGGCGCTGAACCTGGGCGCCAAGCAGCTCTACGTGGGCTTTGAGTACAGCTACTGGAAGGACAAATACGGCATCGACAGCCGCGGCAACCTGGAAAGCAACCAGAGCGTCGCCAGTGCCCTGATCAAAGTGCATTTCTAATAAACTGACCAAACGCACAAGTTTGAACCACCCCGCTCCAGGACGGAGCACTTGAGGCGCGGCGCGCAAGCCAGTAATCTGCGCGCCCCCTCGATCAGGGCAGAACGGATTCTGCCTGCGTTTACTGACCGCTCAGTCAATGAATACGGGCGGTTGGCCAACGTGTTGCCAGCCTGAAAGACCCTTTTCATCCGTTCAGAACGAAGTCGAGCAGGAAGGTTTTGCCAACCCGGAAAAGTTGGCTCAACCCTTGCCAAACAGCTGTGGCCTATCGAAAAAAGCTGACTCGCAAGACAACAAAAAAGCGCCAATACCGAGCGCTGACAACAGATCAATCAAGGGAGCGACACTCGCAATGCGTACCATCAACAGCCTGATCCTCGCCGGCGGCCTGCTGGCCTGTGGCACCACCTACGCCGACGACCTGCTGCAATGGCAGAACAACAGCCTGACCTACCTGTGGGGCAAGAACTTCAAGGTCAACCCGGCGATCCAGCAAACCGTCACGTTCGAGCACGCGGATGGCTGGAAGTACGGCGACAACTTCATCTTCGTCGACAAGATCTTCTACCAAGGCCAGAAAGACGCCGGCAATGGCCCGAATACCTATTACGGTGAGATCAGCCCACGCCTGTCGTTCAACAAGATCTTCGACCAGAAGGTCGAGTTCGGCCCGGTCAAGGACGTGCTGCTGGCGATGACCTACGAGTTTGGCGAGGGTGACACCGAGTCGTACCTGATCGGCCCAGGCTTCGACCTGGCCATCCCCGGCTTTGACTACTTCCAGCTGAACTTCTACAACCGCACCACCGACGGCAGCCGCGCTGGTGACAACGTATGGCAGATCACCCCGGTATGGTCGTACACCATTCCGGTGGGCGATTCCGACGTGCTGATCGACGGCTTCATGGACTGGGTGGTGGACAACGACGAGAACCGCCGCGGCACCTACCACGCCAACCTGCACTTCAACCCGCAGATCAAGTATGACCTGGGCAAGGCATTGCACCTGGGCGAGAAGCAGCTGTATGTGGGTGTGGAGTACGACTACTGGAAGAACAAGTACGGCATCAAGGACAGCGATGCCTTTACGACTGACCAGAACACCATGAGCTTCCTGGTAAAAGTGCACTTCTGATGCGCTGAAACGTGACAGCGCGTTGACTTTTCAACGCGCCGTTACGTGTAGTTCAATGCACACAACGTAAGTGATTTCCTACAACTTACTCAGATAGATCTTACTTACATTAAAACCTGCCTTGAAAGTCAGAGCGAGTACACAGGGTAACAACACGCCAAACAGCAAAAGACCCGCCTCTACCTGCCAGTGCTCAAGCACTCGCAAGATGTCCAGCACCAACATCACGCTACTGATTGTCAACGCCAGGCCGAACACTGCACAGCACTTATACAACGCCTCGACCCCCGCCCCATGAAGCAGCAGCCACAGGCCCAGCGCCCCCCACGCCATGGCCGTAGCCAGGTAAAGCGCCAAGTGGTAAACATCGTAAGTCAACACATTTCCAAACATGGATTACTCCTCCTGACATGTGGGAATAGTAAAATGTTGACTATAAGCGCTGTCACTCCACCCGAACACTGCGAAATTTTGACAAAATTTTTGCACTACACCCTCTAGCATGCTTTTCTTCTTGCACTCAAAAAAAGAAAACAGGCCCACTTAATGCGCACGCCCCTCGCCGCCCCTTGGCGGTATCTTCTGTTAGTTTGCTCACTGTGGTTTGGCATTTTCCTGCTGACCCGCCTGATATTGCTGGCCACCCATCTCGATGAAGTTCATGGCGACTACATCTCGTTATTCTTCAGTGGTGCCCTGTACGACCTGAGCTTCCTCACCTACGCCGCCCTGCCGCTAGGGCTGTACCTGGCCGTGTGCCCGGCAGCTTTGTGGCGCACGCGCTGGCATCGCCGGCTGATGAGCGGGGTACTGGTCGTCAGCCTATTCGTGATGCTGTTTGTCGCGGTGGCCGAGTGGCTGTTCTGGGACGAATTCGGCGTGCGCTTCAACTTCATCGCGGTCGACTACCTGGTGTACTCCAAGGAAGTGCTGGACAACATCCGCGAGTCCTACCCCCTGCCAACCCTGCTGGGCAGCATCGCTGTCGTCGCCGTGCTGCTTGCCCTGGTCTTGCGCAAGCCCCTGGCACAAGCGCTGGCAGCACCGGGCCCCACCCTACGCCAGCGCCTTGGCGGCATTGCCGTGCTGGCGGTTCTGGGTGGCCTGAGTGTGCTATTGGTCGACCAGCAGTTCCCCCGAGGCCAGGGCGGTAACGCTTACCAGCGCGAACTGGCCAGCAACGGCCCATACCAGTTCTTTGCCGCGTTCCGTAACAACGAACTCGATTACACCCAGTTCTATGCCAGCCTTGACGCGGCAGAAGCCGGTGCGCAGATGCATCAGGAACTGGCCGAGCCCAACGCCCGCTTCCAGGCCAGCGAGCCCGAAGATATTCGCCGCCACATCAGCGCCGACGGCACGCCACGCAAACCGAACATCATCCTGGTCACCATCGAAAGTTTCAGTGCCAAGTACATGGGCAGCAACGGCGACCCGCGTAACCTCACGCCCAACCTGGATGCCCTGCGCCGCGAGAGCCTGTACTTCAACAACTTCTACGCCACCGGCACCCGTACTGATCGCGGCCTGGAAGCGATCACCCTATCGATCCCGCCCACGCCGGGGCGCTCCATTGTCAAACGCATTGGCCGTGAAAGCGGCTACGGCAGCCTGGGGCAGCAACTGGCTGCAGTGGGCTACGACCCCGTGTTCGTCTATGGCGGGCGCGGCTACTTCGACAACATGAACGCCTTCTTCAGCGGCAACGGCTATCGCATCGTCGACCAGAGCAGCGTGGCTGAAAGCGAAATCAGCTTCAAGAACGCCTGGGGTATGGCCGATGAGGACCTGTATCGGCAGGCCCTGAAACTGGCCGATGCCGACCATGCCAAGCAGCAGCCGTTCTTGCTGCAGTTGATGACCACTTCCAATCACCGCCCTTATACCTACCCGGACGGCCGAATCGACATCCCCTCGGGCGACGGCCGCGAAGGCGCAGTGAAGTACACCGACCATGCCATCGCCCAGTTCCTGCGCGACGCCAAGGGCAAGCCGTGGTTCGACAATACCCTGTTCGTCTTCGTCGCCGACCACACCGCCGGGAGCGCAGGGATGGAAGACTTGCCGGTGAGCAACTACCAGATTCCGCTGTGGATCTACGCGCCCAAGCTGATCGCCCCCCGCGAAGACGCACAACTGGCCAGCCAGATCGACCTTGCACCAACCCTGCTCGGCCTGCTCAACCTGAGCTACACCTCGACCTTCTTCGGCCGTGACCTGCTGCGCGAAGGTAGCTTGCCGCCACGGGTACTGATCGGCAACTACCAGCACCTGGGGCTGTTCGACGGCAAGGACCTGGCGATCCTCAGCCCACGCGGCGGCATGCGGGTGCATCAGGATGCACTGGGCAACAGTCGGGAAATGGCTGCTGGCACCGACACCCCGCTGGTTCGCCGGGCTATCGCCTACTACCAGAGTGCGGCCAACGACTTCAGCAAAGGGCTGCTGGCCTGGAAACCACAGGATCAAGGTGCGCTGACCGAACAGTAAACCAGTGAGCCGACAACGCGTTATATGGCACCGGCTTTGCCGGTGTTCGCGGGCTTGCCCGCTCCCACAGGGCCAGTGCTATTTCTAAGGTTTGCTGTACTTGTGGGAGCGGGCAAGCCCCCGCCATGCACCTTATGTGGCAGGCCGGATTGCCTGCCACAATTTGCCGGCAACCGCCACCACCGCCAGCACCACGCCACCGGCCAGCACACCGGCTACGCCATTGAGCAGTGCCCCGGTCAACGCCCCGCCACGCCCCTCGCTGAACGCCTCGATGGCATGATGCAGCGGCTCGATGCCATGAACCAGAATGCCGCCACCGACCAGAAACATCGCCGCCGTGCCGATCACCGACAGGCTTTTCATCATGTACGGTGCGGCCCGCAGGATTCCGTTACCAACGGCCTGGGTCAGGCTCGATGCCTTTTGGGTCATCCACAACCCCAGGTCATCGAGCTTGACGATGCCGGCCACCAGCCCGTAAACGCCGATGGTCATGACGATGGCGATGCCCGACAGCACGATGATCTGCTGGCTCAGCGGCGCATCGGCCACGGTACCCAAGGTGATGGCGATGATTTCCGCTGACAGGATGAAATCGGTGCGCACCGCGCCCTTGATCTTGGTTTTCTCGAACGCCACCAGGTCGACAGTGGCGTCAGCCACGGCTTCCTTCCGGGCATTGTGCTGCGCGTCGTCCTCTTCCTTGCTGTGCAGGAACTTGTGCGCCAGCTTCTCGAAGCCTTCGAAACACAGGTAGGCGCCACCGATCATCAACAATGGCGTAACCGCCCACGGAATGAACGCACTGATCAGCAGCGCTGCCGGCACCAGGATTGCCTTGTTGACGAACGACCCCTTGGCCACCGCCCACACCACCGGTATTTCGCGCTCGGCACGCACACCGGTAACCTGCTGGGCGTTCAGCGCCAGGTCATCGCCCAGCACACCTGCTGTTTTTTTTGCCGCCACCTTGGTCATTAGCGAGACGTCATCAAGCACCGTGGCGATGTCGTCGATCAGTACCAGTAGACTGCTTCCTGCCATGTTTGCCTGTATCCAGATAGGTGTGTGCCACGGATTCTAGCCCAAAGCCGCTGCCTTGAGCGCCCGTCGAGCGCGGTGCTACCATGCCCGATCCCTCTTAGAGGTGGCCAGACACGAGGAAGATCCCTGACCATGAGCACCATTCGCGAGCGCAACAAGGAATTGATCCTGCGCGCGGCCAGCGAGGAATTCGCCGACAAGGGCTTCGCCGCCACCAAGACCAGCGATATCGCGGCCAAGGCCGGCCTGCCCAAGCCGAACGTGTATTACTACTTCAAGTCCAAGGACAACCTCTACCGCGAAGTCCTGGAAAGCATCATCGCGCCAATCATGCAGGCCTCGACGCCGTTCAATGCCGAGGGCGACCCCAAGGAAGTGCTGAGTGCGTACATTCGTTCGAAGATCCGCATCTCGCGCGACCTGCCGCACGCCTCCAAGGTGTTTGCCAGCGAGATCATGCACGGCGCCCCGCACCTGTCGCCCAACCAGGTGGAGCAGCTGAACGAGCAGGCCCGGCACAACATCGAGTGCATCCAGCGCTGGATCGACCGCGGGCAGATTGCCCATGTGGACGCGCATCACCTGATGTTCAGCATCTGGGCGGCGACCCAGACCTATGCCGACTTCGACTGGCAGATTTCTGCGGTGACTGGCAAGGCCAAGCTGGCCGACAGCGATTATGACGCGGCGGCCGAGACCATCATTCGCATGGTCTTGAAAGGCTGTGAGCCTGAAGCAGCGTGACAGGGCCACTGGGGCTGCTTCGCAGCCCATTCGCCGGCAAGCCAGCTCCCACAGGGCTTCCACAGTTCCTGATCACTGTGGTGTACCTGTGGGAGCTGGCTTGCCGGCGATGTGGCCAGATCAGGCCATAGCGATTTAGGCTGCTACACCCGCATCCGCCTTCAACCCCACCTCCTCGATCGCACTGATCGCACACTGCTCGTCGATATCCGACGTATCGCCGCTGATCCCCACCGCACCCAGCACCTTACCGTCCTGATCACGAATCAGCACACCACCCGGTGCCGGCACCACCGGCCGTTCACCCATCCCGTTCAACGCGGCAAAAAACGCCGGACGCTGCTGCGCGTCCAGCGCCAGCAGGCGCGACCCCTTGCCCAGGGCAATCGCGCCCCAGGCTTTGCCAGTGGCAACTTCAGGGCGGATAAGGCTTGCGCCATCCTCACGCTGTAGCGCCAGCAGGTGCCCGCCGGCATCCAGCACCGCCACGGTCAGTGGCGCGGCATTGATCTTGCGGCCTGCTGCCAGTGCGGCATTTACCAGGCTGACAGCGACTTTCAGGTTCAAGACGTTCATGGAAAGGTCCTCTTCTTGTTGTGAGAAGCCCTGAGGGCAGTTGAAAACCGATAGGGCAAATAGAACACAACGAAAGGATATTTTGTATACAATATTTTGAAACGATCGTATGCGATGGCGCAAATAGCCGTTTTCACGGCCGCTTTGACGAAACCCGGCCTACCCGATGAAAACCCATTGACCTGAGCCGCCAGCCGTGAATACACTCTGTCGCAAAGCAAGTTGTATACAATTACAAAATCGATGAGGCACAACCCATGAGCAAAATGAGAGCAATCGATGCAGCCGTTCTGGTCATGCGCCGTGAAGGTGTAGATACCGCGTTCGGCATCCCAGGGGCTGCCATCAACCCGTTGTACTCGGCCCTGAAGAAAGTCGGTGGCATCGATCACGTCCTCGCTCGCCACGTCGAAGGTGCCTCGCACATGGCCGAGGGCTACACCCGTGCCAACCCGGGCAACATCGGCGTGTGCATCGGCACTTCCGGCCCAGCCGGCACCGACATGGTCACCGGCCTGTACAGCGCCTCGGCCGACTCCATCCCGATCCTCTGCATCACCGGCCAGGCCCCGCGTGCACGCCTGCACAAAGAAGACTTCCAGGCCGTCGACATCACCAGCATCGTCAAGCCGGTGACCAAGTGGGCGACCACCGTTCTGGAGCCAGGCCAGGTGCCTTACGCCTTCCAGAAGGCCTTCTATGAAATGCGCACCGGCCGCCCAGGCCCGGTACTGATCGACCTGCCGTTCGACGTGCAGATGGCCGAAATCGAATTCGACATCGACGCCTACGAGCCGCTGGCCGTCAACAAGCCGTCCGCCACTCGCGTACAGGCTGAAAAAGCTCTGGCCCTGCTCAACGACGCCGAGCGCCCGCTGCTGGTCGCCGGCGGCGGCATCATCAACGCCGATGCCAGCGACAAGCTGGTCGAGTTCGCCGAACTGACCGGCGTACCGGTAATCCCGACCCTGATGGGCTGGGGCACCATCCCGGACGACCACGCCCAAATGGTCGGCATGGTCGGCCTGCAGACTTCGCACCGCTACGGCAACGCCACCCTGCTGAAATCCGACCTGGTGTTCGGTATCGGTAACCGCTGGGCCAACCGCCACACCGGCTCCGTCGATGTCTACACCGAAGGCCGCAAGTTCGTGCACGTCGACATCGAACCGACCCAGATCGGCCGCGTATTCACCCCGGACCTGGGTATCGTTTCCGACGCTGGCAAGGCACTGGACGTGTTCCTGGAAGTGGCCCGCGAGTGGAAAGCCGCTGGCAAGCTGAAGGACCGTGCTGCCTGGCTGGAAGATTGCCAACAGCGCAAAGCCACCCTGCAGCGCAAGACCCACTTCGACAACGTGCCGGTCAAGCCGCAGCGCGTGTATGAAGAGATGAACCAGGTATTCGGCAAGGACACCACCTACGTCAGCACCATCGGCCTGTCGCAGATTGCCGGCGCGCAGTTCCTGCACGTGTACAAGCCACGCCACTGGATCAACTGCGGCCAGGCCGGCCCGCTGGGCTGGACCATCCCTGCCGCACTGGGTGTTGTGAAGGCAGACCCGAAACGCAAGGTTGTCGCGCTGTCGGGTGACTACGACTTCCAGTTCATGATCGAGGAACTGGCAGTGGGTGCGCAGTTCAACCTGCCGTACGTCCACGTGCTGGTGAACAACGCCTACCTGGGCCTGATCCGTCAGGCGCAGCGTGGCTTCGACATGGATTACTGTGTACAACTGGCGTTCGAGAACATCAACTCGACCGACGCCGCCACCTACGGTGTCGACCACGTTGCAGTGGTCGAAGGCCTGGGCTGCAAAGCCATTCGCGTGTTCGAGCCGGCCGAGATCGCCCCTGCCCTGCTCAAGGCGCAGAAGATGGCCGAAGAGTTCCGCGTGCCGGTTGTGGTCGAAGTGATTCTCGAGCGTGTGACCAACATTTCCATGGGCACCGAGATCAACGCGGTCAACGAGTTCGAAGACCTGGCGCTGGTCGGCAACGACGCGCCAACCGCCATCTCGATGCTGGACTGATCGCCTGACGCCCCCAGGCACGCCCTGGGGGCCTTCATCGCAAGGAGACAACTCATGCCTCGCTTCGCTGCCAACCTGTCCATGCTGTTCACCGAACAGGACTTCCTGGCCCGCTTCAAGGCTGCCGCCGACGCCGGTTTCAGTGGCGTCGAATACCTGTTCCCCTACGACTTCAGCGCTGCAGAAATCAAGCAGCAGCTGGAAGCCAATGGCCTGACCCAGGTGCTGTTCAACCTGCCTGCCGGCGACTGGGCCAAAGGTGAGCGCGGTATCACCTGCCACCCCGACCGCATCGAAGAATTCCGCGCCGGTGTCGACAAGGCCATCGAATACGCCAAGGTGCTGGGCAACACCCAGGTCAACGCCCTGGCCGGCATTCGCCCACAAGGCCCGGACTGCGCCACCGTGCGCAAGACCTTCGTCGAAAACCTGCGCTACGCAGCCGAAAAGCTCAAGGCCGCCGGTATCCGCCTGGTCATGGAAATGATCAACACCCGCGACATCCCGGGCTTTTACCTGAACACCACCCAGCAGGCCCTGGAAATCCAGGCCGAAGTGGGCAGTGACAACCTGTTCCTGCAGTACGACATCTACCACATGCAGATCATGGAAGGTGACCTGGCTCGCACCATGGAAACCAACCTGCAACTGATCAACCACATCCAGCTGGCCGACAACCCCGGCCGCAATGAACCAGGCACCGGCGAGATCAACTACCGCTTCCTGTTCGAGCACCTGGACCGCATTGGCTACCAAGGCTGGGTGGGCGCGGAGTACAAGCCCAAGACCACCACCGAAGCGGGCCTGGGCTGGCTGAAAACCCACAACGCAATCTGAGGAACAACTCGGGACCCTGTGGGAGCGGGCTCGCCCGCGAACACCGGCAAAGCCGGTGCCATCCACCGAGTTGTCTGCTTCGCGGGCGAGCCCGCTCCCACAGGGGGCCAAAGCTTGCTTGAGATATCACAATTACAAAGAGGTAATTTCTCATGGCTAAAATCGGTTTCATCGGCACCGGCATCATGGGCAAGCCCATGGCCCAAAACCTGCAAAAAGCAGGTCACAGCCTGTTCGTTTCCACCCACCACGACGCCGCGCCAGCCGACCTGATCGCCGCCGGTGCAGTGGCCCTGGCCAACCCGAAAGAAGTTGCCCAGGAAGCCGAATTCATCATCGTCATGGTGCCGGACACTCCGCAGGTGGAAGCCGTACTGTTCGGTGAAAACGGCGTGGCTGAGGGCGTAGGCCCGAACAAGATCGTGATCGACATGAGTTCGATCTCGCCTACCGCCACCAAAGCGTTCGCCGAAAAAATCAAGGCAACCGGCGCAGCCTACCTGGACGCCCCGGTGTCCGGTGGTGAAGTCGGCGCCAAGGCCGCTACCCTGAGCATCATGGTTGGTGGCTGCCCGAAAGCCTTCGAGCGCACCCTGCCGCTGTTCGAAGCCATGGGCAAGAACATCACCCGCGTGGGTGGCAACGGTGACGGCCAGACCGCCAAGGTCGCCAACCAGATCATCGTCGCCCTGAACATCCAGGCCGTCAGCGAAGCACTGCTGTTCGCCGCCAAGAACGGCGCCGACCCGGCCAAGGTGCGTGAAGCACTGATGGGCGGCTTTGCTTCGTCGAAAATCCTCGAAGTGCACGCCGAGCGCATGATCAAGGGCACCTTCGACCCAGGCTTCCGCATCAACCTGCACCAGAAAGACCTGAACCTGGCCCTGCAAGGCGCCAAGGAACTGGGCATCAACCTGCCCAACACCTCCAATGCCCAGCAAGTGTTCAACACCTGCCAGGCCCTGGGTGGCGGCAACTGGGACCACTCGGCGCTGATCAAAGGCCTGGAACACATGGCCAACTTCTCGATCCGCGGCGACAAGTAAGTAGTAGACCTTACCGGCTTCTTCGCGGCGGTTCAGCGCGAAGAAGCCAACACCGCTGAACCTGCGACCACAGGTTCAGCGGTAGCACCGAGCAACACCCGCCCCTGGTTCGGCCTGCACGGAGGCAGTTCCAGGGGCGTTTTTGATTCTGCAGAACAACAATAATTGGGAGCCTGCCATGTCGGTCGATCCGCAAAAAATTCTCCGCGAGCTGTTCGACACAGCCATCGCTGCCGCCCACCCCCGCCAAGTCCTCGAACCCTACCTGCCCGCCGACCGTAGCGGCCGGGTCATCGTCATCGGCGCCGGCAAGGCCGCAGCCGCCATGGCCGAAGTGGTCGAAAAAAGCTGGCAGGGCGAAGTCTCCGGCCTGGTCGTGACCCGTTACGGCCACGGCGCCAACTGCCAGAAAATCGAAGTGGTCGAAGCCGCCCACCCGGTACCGGATGCCGCCGGCCTGGCCGTGGCCAAGCGCGTTCTGGAACTGGTCAGCAACCTCAATGAAGACGACCGCGTCATCTTCCTGCTGTCTGGCGGTGGTTCCGCCCTGCTGGCGCTGCCGGCCGAAGGCCTGACCCTGGCCGACAAGCAACATATCAACAAGGCACTGCTCAAGTCCGGCGCCACCATCGGCGAGATGAACTGCGTGCGCAAGCACCTCTCGGCGATCAAGGGCGGCCGCCTGGCCAAGGCCTGCTGGCCGGCCACGGTCTACACCTATGCCATTTCCGATGTACCGGGCGACCTCGCCACCGTGATCGCCTCCGGCCCCACCGTGGCCGACCCGAGCACGTCGGCTGATGCCCTGGCCATTCTGAAACGCTACAACATCGAAGCGCCGAAAGCGGTCATCGACTGGCTGAACAACCCTGCCTCGGAAACCGTCAAGGCCGATGACCCGGCCCTGGCCCGCAGCCACTTCCAGCTGATCGCCAAACCCCAGCAGTCGCTCGAGGCCGCCGCAGTCAAAGCCCGACAGGCTGGTTTCAGCCCGCTGATTCTCGGCGACCTGGAAGGCGAGTCGCGCGAAGTGGCCAAGGTTCACGCCGGTATTGCCCGGCAGATCGTTCAGCACGGCCAGCCATTGAAGGCACCTTGCGTGATCCTGTCCGGCGGCGAAACCACCGTGACCGTACGCGGCAATGGCCGTGGCGGGCGCAACGCCGAGTTCCTGCTCAGCCTCACTGAAAGCCTGAAAGGCCTGCCGGGGGTATACGCGCTGGCCGGCGACACCGACGGCATCGACGGCTCGGAAGAAAACGCCGGTGCCTTCATGACCCCGGGCAGTTACGCCCGCGCCGAGGCCCTGGGCCTGTCGGCCAGCGACGAGCTGGACAACAACAACGGCTATGGCTATTTCGCTGCGCTGGATGCGCTGATCGTCACCGAGCCGACCCGCACCAACGTCAACGACTTCCGCGCCATCCTGATCCTCGAGACTGCCCAACCATGACGCCTGATAAAAAAGTAAAGATCCTCGCCACCCTCGGCCCTGCGATCAACGGCATCGACGACATCCGCCAACTGGTCGAAGCCGGCGTGAACATCTTCCGCCTCAACTTCAGCCACGGCGAACACGCTGACCACGCCTTGCGTTACCAGTGGATCCGCGAAGTGGAGCAGCAACTGAACTACCCGCTGGGCATCCTCATGGACCTGCAAGGGCCAAAGCTGCGCGTGGGCCGCTTTGCCGAAGGCAAGGTGCAGCTGCAACGCGGCCAGGCGCTGCGCCTGGACCTGGACAAGACCCCGGGCGACAGCCGCCGGGTCAACCTGCCACACCCTGAAATCATCGCAGCCCTCGAGCCCGGCATGGACCTGCTGCTGGACGATGGCAAGCTGCGCCTGCGCGTCACCGCCAAGCACAACGATGCTATCGACACTGAAGTGCTGAACGGTGGCGAGCTGTCCGACCGCAAGGGTGTCAACGTACCGCAAGCAGTACTCGACCTCTCCCCGCTCACCGAAAAGGACCGCCGCGACCTGGCCTTTGGCCTGGAACTGGGCGTGGACTGGGTGGCCCTGTCGTTTGTGCAGCGCCCTGAGGACATCGTCGAAGCGCGCCAGCTGATTGGCGATCGCGCCTACCTGATGGCCAAGATCGAGAAACCCTCGGCGGTCGAACAACTGCAAGCCATTGCCGAACTGGCAGACGCGATCATGGTGGCGCGTGGTGACCTGGGCGTGGAAGTGCCGGCCGAAAGCGTGCCGCAAATCCAGAAGCGCATCATCAACACCTGCCGCCAGCTGGGCAAACCGGTGGTGGTGGCCACGCAGATGCTCGAGTCCATGCGCTTCTCGCCGGCGCCGACCCGTGCCGAAGTCACTGACGTGGCCAACGCCGTGGCCGAAGGTGCCGATGCGGTCATGTTGTCGGCCGAGACTGCCTCGGGTGACTACCCGCTGGAAGCCGTGCAGATGATGAGCAAGATCATCCGCCAGGTGGAAAACGGCCCTGACTACCAGGCCCAGCTCGATGTTGGCCGGCCGAAGGCCGAGGCCACCGTGTCGGACGCCATCAGCTGCGCCATCCGCCGCATCAGCGGCATCCTGCCGGTGGCGGTGCTGGTCAACTACAGCGAGTCGGGCGCCTCGACCCTGCGCGCTGCACGCGAGCGGCCACGGGCACCGATCCTCAACCTGACGCCGAACCTGAACACCGCGCGCCGCCTGAGCGTGGCCTGGGGCGTGCATTCGGTGGTCAACGACCGCCTGCGCCAAGTGGACGAGGTGGTTTCCACCGCCCTGGAGATTGCCCAGGCGCAAGGCATGGCCAGCCGTGGCGACACGCTGCTGATCACAGCCGGTGTGCCTTTCGGCAAGCCAGGGTCGACTAACACGCTGCGGATCGAGACTTTGATCTGAGATTGCCGGGGGCGCTCTGCGCCCCTATCGCGACACAAGGCCGCTCCCACAGGGCCCGCGCTGGCACAAGGAAATGCGATCCCTGTGGGAGCGGCCTTGCGTCGCGATCGGAGGGCGCAGCCCTCCCCGTACACCGATCTACCTGCACTGCGGAAAACCGAGGCCCAAAGAGGCCCACCGCTCCCCATCAACCTCACTGACTGCCCCATGTACACCAAAAATTTCGTCAACCCGTGCCCTGACTGGGCCACGGCATTACTCAACGGCTTCAGCCAGGTGCTGCTGCTGCGCAACCCCCTGTGCGGCCTGTGCTGCCTGCTGGCCATTCTGCTGACCGCGCCCAACCTGGTCGGCGGCGCCCTGCTCGGCGCCCTGGCCGGCCTGCTCACCGCCCAGGCCCGCGGCTACGACCGCGCCGACCGCCAGGCCGGGCTGTACTGCTACAACGGCGTGCTGATCGGCATCCTGATCAGCGCCGTGCTGCCCTGGTCGGTCATATTGCCCCCCCTGATCATCGCCGCCGGCGGCCTGTCCAGCATCATCACCCACCAGTGGCGCAAGCGCGGCGGTAAGCTGCTGATTGCCTATACCGCGCCGTTCGTCCTGCTGGGCTGGGGCACGCTGATGCTCACCAGCCCATCGCCCAACAGCTTCGTCGAGGCCGACCCGCTGGACGCCCTGGCGCGTGGTGTAGGTCAGATCTTCCTGCTTGACCAGCCCTTGGCCGGGTTGCTGATCATCGTCGGCATGTTCATCGCCAACCCCTACGCGGCAATGTGGGCGGTGATCGGCTCAGCCATCGGTGGGGGCGTGGCGTTGATTGCCGACCAGGCGCAGGCAGCATGGCTCGGCCTGTATGGCTTCAACGCCGCGCTGGCGGCACTGGCCTTCAGCAGGCAAGGTGAAAAACCCTGGGTGACGCTGCTGGCCATCGCCTTGGCCCTGTTGCTGCAACCGCTGTTCAAGCTGCTGCCCGTGCCGGGCCTGACCGCGCCCTTCGTCGCCGCCTGCTGGCTGATGCACCTGGGCAGCCACCTGGCTCAGCCCAGGCAGCGCAACGCCAGCCGCTTGCACAGCTGAAATGCAACCCCTAGGCTCAGCCCATCGCTTTTTTGGAATGAGCCAATGAATAACCCTGCGAGCCTGCGCGAGCGGCTCTTCGTCATCGTCTTCCAGTCCGATACCGTGGCAGGAAGACGCTTCGACAAAATCCTCCTGCTGATAATCCTGGCCAGCCTGGTCACCGTCATCCTCGACAGCATCGACGAAGTGCACCAAGGCTACGCCGGCCTGCTGGCCGGCATCGAGTGGGGCTTTACGGCGATATTCCTGGCCGAATACATCACTCGCCTGTACTGCTCGCCCAAGCCCTTGCGCTATGCCTTCAGTTTTTATGGCCTGGTCGACTTGCTGGCGATCGTGCCGGGGATCATCGCCCTCTATTACAGCGACGCCCAGTACCTGCTGATCATCCGGGTGATACGGATGCTGCGGATCTTCCGCGTGCTCAAGCTCAGCCCCTATCTCAAGCAGGCTCACTACCTGATGGAGGCGCTGCGCGGTAGCAAGCAGAAGATCATCGTGTTCCTGGTGACGGTATCGACCCTGGTGACGGTGTTCGGCACGCTGATGTACGTGATCGAAGGGCCGGAGCACGGCTTTACCAGCATCCCCAAAGGCATCTACTGGGCCATCGTCACCCTCACCACCGTAGGCTTTGGCGACATCGTGCCAAAGACGCCGCTGGGGCAGGTGCTGTCGTCGCTGGTGATGATTACCGGTTATTCGATCATTGCCGTGCCGACCGGCATCTTTACCGCCGAACTGGCCAATGCCATGCGCGGGGAGCAGCTGCAGCATGATTGCCCGACGTGTCACAAAAAGACGCATGAGCATGGGGCGGCGTTCTGTTCCCGGTGTGGGAATGGGCTGTTTCCCAAACAATGATGCTGCCTGTACTGGCCCTTTCGCGGGTAAACCCGCTCCCACAGGATCACCACAGGCCTTAGCGGTGCGCGGCCCCTGTGGGAGCGGGTTTACCCGCGAAGAGGCCAGTACAGGCAACGGCATAACCAAAGTCATTTTTGTTCTTTAACCGCCACAAACCCACCCGCTATAGTCGCAGGCAAATTGCCAACACCTCGATAACAAGGAAGCAACGTGAAAAAACTCTTCACCGCCTCGCTGCTCGCCGCAGGCCTGGCCCTGGGCAACCTCGCCCAGGCCGCCCCCACCCTGCTGAACGTTTCCTACGACGTGATGCGCGACTTCTACAAGGACTACAACCCGGCCTTCCAGAAGCACTGGGAAGCCGAGCACAAAGAGAAGGTCAACGTGCAGATGTCCTTCGGCGGTTCGAGCAAACAGGCGCGTGCCGTGATCGATGGCCTGCCGGCCGATGTCATCACCATGAACATGGCCACCGACATCAACGCCCTGGTCGACAATGGCAAGCTGGTGCCGGACAACTGGGTAACCCGCCTGCCGAACAACAGCGCGCCGTTCACCTCGGCCACTGTGTTCATCGTGCGCAAGGGCAACCCGAAAGCCCTGAAAGACTGGCCCGACCTGCTCAAGGACGGCGTGCAAGTGATCGTGCCCAACCCGAAAACGTCGGGTAACGGGCGCTACACGTACCTGTCGGCCTGGGGCTATGTGCTCAAGCAAGGCGGTGACGAGAGCAAGGCCCGCGATTTCGTCGGCAAGCTGTTCAAGCAGGCCCCGGTGCTGGACACCGGTGGCCGTGCCGCCACCACCACCTTCATGACCAACCAGATTGGTGATGTGCTGGTCACCTTCGAGAACGAAGCCGAGATGATCGCCCGCGAGTTCGGCCGCGACCAGTTCGAAGTGGTTTACCCAAGCGTGTCTGCCGAAGCCGAGCCACCTGTCAGCGTGGTCGACAAGGTCGTGCTGAAGAAAGGTACCAAGGCCGTGGCCGAGGAATACCTGAAGTACCTGTGGTCCCCAGAAGCCCAGGAGATCGCCGCCAACAACTACCTGCGCCCGCGTGATGCAGCAGTACTGGCCAAATACACCGACCGTTTCCCTAAAGTGGACTTCCTGTCGGTAGAGAAGACCTTTGGTGACTGGCGCACCGTGCAGAAGACCCACTTCAACGATGGTGGGGTGTTTGACCAGATCTATACCGGTCAATAACTGATGCAGGCAGGTACTGCACAATGCCCGAGGCGTGTGCAGTATCTGTGGGAGCTGGCTTGCCGGCGATAGCGCCAGTCGTTTTGACACACCTCTTCGAACTTTCTCCACCAACCTGCAATCAGTTCCTTGAGTAAC
This sequence comes from Pseudomonas putida NBRC 14164, assembly GCF_000412675.1. NCBI lineage: Bacteria > Pseudomonadati > Pseudomonadota > Gammaproteobacteria > Pseudomonadales > Pseudomonadaceae > Pseudomonas > Pseudomonas putida. The sequence continues at coordinate 1,693,453 of NC_021505.1, read as the reverse complement.
CCTGCCCCGCTCACCCCGGCCCAAGGAGTACTCCAGTGCTGCATTTTCTCTCTACCCTGCTGCTCGGCTGCCTGCTGAGCACCCACCTGTTGGCCGCTGACCCCACCCCCACTGAAGAACAACCCGCCGAACCCGAACCGGTACTGCAAGGCGGACTGCTTGGCGCCCTGGCCGACGGCCTGGACAGCGCCGCTCAGGAGCTGGACCTGGACGCCCATCTGGTGGATGCCTGGCGCCTGCGAACCGACCGCGCCGCCAAGGAAGTCGAGCGCCTGGTTGACCGCCATTCGGCCACCGATACGCTGCAACTGGTCGGCAACTTCATTCTGCTCACCCTGACCTGGGCCGCCAGCTTCGCCGCATTCACCAGCCTCGGCCGCTGGGTCGCCAAACGCACTTCCGGTACGCCCTGGCTACGCGAACGCAAACGCGCCAGCAGCCTGCTCGGCTACCTGCTGCCCTACACCCTGCCGGCGCTGGCCAGCCTGCCGCTGACGCTGTACGCCAGCCGCTTTCTCGACCCGTCAGTGGCCCGCGCCCTGGGCCTGAGCCTGGCTTACGCCACCAGCAGCGGCCTGTTCTCGACTTCGATCATCCTGTGCCTGGTGACCCTGTTCGATGCCGGGCACAAACGCGACGCCGTGGCGGTCATCAAACGCCTGGCCCCCCGCCCGCTGTTCATGATCGGCTTCCTCGCGGCCTGGAGCGACGCCCTGACCAGCCCACAGATCGCCCGCCAGCTGGGCGGCAACATCACCGCCAGCATCGCGGTGGCCACCGGCCTGATTGCCACCTTCATCTTCGCCAGCCTGGTAATCCGCCTGCGGCGCCCGGTGGCGCACCTGATCCGCAACCGCGCCTTCAAGGACCGCGTGCAGCATCGCGCCGTGCAGGAGACCCTGCGGATCTTTTCGGTGCTGTGGTATCTGCCGATCCTGCTGATGATCCTGGTGTCGGCCATTCACCTGATCGGCGCCGGCGAAGAAAGCCAGAAGGCCCTGCAGAAAGCCTTGCTGACCACTGTACTGCTGGTCTGTACCGTGTTCCTCAGCACCTTGCTGCAACACTTGCTAGCCCAGCGCGAAACCGACCCGGCGCAGCGGGTACGCCCTTACAAGGAGCTGCTGCGCAGCCTCGCCCATGCGCTACTGCGCATCGCCATGGCGGTGACCTTCATCGAACTGCTGGGGCGCATCTGGGGCTTCTCGGTGGTGGATTTTGCCCTGAGCAACCGCCTGGGCCAGGCGATCAGCAACTCGCTGTCGAGCATTGGCCTGATCCTGCTGGTCACCTGGCTGCTGTGGGTGGTACTCGACACGGCCATCCAGGAAGCACTCAAGCCACCCGTGGGCCGCCGCAGCGCACGCCAGCCGAGCACCCGGGTACGGACCATCCTGCCGATGCTGCGCAATGCGATCAAAGTGATCCTGATCGTCATCTGCACCATCACCACCATGGCCAACCTGGGCATCAACGTCGCACCACTGCTGGCCGGTGCCGGGGTGATCGGCCTGGCCATCGGCTTTGGCTCGCAGCAACTGGTACAGGATGTGATTACCGGGCTGTTCATCCTGATCGAGGACACCATTTCCATCGGCGACTGGGTGGTGCTTGATTCCGGCCATGCCGGTACCGTCGAAAGCCTGACGATCCGTACCTTGCGCCTGCGCGATGGCAAAGGCTTCGTGCACTCGGTGCCGTTCGGCCAGATCAAGGCGGTTACCAACCAGTCGCGGCAGTTCGCCTATGCGTTCTTCTCGGTGCAGTTCACCTACGACAGTGATGTGGATGCGTCACTGGCGCTGATCCATGACGTGGGCAAGTCGATCAGCGAAGATCCGCTGCTGCGCATCAACCTGCAAGGGCCGCTGCAAGTGTTCGGGGTGGACCGCATGGACTTGAACGGGTTTGTGCTGACGGCGCAGTTCCGCACCATCTCCGGCGGGCAGTATGCGGTGAGCCGGGCGTTCAACGAGCGGCTGAAGAAGCGGGTGGACCAGACCGACAACGTGAGTTTTGCCCAGGTGTACCCGCTGCCACTGCAGGCCCTGGGGGCATGAATTCGCCTGCACCGGCCCTTTCGCGGGCTCGCCCGCTCCCACAAGGATCATCACAGGCCTTCGTGCTGTGCGGTCCCTGTGGGAGCGGGCATGCCCGCGAAGAGGCCAGTAAGAGCAACATCAAACCTGGCGGAATACCAAGGCCTTGAGCCCCCCGGCCGGGTCCACATCCGGAAACTCCGGCGGGTTCTCCAGCCGCTCTACAAACACCAGCGATGGCGCCTGCTCAGCCATCCCCTCGATCAGAAACTCCGGCCCGACACCCGGGTCGTTGACACAGGCTAGCACCGTCCCACCCGCGCTCAGCAACTCCGGCAAACGCCGCAGGATCTTCGCGTAATCCTGGGTCAGCACGAAGCTGCCACGCTGGAAGGTCGGCGGGTCGATGATGATCAGGTCGTAGGGCCCATACTTGCGCACCTTGCCCCACGACTTGAACAGCTCATGCCCCAGGTAGGCCACACGCGATGCATCGTGGCCATTCAGGCGATGGTTATCGCGCCCGCGGGACAGCGCCGACTTGGCCATGTCCAGGTTCACCACCTGCTCAGCGCCCCCGGCAATCGCTGCCACCGAGAAGCCGCAGGTGTAGGCGAACAGGTTCAGCACGCGCTTGCCCGCCGCCTGCTCGCGCACCCAGCGCCGGCCATAGCGCATGTCGAGGAACAGGCCGTTGTTCTGCCGCACGCCCAGGTCCAGCAGGTAGGTCAGGCCGTCTTCGACCACCTCACGTTGGTGGCACGGCTCGCCCAGCAGCCACTGGCCCGGGCTGTCGGGCAAGTAGCGGTGCTGGATGAGAATGGCCTGGCCGGCCCATTGCGGGGACTGGGCCACAGTGCGCAGCATGGCTTCCAGTTCGGCCAGTTGGCCCTCGGGCAGCTCACGGAACAGGGCTACCGAGAGCACGCCTTGCAACCAGTCGACAGTGACCTGCTCCAGGCCTGCCCAGCAGCGGCCACGGCCATGGAACAGGCGGCGGGTTTCCTGCGGGGCAGGGTCGAGGGCGGCGAGCAGGTGCTGCTCCAAGGTGTGAATCGGGGAAGTCATGGTGGGTCGCAGGCTGGCAAAAGCGGCATTCTACCTTGCCGGCCTCTTCGCGGGTAAACCCGCTCCCCCAGGGACCCCACAGTATTCAGAGCCACGGTGATCCTGTGGGAGCGGGTTTACCCGCGAAGAGGCCCGCAAGGTCACTTCAGTTCTTGACTGCAAGCCGCGCCGGCCGGAACCACCATCCCTGCTGCATCCCCGCCGCTGCCAGCAGAATCAGCCCTACCCCCAGCCATTGCAGCGGCGCCAAGCGGTGCCCGAACGCCACCCAGTCCACCAGAATCGCCGCAATCGGGTAAATGAACGACAGCGCCCCGGTCAACGCCGTGGGCAAACGCTGGATGGCACTGTACAGCAGCACATACATGAGGCCGGTGTGGACCATGCCTAGCGTCAACAGGCTGGCCAGCGCTGACACTTCACCCGGCAATCCGCCGAGCTTGACCCACGGCGCCAGCAACAGCACACCCGTCGTTACCTGGATCAACGCGATCAGGTGAGGCGGGGTGCCTTTCAGCCGCTTGATGATCAACGCCGCAATGGCATACAAAAACGCCGCGCCCAGTGCCAGGCCAATGCCCAGCAAGTATTCCTCACCACCGCCCTGCCCCGCACCATGGGCGCTGACGATGGCCAACATGCCAAGGAACGCCACGCTAAGCCATGTAAGCTTGGCCAGTGTGATCTTTTCGCCCAGAAACAGCGCTGCCAGCCCCACCAGCATGAACGGCTGCACGTTGTACACCGCTGTCCCGATGGCGATCGACGCACGGGAATACGAGGCAAACAGCAGCAGCCAGTTGCCGACAATGGCCACGCCGCTGGCGATCGCCAACAGGAACGCCGTACGGCTGATGACTCCGGCCCGCAAAAAGCCGAAAGCGGCGCAAATCACCAGCAGGGTCACGGCGCCGAAAACGCAGCGCCAGAACACCACCTCGAGCACCGGCTGCCCCGACACCAGCACGAACCAGCCGATGGTCCCGGAAATCAGCATGGCGGCGACCATTTCCAGCGAGCCACGGCGCAATGAACTGTCCATCTCGCACCTCCCATTGACGATGAAAACAGTATGCAAAGGTTGCAGCCTTGCCTTCCAGCGGTTTACCAAGGCAAATTTGCAGCCTTGCCTTTACTATCAAGGCAAATAAGGCGAATTACCTGACGAGGTGACCATGACCGATGCCATCGACCAACTGCTGATCAACGCACTGATGGAAGACTCGCGTCGCTCGCTCAAAGCCTTGGCGCAAGTCAGCGGGCTGTCCGCGCCCAGCGTCAGCGAGCGCCTGCGCCGACTGGAAGAGCGTGGGGTGCTGCGCGGTTACACCGTGGAGGTCGACCCGCGCGCCTTTGGTTACCAGTTACTGGCCATCGTGCGCATCCGCCCACTGCCGGGCCAGCTGCAGGAGGTAGAACGGCAGATCATTGCCATCCCCGAGTTCACCGAGTGCGACAAGGTCACCGGGGAGGACTGTTTCATTGCCCGGTTGCATGTGCGCTCGATGGAGCAACTGGACACCCTGCTCGACCGCATCAATGTGCTGGCCGAGACCAACACCGCCATCATCAAGAAAAGCCCGGTGAAGCGGCGATTGCCGCCAATGGAATGAATTCGCCTGTTCCGGCCTCTTCGCGGGCACGCCCGCTCCCACAGATACTGCACAGGATTCTGGCCTGTGGTGATCCCTGTGGGAGCGGGCGCGCCCGCGAAGAGGACCGGGCAAGAAAAGCTGACTATTTTTTGTACACAAGAATGTCACCATAAGTGCCATTTTTGTGTGCACTTTCTCCAATAGCGCCCCAATCCGTTACACACTCATCGCCACTTATTTTGACCAATTGATCAACTATTACACTTTATAAAAAATTAAACCTGCTCAATTGGTCAACTTATACTTTTTTTATTTCATTAACTTATCTTTCAACACGATAAGTTCGAAATCTCCATCTGTTGAAACTTGCATTCCCTTGGCATGGAACTCGCTTTTGTGTGCTTGTGTTTTGTATACAACTTAAACAAACCATAAATACACAAGAACCCGCGACGCCGGTCCAAAACCGGCCGCCGCGCCCAGAACCCTGTGATGCCAAGCTGCACCGAAGAGATGGCGAGCCCGTGCGCATGCCCGCTCATCGCAGTCAAAGTGCATCAGGAGCCCGCCGGAATGAGTAGCAGCCTCGACCTTGCCCCTGAACTATCCGTCGCCAGCACCCACCCCGCTTCCAGCCTGGTCGGCAATGCGCCGGAACTGGCCCTGAGCCCGCGCCTGCACAACCGCGACCTTGCCCCGACACGCACCGAAGGGCGTCGCTGGGGTGGCTATAGTATCTTCGCGTTGTGGACAAACGATGTGCACAATATTGCCAATTACTCGTTCGCCATGGGCTTGTTCGCCCTTGGCCTGGGTGGCTGGCAGATTTTGCTGTCGCTGGCCATTGGCGCGGCGCTGGTGTACTTCTTCATGAACCTGTCCGGCTACATGGGGCAGAAAACCGGGGTACCGTTCCCGGTCATCAGCCGCATTGCCTTCGGCATCCATGGCGCACAGATACCGGCGCTGATCCGCGCAGTCATTGCCATTGCCTGGTTCGGCATCCAGACCTACCTGGCCTCAGTGGTGCTGCGCGTGCTGCTTACAGCCGTGTGGCCGCAAATGGCGGCCTACGACCACGACAGCATCCTCGGCCTGTCGAGCCTTGGCTGGGTGTGCTTCGTGTCGATCTGGCTGGTACAGCTGGTGATCCTGGCCTACGGCATGGAGATGGTGCGCCGCTACGAGGCCTTTGCCGGCCCGGTAATCCTGCTGACCGTGGCCGCCCTGGCGGTGTTCATGTACTTCAAGGCCGACGCGCGCATTGCCTGGTCGGTGGCTACCCCGCTGACCGGCTACGAGATGTGGCGCAACATCTTCGCCGGCGGCGCACTGTGGCTGGCCATCTACGGCACCCTGGTGCTGAACTTCTGTGACTTCGCCCGCTCCTCGCCGTGCCGCAAGACCATCCGCGTCGGCAACTTCTGGGGCCTGCCGGTGAACATCCTGGTGTTTGCCGTGATCACCGTGGTGCTGTGCGGCGCGCAGTTCCAGATCAACGGCCAGATCATCGACAGCCCGACCCAGATAGTCGCCGCCATCCCCAGCACGTTGTTCCTGGTACTGGGCTGCGTAGCCTTCCTGATTGTCACCGTGGCGGTGAACATCATGGCCAACTTCGTCGCTCCGGCCTTCGTGCTCAGCAACCTGGCGCCACGCCACCTGAACTTCCGCCGCGCGGGGCTGATCAGCGCCACCCTGGCGGTGCTGATCCTGCCGTGGAACCTGTACAACAGTCCGCTGGTGATCGTGTACTTCCTGTCCGGCCTGGGCGCCCTCCTCGGCCCGCTGTACGGGGTGATCATGTCCGACTACTGGTTGCTGCGCAAAGGCTGCATCAACGTGCCAGAGCTGTACACCGAGCACCCGACAGGCGCCTACCACTACAGCAAGGGTATCAACCTGCGCGCCGTGGCCGCCTTCGTGCCTGCTGCGTTGCTGGCCATCGTGCTGGCCCTGGTACCCAATTTCCACAGTGTGGCCCCGTTCTCCTGGCTGATCGGTGCCGGCATCGCCGCCGTCCTGTACCTGCTGATCGCACCACGCAACCGCCACTACCACGACGTCAGCGGCGAATGCATCGCCGTCGACCACAGCAGCCATTAATCAGGGAGGACTGCCCATGCGTATTCTGATCGCCAACGTCAACACCACCGAAGCCATCACCGAAGCCATTGCCCAGCAAGCCCGAGCGGTAGCAGCGCCCGGTACCGAAATTGTCGGACTTACCCCTTGGTTCGGTGCCGAGTCGGTGGAAGGCAACTTTGAAAGCTACCTGGCCGCCATCGCCGTGATGGACCGGGTGCTGGCCTACGAGGGCCCCTACGACGCCGTGATCCAGGCCGGTTATGGCGAACACGGCCGCGAGGGCCTGCAGGAATTGCTGAACGTGCCAGTGGTGGACATTACCGATGCAGCCGCCAGCACCGCGATGTACCTGGGCCATGCCTATTCCGTGGTGACCACGCTGGACCGCACCGTGCCACTGATCGAAGACCGTCTGAAGCTGTCTGGCCTTTATGACCGCTGTGCGTCGGTGCGGGCCAGCGGGCTGGCGGTGCTGGAGCTGGAAGCTGACCCACAACGGGCTGTGGAGGCGATTGTCGAGCAGGCCGAACGCGCCGTGCGTGACGACAAGGCAGAGGTGATCTGCCTGGGTTGCGGTGGGATGGCCGGGCTGGACGAGCAGATCCGCCAGCGCACCGGCGTGCCGGTGGTGGATGGCGTGAGCGCGGCGGTTACCATCGCCGAATCGCTGGTGCGCATGGGCTTGAGCACCTCCAAAGTGCGCACCTATGCCACGCCGCGGGTGAAGAAAGTGGTGGGTTGGCCGATGCGCTTGGGCCGCTGAGCCTTCATTTGCCTGTACCGGCCTCTTCGCGGGCTTGCCCGCTCCCACAGGGACCCCACTGTTCTCAGAGACTGTGCGGCACCTGTGGGAGCGGGCAAGCCCGCGAAGAGGCCAGTGCTTTCAACCCATCATCTCGACCAGGCGCTGCGCACTGCCACAGGCCAGGGTAAACCCCAACGCCCCATGTCCCAGGTTCAGCCACAGGTTGCGATACGCCGTCCCACCAATGATCGGCACCCCGGTCGGGGTGGCCGGTCGCATCCCCGCCCACTCAACCGCCTGGCCATAATCCGCTGCCGTCGGTAACGTCTCCAGCGCCAGCCGCCTCATGCTCTGCAACCTGCGTTTTTCCACCGACTCGTCGAAGCCGACAATGTCCACCATCGCCGCTACCCGCAGCTGCTGCCCCAGGCGGGCATAGACGATCTTGCGTTCATAGTCGGTAAGGCTCACCTCCGGCGGCCGATGCCCGGCGCTGATGGGTGCCGTCAGGCTGTAGCCCTTAAGCGGATACACCGGTATCTGCACCCCCGGCAATGCCAAGCCTGGGCCACGATGCCCGGTACAAAGCACCAACTGTTCCACCACCCGTTGTTCGTTGCCCAGTTGCAGCGCTACGACCTGGTCCTGGCGCCGTACCAGCTGCGTCACTGGCCGGCCAAGCAGGAAACGGCATTGCCCCGAAGCGCGCAACAGAGCCTCCAGGCGCTGGCAGAACAAGTGACAATCGCCAACCTCTTCATCCGCTGTGAACACGCCACCCACAAACGGTGCGCCCTCCAGGGCAGGGTCCAGCGCGCGCAACTCGGCGGCCGCCAGCACCCGCTGGCTGGCCGGGTCGGTCAATTGCGCCCGGCCATGGGCAAAGGCCCGTTCGCTGCGAAAGGCCACCAGCTTGCCATTGCGCCGCCAGGCAAAATCACCAAAGTCCTGGCTGTCGCGCCACTGCGCCAGAACGGCTTGGCTGCGCAGCGCCAGCTCCAGCAGTTGCCCGGCATTTCGGCGATTGACGCTGCGCCGGCATGCCAAGGTGAATGCCAGCAGCCAGCGCCACTGCGCCGGGTCCAGACGCAAGCGCAGGCGCAGCGGCGACTCGCCCTGCAATAGCCAACCCAGTGCCTGCCAGGGCACCCCGGCATCAGCCAGCGGTGCCACATAGCGATAGGACAATTGCCCGCCATTGGCGAAGCTGGTGGCCGACGCCAGGCTGTCACGGGCCTCGATCAAATCAACCGACCACCCTTCACGAACAAGCGCGTAGGCCGTTGCCAGGCCAACCACCCCACCACCGATTACCGTTACCCGCTGCTTCATCACCCTTCCCTGTTCCGGCTTCCTGGCCAAACAGTACCAGCGGATCAGGTCGGGCAGCTATGCGCACCGTCATTCAGGCCCTGGCGCACGTTGCGGCTGAGCAGGCTGGCCTTGCCGTCGTGCCAGGTCAGGGTCAGTACATAGAGGGTGTCAAAGTCATCGCCGCTCCAGTCCTGGGTGATTACCCGCTCTTCACCCAAGGCCTTGCCGGCCACCGTGTTGATCAGTTCAGGCAGGTAGCCGTGGGACCAGGCGGTATAGACGGTCGCATTGCGGTATTTGTCGCTCAGCAACTCATCGGCCAGTTCGTCGGTGTCGTTGACGCCGTAGTCGATATTCACCGGCAAGCCGAGGCGGATGGCGCTGGGGGTGATGGTCATCAGCGGGCGGATGTAGCTGTAGCTTTCGTCCTTGCTGCCTTCTTCGACTTGCCGCGAAGGGTTGGCGGCAAACACGTAGTCGGCATTGCCGAAGCGCTCCGGCAGCAAGGTTGCCAGGTCCAGTGCGCGGTTGAGGCCCTGGCAGTTCAATTGCCCAAGCCCCTCACCCGGTTTCTCGGCATGGCGCAAGAACACCAGGGTCTGGGTGCCATCCACCGGTTCAGCCCGGCTTTCGACAGCCTCCAGCGCCAGCGGCACGGCGACGGCCGTGAGTACCAGGCTCAGCAGCAAATGGCGACGACGGCGGAAGAATGTTGGCATCTTCATCAAGGCAGGCTCGTGTGGCAGAGAAAATCGGGTTGACCCGCCACATCGCCCTGTCAGCTGCAGGGCGGCCTTGTAGTGAATGCCATCCTTGGCAACGAGTGAGGGTCAGAGTGCCCTGAACCCGTTTGGTTCCTCCCTGGAGGTGAATGCCGTTCCCTAGGCAAGGCCTAGATTAGAGGATGGGTGTTGCTGAATTATGTCCAGTCTCAACTAATCACTCTGGGGAGTAGCCGTCACAGTGCTCCTGCAGCTTCGCTCGCAGGGACAGAGTTGATGATGGTGACATCAAACACCTGTTCGATGACCTGTTTCGGACCTTGACTCAAACTCCAGGCGAAAAACACCAGAAAACCTAGCAACAATACAAATAGAACTGAACCTACAAGACTTTGTGCCACGCCCAACCAGAACCCAGGTTTGGCTTGCCTGATTTCACCCCTTGCGCAGGCGGAAGTAAGCGGCTGTAAAGGCTGCCTTCAGTTCCGAACGGGTCTTTCGCGGGTTAGTGATCACGCTGGCCAGTTCACGCGGTAGCGAAATTTCCATACGTGCACCTGATGCAACTAGCAAAGCGTTAGCTTCGCGTACCACCCTCGAGGAAAAATGCGACTTCATGGAATTGCTCCCCTCTCGCTTGTTGAGTCGGCAAGCTTAACTGGCTGTGAATCGCCCCTAAATCAGACACACGCCGACAGCGCGTGTAGTCCTTTTCCTCAATCATCCCGCGTCAGCACTTCCAGCAATTCGATCTCAAAGGTCAGGTCCGAGCCCGGCGGTATGGCCCCCACACTGCGCTCGCCATAGCCCAGATGCGCTGGAACCAGCAGTTTGCGCTTGCCGCCAACGCGCATGCCCATCAGGCCCTGGTCCCACCCCTTGATCACTCGACCGGTACCAATCACGCACTGGAACGGCTTGCCGCGTGACCAGGATGAATCGAACTCGCTGCCATCGGCCAGCCAGCCGGTGTACTGGGTGGTGATCAGGGCGCCTTTGACGGCGGCTTTGCCTTCACCCTCGACCAGGTCGATGATCTGCAGTTCTTGGCTCACGGGCACACTCCAACGCTGGAAAACAAAGCCGCCCTTTTCTCAGGAATGCACCGGTTTGGCAAGCAGGATCGACGGCACACGATTAGCTGTTCTGCTCAAACACCTCTTGGCCGGTCAGCTCTTTGGTGTGGTTGGCAAAACAGTACCAGGCGGGCTTCTGCTCGACAAAAATCTGCAGATCGAAATCCCATTCCTGATCCCCATCCAGCAGGCCGACCGGCACTGCATGGAAGTCGTTGGCCTTCAGCCGGTAATACAGGTGCGTGCCGCATTGGCCGCAAAACCCTCGCTGGGCCCAGTCGGACGAGTCATAGACACTGGGGGCACGCCCTTCGATCACCGGTGGCTGGCTGCAATGCACCACCAGCAACGGCCCGCCGGTCCACTTGCGGCACATGCTGCAATGGCATGCGCTGATATGAGTGTTGTCGACGGTGACCTTGAGCGTGGTGGCGCCGCACAGGCAGGTACCTTGTTTTTCCATGGCCATGGCTGGTTCCTTTAGCGAGGGTTGGGCCAGCAATTATAGATGCCAGCTGCAACCCGCCTACAAAGGATCGCGTGAAGCTTCAGATGTACACAGTGCCGCGCAGGTACAACGCCGCTCGCCCGCTGATGATCACCCGGCCATTGCCCGGTACTTCACACAGCAGCTGGCCTTTGCGTGCCCCGCCCTGCTCGCAGCTCAGCAACTGCTTGCCCAGGCGGTCAGCCCATACTGGCGCCAGCGAGGTGTGTGCCGAGCCGGTGACCGGGTCTTCATTCACGCCAACCCGTGGGCCGAACCAGCGGGTGACGAAATCAAAGCCACGCCCTGCCGCCGTCACGGCAATGCCACGCACGTCGAAGGCCGACAGCGCTACAAAGTCCGGCTTCAGCGTGTCGAGCAACAGGGCGTCATCAATCACTACTACATAGTCATCGCTGCGGTACACCGCCTGCGCCTGGGTCAGGCCCAGCGCTTGCAGCAGGCCCACCGGGGTTTCCACGACGGCCGGTTGCCTGGCCGGGAAATCCATGGCCAGCAGCCCGTCAGTGCCACGGCTGACACGCAATTCGCCACTGCGGGTGTTGAAGCGCAGTACCTGCGCCTGCTCACCCAGCTGCTCGAACAGCACATAAGCCGAGGCCAGGGTGGCGTGGCCGCACAGGTCAACTTCTACGGTCGGGGTGAACCAGCGCAGGTCGAAGGTTTCGCCGTTGCGCACGAAATAGGCGGTTTCCGACAGGTTGTTTTCTTCGGCAATGCGCTGCAGCACATCGTCCGGCAGCCAGGCTTGGAGCGGGATCACCGCCGCCGGGTTGCCACCGAACGGTTCAGCGGAAAAGGCATCGACCTGGAAGATTTCGAGTTGCATGCACACACTCCTTGTTGCCCGGGATTTGCCAGGCAGATGTCTGAAAGGGTTACTGGCTCACCGGGGTCAGTACTGGTTCACCGGCAAAGAATGCCTGCAGGTTGTGCAGCACCAGGGTCACGGTATCGCGCGCGGCCTCAGGCGACTGGCCGGCCACGTGGGGTGTGAGCACCGTGTTGGCCATAGCCTTGAGAGCATCCGGCACCGCCGGTTCGTCATCGAATACGTCCAGGGCGGCGCCGGCCAGCTTGCCTTGCTCCAGGGCGGCCGTCAGGGCGTCGGTGTCGACCACGCTGGCCCGGGCGATATTCACCAGATAGCCCTTGCCGCCCAGCGCCTCTAGTACCTGGGCATCGACCAGATGCTGCGTACTGGCGCCACCGGGAGTGGCCACGACCATGATCTCGACAGCTTCGGCCAGGTGAAGCGGGCTGTCGTACCAGGTGTAAGGCACATCTTCGCGTGGCGTGCGGCTGTGATAGCTGACGGGCATGTCGAAGCCCAGGCTGGCGCGCTTGGCAATGGCTTGCCCCACCGCCCCCAGGCCAAGAATGCCCAGGCGCTTGCCGCTCACCGAGGGGCTGATCACCCGGTTCCATTCACCGCGCCGGGTGCTGGCATCAGCACGGGGAATGTCGCGCAGCAGCGCCAGTAACAGCGCCAGGGTATGGTCGGCGACTGCACTGGCATTGGCACCCGCGCCGTTGGTAACGGTGATGCCGCGGGCGGCGGCGGCAGCCAGGTCGACTTGCTCGTAACCGGCACCGATCACGCAGATGATCTGCAACTTGGGCAATGCGTCGATTTCTGCGGCAGTCAGCCCCAGCGGGCCGCGAGTGAGCACGGCATCGATTTCACTGGCGTGGCGCTGGATGGCGTCGGCGCGCAGTTGCGGCGAGGGGGCGCGGATCAGGCGGTAACCGGCCTGCTCCAGCATGGGCAGGTAATCGTCGACGGTTTCTACCAGTACCAGGACTGTCTTGCGCATGCCACCTCCCAATGTTGAAGGGGCATTATGCGGAATTACCGTGCAGTACAGTCAATCGGTAATTGCGCGGAAAATTGTACTGTATAGGTGGAGTGGGAAACGAGATTGCATAACTGCCGGGAAGTCCGGCGTTAGGGATGCGGCGCATGGGAGATCGAGCACCGCCCGCGCGGCGCTCGATCTCGAACACCCAAATAACTCAAGACGGACCTGAAAGCCCCCTACTGGGCGAACGCTCGCCCCAACCCACCCGGCACACCACTGCTGTCAGTATCCTGCCAAGGCCCATTCGGGCTCAGCGACCAGCTCCAGCCATTATCAAACCGATAATAGGTACGCTGCCGGTAGAAGGTATTGGGCTGTTTCTCCAATACATACACACCCAGCTTGGGGTCCCAGTGGCTCGCCCCGCCAGGTGGTGGCGCAAAGCTGGCCGAGGTGCGCGGCATCGGCTTGGGTATCGCCGCCGGTTTGCTCGGCTGGGTGGACGGCTGCCCACCCGGCAACGGCTTGACCACCGGTCCTTGCGGCGGCACGCGCTCGATCGGGGGTGCCGGCTGTTCATACGGCTGGTGCACCGTACACGCAGACAAACCCAGGGCAAGGGTAATCAGGGTCAGGCGGACGGTGCTGTGCATGGCTTTGCTCTCTTACGGGTCTGGGCTGTCGATGGTCAGGTGCTGGGTAGCCTGGGTGGCACTGGGCAACGGCGCGCCCTGGCCAATCCACTCGCCGCGGGTAGGCTGGCCAGCGCGGGAAACACGTGCAACCAGTTGGACTTCGGCAAATTGCGACAGTTTCATCTGCGGCATCATCGCGTCAGCATCGGACAACTCCACTTCGATCGGCAACTGCGCCACCGTCACCCGCTTGGCTGCCAGGGGCATCGGCGGGCCATTGCTGGCGCGAGCGAAGATGAACACCGTATCGTCCGGTTTTACCTTGTCCTTCAGTGCCGCCGCCAGTTCCACCCGTACTTTCAGCCGCGCAGCCACTGGTGCGGGCGCTGCACCCTGCACTACCGGGTCACCCAGGCGTTCGGCAGCGCGGTCGATGCCACCTTGCAGGGCCGCACGCGAGGCATCGCCTTCCGGCAGCTGCGCCAACAGGCGCTTCCAGTAGTCGATGGCTTCCTGGTAACGCTCACCTTCAAAGGCGGCAATACCGCGCAGGCCCAGGCTGGTCACTTCGTTGGGGTCGGCCTTCAGCGCTTCATCCGTCAGTGCCTGCAACTGCGGGTTCCACTGCTTGTCGGCGGCAAAGTACAGGGCCTGGGCCCACTGGCCCAGCAGCTCGGGCTGGCGGCCAGCCAAAGCGACCGAGCGCTCGAAGGTACGCGCAGCATCGGCCGGGCGCTGCTCGGCCATGTAGGCACGGCCCAGAAAGTACAGGGCCTCTGCAGACTCCGGCTGGGCCTGGACCACACGCTCCAGGCGCGTGGTCATTTCTTCCATCGACTTGGGCGCCTCGGCGAATTCCTGGGTCAGCGCCACCTTGTCGGCAGCACCAAAATGCAGGTAAAGCCCCAACGCCATCAGCGGTACCAGCACTGCAGCCAGCAGCGGCAGGGCTTTGCCCAGATGGCCCTGGCGCGGGGCTTCGGTGCCTTCGGTATCGGCCAGCAGCTCACGGGCAGCCTCGTCACGGCCCTTGGTCAACTGCGCCGTATCGAGCACACCGGCAGCCTGCTGGGCAGCCAGTTCGGCAACGCGTTCCTGGTACAGGGCCACGTTCAGGGCGGTACGGTCTTCTTCCTGCTGGCGGCCACGGCCACGCAGGATCGGGATCAGCAAAAAGCTGAGGGCGGCGAGCAGCAGCAGGCCCGCGCTAAGCCAGAATTCAGTCATGGGTCTGTTCTTTTTCCAGCAGTTTGGCGAGTCGCTCGCGTTCTTCGACGGAAAGCTCATTATTGCCCGGCAAAGCCGTACCACGGCGTCGGCGCACGATCACCGCCAGCACCGCAAAACCACCGACCAACAGGATGCCGGGCCCGAACCACAACAGCCAGGTACGCCCGCTGAGTGCCGGTTTGTAGCGCACAAAGTCACCATAGCGGTCGACCATGAAGTCGACGATCTGCTGGTTGCTCTTGCCTTCGCCAAGCATGCGGAAGATCTCGCGGCGCAGGTCGGCAGCGATCGGCGCGTTGGAGTCGGCAATGTCCTGGTTCTGGCACTTGGGGCAACGCAGTTCCTTGGTCAACTGCTGGTAGCGTTCGCGCTCGGCGTCGTCGCGGAACTGGTACGTGTCGATGGCCGCCTTGGCCACACCGGCCAGGCTCATGCCCAGCACGGCAGCTGCCAGCCAGCGCCTCATGGCCTGGCCTCGTCGACCAGGCCCTGGTACAGCGGCGCCAGCTGCTCACGCCAGACAGTTGCATCGACAATGCCCACGTGCTTGTAGCGGATGATGCCCTTGGCGTCGATCAGGAAGGTTTCCGGCGCGCCGTACACCCCAAGGTCCAGGCCCAGGCTGCCCTGCTCGTCACGGATGTCCAGCTGGTAGGGGTTGTGGAACTCGGCCAGCCATTTCTGCGCGGCGGCGTTGTCGTCCTTGTAGTTGACCCCGTGGATCACCACGCCCTGCTGCGCCAGCTGGTTCAGGTACGGGTGCTCGACCTTGCACGACGGGCACCAGGTGGCCCACACGTTGACCAGTGCCGGGCGGCCCTGCAAGTCGGCCTGGGTCAAAGTGCGGTCGCCCTGGGTCGAAGCCAGGGAAAACACCGGGAACGGTTTGCCGATCATTGCCGACGGCAACTCGTCGGGCTTGAGAAACAGCCCCTTGTAGAGGAACACCGCCACCAGCAGGAACACTGCGAGGGGGACTACCATGATCCAACGCTTCATGCAGCTGCTCCAGACACGCCCAGGGCATCACGCACCCGGGTCTTGACCTTGACGCGGTAGCGCCGGTCGAGTGCCGCCAGCAACCCGCCCAGGCCGGTCAGCAGACCGCCCAGCCAGATCCAGCGGACATAAGGCTTGATGTGCACACGCACCGCCCAGGCGCCGTTTTCCAGCGGCTCGCCCAGGGCAACGTACAGGTCGCGGGTAAAGCCGGCATCGATGCCAGCTTCGGTCATCATCGACTGCTGCACGGTGTACAGGCGCTTTTCCGGGTGCAGGGTAGTCACTTCACGGCCATCACGGCTGACAACGACGGTACCTTTGTCGGAAATGAAGTTCGGCCCCTCGAAGTGCTTGGCGCCCTGGAACAGGAAGTGATACCCACCCAGCTCCACGCTTTCGCCCGGGGCCATGCGCAGGTCGCGTTCGGCGCTGTTGTTGCTCGACAGCACCACGCCCAACGCACACACCGCCAGGCCAAGGTGTGCCAGCTGCATGCCCCAGTAGCTGCGCCCCAGGCCAGGCAGGCCCTTGAGCAGGCCTTTGTGACGGGTCTTGTCGAGGATGTCGCGCAGCCCGCCGAGTACCACCCAGGCCGCCAGGGCGAAGGCGGTCAGCGTCGGCCAGTCGAAGTCGTCAACGATAAAACCGGCAACCGGGGCAAGGATGGCACTGCCGATCAGCACCGGGGTGATCATGCTGACCAGCCATTTGCCTGGGGTGTCCTTCCAGCGCACCAGCACGCCCACGCTCATTACCACCATCAGAAGTGCCATCAGCGGCAGGAACAAGGCATCGAAATACGGCGGACCCACCGACAGCTTGGCCCCGGTCAGGGCATCAAGCACCAGCGGGTACAGCGTGCCGAGCAGAATCATCGACGCGGCCACCACCAGCACCAGGTTGTTGGCCAGCAGCAGCGTCTCGCGGGACCACAGGGCGAAGCCGACCTGGCTCTTGACCACCGGTGCGCGCAGGGCGAACAGGGTGAGCGAACCACCGACCACGAACAACAGGAAGAACAGGATGAAAATGCCCCGCGACGGGTCTGCGGCAAACGCGTGCACCGAGGTCAGCACGCCGGAGCGCACCAGGAAGGTACCCAGCAGGCTCAGCGAGAATGCGGCAATTGCCAACAACACGGTCCAGCTCTTGAACACCCCACGCTTTTCGGTCACCGCCAGCGAGTGGATCAGCGCCGTGCCCACCAGCCAGGGCATGAACGAGGCGTTTTCCACCGGGTCCCAGAACCACCAGCCACCCCAGCCCAGCTCATAATAGGCCCACCACGAGCCCAGGGTGATGCCAACCCCCAGGAAGGCCCAGGCGACGATGGTCCACGGCCGCGACCAGCGCGCCCAGGCAGCGTCCAGGCGGCCGCCGAGCAAGGCGGCAATGGCGAAGGCAAAGGCCACCGAAAAGCCCACGTAGCCCATGTACAGCATCGGCGGGTGAACGATCAGGCCGAAGTCCTGCAGCAGCGGGTTGAGGTCGCGGCCGTCGGTGGGCACTTGCGGCAGCAGGCGCTGGAACGGGTTGGAGGTGATGATCAGGAAGCTCAGGAAGCCGACGCTGATCATGCCCATCACCGCCAGCACGCGGGCCAGCATCACCTGCGGCAACTGACGCGAGAACACCGACACGGCAAAGGTCCAGCCGCCCAGGATAAACGCCCACAGCAGCAACGAACCTTCGTGGGCGCCCCATACGGCGCTGAACTTGTAGTACCACGGCAAGGCGCTGTTGGAGTTGCTGGCCACATAGGCGACGGAGAAGTTGTCGGTCATGAAGGCATGGGTCAAACAGGCGAAGGCAAAAGCCAGGAAGGCGAATTGCCCCCACGCCGCCGGGCGCGCCAGGCTCATCCACAGGCTGTCGCCACGCCAGGCGCCGAGCAGCGGCACACTGGCCTGCACGGCGGCAAAGCAGATGGCCAGAATCATCGCCAACTGGCCGAGCTCAGGGATTACCAGTGCCGCATTCATGGCTTGGCCTCCGTACCGGTGGCAGCCTGGCCGCTTTCCTTCAGGGCCTTGGTGACCTCGGGCGGCATGTACTTCTCATCGTGCTTGGCCAGTACTTCATCGGCCACGACTACGCCGTCGGCGTTGACCTTGCCCAAGGCGACGATGCCCTGCCCTTCGCGGAACAGGTCGGGCAGGATGCCGCGGTAGCTGATTGGCACCGACTTGTTGAAGTCGGTGACCACAAAGCGCACGTCCAGCGAGTCGGACGAGCGCTGCACCGAGCCCTTCTCGACCATGCCGCCAGCACGGATGCGGGTGTCCAGCGGCGCTTCGCCGTTGGCGATCTGGGTCGGTGTGTAAAACAGGTTGATGTTCTGCTGCAATGCGCTCAAGGCAAAGCCGACGGCAACCCCGACGCCGGCCAGCAGGCCGACGATGAGCAACAGGCGTTTCTTGCGCTGCGGATTCACTGGTTGTTCTCCCGGCGCAAACGGCGCGCCTCTTCTTGCAGGTAGCGACGGCGGGCCAACAGCGGCGCAGCGACATTGAGCGCCAGCACCGCCAGGCAGATGCCATAGGCCGACCACACGTACAGGCCATGGTGGCCCATGGCGAGAAAATCACCGAAGGTGGCAAAGCTCATTGTGCGCTCCTCCGCCCCAGGCTGTTCAACACTTCGTCCCTGACCCAACTGGCGCGCGCCTCGCGCTTGAGCACTTCAAGGCGCATGCGAAGCAACAGCACAGCGCCGAAGAAACAGTAGAAACCCAACGCCGTGCACAGCAGCGGCAACCACATTTCTGCGGGCATCGCCGGTTTTTCGGTCAGGGTGAAGGTCGCGCCCTGATGCAGGGTGTTCCACCACTCCACCGAGTACTTGATGATCGGGATGTTGACCACGCCGACAATCGCCAGCACCGCACAGGCCTTGGACGCACTGTCACGATTACTGATTGCCTGGCCCAGCGCAATAATGCCGAAGTACAGGAACAGCAGGATGAGCATGGACGTAAGGCGGGCGTCCCACACCCACCAACTGCCCCAGGTCGGCTTGCCCC
Organism: Pseudomonas putida NBRC 14164; assembly: GCF_000412675.1. Classification (NCBI taxonomy): domain Bacteria; kingdom Pseudomonadati; phylum Pseudomonadota; class Gammaproteobacteria; order Pseudomonadales; family Pseudomonadaceae; genus Pseudomonas; species Pseudomonas putida. The sequence continues at coordinate 1,674,607 of NC_021505.1, read as the reverse complement.
AGATGGCGCCGGTAACCAGCGCCACGGCGGTCATCCAGGCACCGATGGGCGCAGCACATTGCAGGGCGACGTCGGCCAGTTTCATCTTCCACACCAGCCCCACCACCCCGGCGACCGCCAGCAGCACGTAGCAGGACTGCGCCAGCATCGCCGCCGGCACATGAATGTAGATGATGCGGAAGCTGTTGCCTTGCTGGTAGTCCTGGGGGGCGAACGCCAGGCCCCAGGTGATACCGACCAGCAACAGGAGCACGGCAGCGCCGGCCAGCCATGGCAGCATACGGCCGCTGATGGCATAGAACCATTTCGGGGAGCCCAGCTTGTGGAACCACGTCCAGCTTATTTTCATCAGGGTACATCCAGGGTATTTGCCGGGCTTGAAAGCCCGGGACTCGTTATTCGCCGACGCTGATCTTCAGGCCGGCCGCTATCGCAAAGGGTGCCAGGGTAACGGCCAGGGCCGTCAGGCTGGCGAGCCAGAGCAGGTGGCCGGTTGCGGGCATATTTTGCAACGCCGCTTGCAACGCACCACTGCCCAGGATCAATACAGGGATATACAACGGCAGAATCAGCAACGCCAGTAACAAACCACCGCGCTTCAGACCGACTGTCAGCGCCGCACCTACCGCACCCAGCAGGCTCAGGACCGGTGTGCCCAGCAGCAGGGAGCCGAGCAGCACCGGCAGGCAATGGCTCGGCAGCCCCAGCATCAGCGCCAGTAGCGGCGCCAACAATACCAGCGCCAGCCCGGAAAAGATCCAGTGCGCCAGCACCTTGGCCAGCACCAGCAGCGCCAGCGGGTGCGGCGACAGGACCCACTGTTCCAGCGAGCCATCCTCGAAATCGCTGCGGAACAAGCCGTCCAGCGACAGCAGCACTGCCAGCAGCGCCGCTACCCAGACCAGGCCTGGCGACAAGGTTTGCAACAATTGGCTTTCCGGGCCGACTGCCAGCGGGAACATGGCCACGACGATGGCGAAGAACACCAGCGGGTTGGCCAGCTCGGCAGGGCGACGGAACAGCAGGCGCGCTTCGCGACGCAACAACAGGATGAATACGCTCATGCCGCCCATTGCCCCAGGTTCAGTTCACGGTAACCGGAGGGCTTGCGTTCCAGCGTATGGTGGGTGGTCAGCACCACCGTGCCGCCCTGCTCGCAGTGGGCCGCCAGGTGCGCTTCGAGCTGCGCTACGCCTTGCTTGTCCAGGGCAGTGAACGGCTCGTCGAGAATCCACAGCGGCGGGCTGGCCAGGTGCAGCCGGGCCAGGGCCACGCGGCGCTGCTGGCCGGCCGACAGGGTATGGCAGGGTACGTCTTCGAAACCGCGCAAACCGACCGCCGCCAGTGCCGCCCAGATCGCCTCGCGGCTGGCCGGCTGGTGCAGGGCGCACAGCCAGGTGAGGTTTTCCTCGGCGGTGAGCAGGTCCTTGATGCCCGCGGCGTGACCGATCCACAGCAGAATGCTGGCCAGGGCATGGCGCTGCTCGGCCAGGGGCTTGCCGCCCAGCAATATCTGCCCGGCGGTGGGTTGCATCAACCCGGCCAACAGCCGCAGCAAGCTGGTCTTGCCGCTGCCGTTGGGGCCGCTGATCTGCAGCATGTCGCCGGCGCCCAGCTCGAAATCGAGCTGCTCGAACAGCAGGCGCCAGTCGCGCTCGCAGGCCAGGCCCGCAGCTTGGAGGTGAAGGGTCACGGTTTCGCCTTATCTTTGTAGGGCTTCGGGCCGGCGTCGCCTGTTTCGCGGGCTTGCCCGCGCCCACCAGGTCTTGTGCAGTTTGAAAGCTGCGCTGAACCTGTGGGAGCGGGCAAGCCCGCGAAGCAGGCGACGCCGCTCCAGAACCCTTGTGTCTCAAGTCGCCCCGCGCGCTGCCGTTATACTGGCAACCACGGGCGGTCGGCATTATTACACGCGCCACCGCGCTGCCAAGAGGCCGGGTCCGACAGGTTGTATACAATCATGACTGAAATCAATAGTCTCGGCGCACAAACCGCGATCAACAGCCAAGCCATGAAGGCGGGCATGACCGGCGAACTGCTGCGCCTGATCCAGGCGCAGCCTGGCCTGCTGGCACCCGGCGAGACCGCGCAGGCCGAGGTCGTGTCGTTGCGCCAGACGGGCCAGGACTTCCAGCTGGTGCTGCGGTTGATACAGGCCAACGGCGTACAGACCCAACTGCAAGCCAGCGCCAGCCAGCCCTTGCCCCAAGGCAGCCAGGTCACTGTCAGCCAGACCGAAAGCAACCGCCTGGCAATCATGCTGCAGCAGGCCAACGCCAGCCAGATCACCACTCTCACTCGCCTGGATACCAGCAAAGTGCCCGTCGGCACGCTGCTGCAAGGCAAGGTCCTGACCAACCAGGCATTGGCCCAGGCGCCTGGGCAACCGGCGAGCTACAGGGCGCTGGTCAGCCTGCTCAACACTGCCCAGGCCGGCTCCACGCTGAGCATCGACAGCCCGCGCCCACTGGCCATTGGCAGCCTGCTCAGCGCACTGGTGCAGGGCGACCAGTCGCTGCGCTTTGTCCCGCTTAGCGGCAGGCAGGACCAGCTCAGCATTGCCCAGCAACTGCTGACCCAGCAAAACCGCCAGGCCTCGCTGCCCGGCCTGCTCAACGCCCTGCAACAGCTCACCCGCGACCCGGGCGTCGATGGCGACCTGCGTGCCAGCGCCGAGCGCCTGCTGGCCGGCCTGCCAGACGCCCGCCAGCTGGGCGACGCCAAGGCCGTGGCCCAGGCCCTGAACAACAGTGGCACTTTCCTTGAAGCGAAACTGCTGGGCGGCTTTCCTGCCAGCGTGGCCACAGACCTGAAGGCCCACCTGCTGCGCCTGATCACTCAGGCCCCGGCCAGCACACCCGGCACGCCCGACCTCGCGCCCGCCAGCCTGGCCGTGACCATGCCGGCGCTGGCCCGCAGCGCGCTGGGCATGCTCGAACGGGTCAGCCCCAAGCCGCAGCCAGGGGCGTTCCCCCTGCCCTCGCGCCTGCTCAAGGCCATGGAAGACGAAGGCGACCTGCAACAACTGCTGCGCCTGGCCGCTGCGGCCATCTCGCGCCTGCAAAGCCATGCCATGAGCAGCCTGCAACAAACCGGCACGCTGGAAAACGGCAATCTGCAGACCACCTGGCAAACCGAAGTGCCGATCCGCCACGGCCAGGAGTTCATCCCATTGCAGGTCAAACTGCAGCGTGAAGAAACCCCGCAACAGCAGGCAGACCGCCAACACGAAGCACAGGACCCTCTGCAAGCCCTGTGGCGCATCGAACTGGCCTTCGACCTTTCACCTCTCGGCCCACTGCAAGTACAGGCCCAGTTCAGCCAAGGCCGCCTGAGCGGGCACCTGTGGGCAGAGCGCGAACAAACCGCAAAGCTGATCGACAGCCAGCTCGGTGCCTTGCGCCAGCGCCTGCTGGAGCGCGGCCTGGAGGTTGGCGACCTGGAATGCCACCCGGGCATCCCCCCTCAAGGCCCGCGCACACGGGTTGAGCAACGCTGGGTAGACGAAAACGCATGACACAGAAACCACCCCGCCAGGCCATTGCCCTGACCTACGACGGCCAGCAGGCCCCAACCCTCAGCGCCAAAGGTGACGATGCGCTGGCCGAGGCCATCCTGGCCCTAGCCCGCGAGCATGAGGTGCCGATCTACGAAAACGCCGAACTAGTGCGCCTGCTGGCACGCCTGGAACTGGGCGAGCAGATCCCGGAGGCACTGTACCTGACCATTGCCGAGATCATTGCCTTCGCCTGGCAACTGCGGGGCAAGGTGCCCGCCGGTTTCAGCGACGACGCCGAGGCGCCGCGCGACATCACTCCGGTCACCGCACTGCTGCCGCCGGCAAACCACCGGTAGTTATCTACCACCGCCGTCGGCGTCAGCCGTTCAGCCTTGCCATTCCTGTCAATGAGCAAGGTGAACACCATGTCCACAAGCCGCATCAACACCGCCGCCGTGCAGTACGTTCGCGACCACCTGAGCCATATCCCCCGCCCTGACCGCGAAGCCAGCCGTGCGATCCACCAATGGCTGACGCAGCAGGGCCATGACCTTGACCCCGACCAGACCGACGTAGTCACCCTGCACTACCGTGGCAATCAGGCAGTCATCGTCCAGCGCCTTTCACTTACCCAAGCGACGCTTTCAGACTGGCAGGGTGAAACAGCCAAGAACCTGATCGGCCAGTTGCTCCCTGGCCACTGGGCAGGCACGTTGCCAGATGGCCCGCTGACCATCGTCGAGCGCCTGCCCGAACCTGGGGTGTTTGACAACAGCGCCCGCTTCTCGGTTTTCAACGGCCTGTTCCGGCGTACGACCCCGGCCCGCTACGACAGCAGCACACACCTGCCGGTCGACGTCGAGGCCATGCAGCAGTTCATCTGGGACCTGGACTTTCACACCCGCTTCGTGGGCATGCTCGACAATTACTGGCAACAGGCTGAGCAAACCCACCGGCAGTCAATGCAGATCAGCTTCATGGCCGCCTGCAACAAGCAGGTCCAGGAAGGCTCGTTGAGCGATGCAGGTCGCCAGATGGCGTGGCAAGTGGCGGGGCTGATGGCAAAAGCACCCGGTTTGCAGGCAAGGCCTTTGAACGTATACGGCTACGCAGCCACCGACCTGATCTGCATCACAGACGAGGCACAGCCAAAAGTACTGCTGTACCTGCCAGGCAATGCATCGCCCTTGCATGAGTTCGACGGTATGGCTGCCATGCAAGACTGGTTCGCCGAACAGTGCCGCGACGACGAAAAACGCCTGCGCCTGCGCCAGTACTTCAAACTGGCCGACACCCCCGATGGCCTGGACTTCAGTGGGCTGGATACCGCGCTGGCGGGCCTTGGCGCCTACCCCGGTTTTCACCACCGATCGCCCAACCGCGCAGGCTTCACCGTCGACGGCCCCTGGCCCCCCCGCGAGTACATCAACTACAAGGCCGGCCACTACAGCCCGTTGCTCGCAGGTGATCTGTTCACAGCCCTCACCCAACGCCAGCGCGAGCGCAGCTATGCCGATGCCGATTTCATCATCACCAGCGATGCGCAGGTGACCAAGGCTCGCTGGCGCGGCTACCTGGTGGCGTCGATCAACCTGCTGGCACCACTGGCGCTGGTGGTTCCCGAGCTGATCCCGCTGCTGGCAGCCGGCGGTGTCGCGCAATTTGGCCTGGGGCTCGATCAGGCGATCAACGGCAAGACCCTTGCAGACAAGGACGCTGGTGTGAGCAACATCGCCTTCGGCCTGCTTAATGCCGCCCCACTGGCCTTGCTCCCTGCAGACGGCCTGCGAATGCTGTTCCCAGGCAAAAGCTCGCGCTTCGTCCTGCCCACGCGTCTTAACGATCAATGGGGCTACCCGCTGGGGCCCAACAGCCCTCCCCGGCTACCTGAAGAAATACTGGCAGACTTTTTCGTGCCAGCCGAGCCACCTGTGGAAACCACGCGGATTGCCAGGGGACCCTTGAATCGGGCAACGGGTACCAACCCGCTGCTGGCGCTCAAGGACGGCAACGAAGTCCAGGTACTGTATGACACTGAAAACGATGCCTTCATCCTCCAGGAGGATGCCAACGAAGTCCTGCCGAATTACTACCAGGTAAACGCGGGCACGCGCGACCTGTACCAGGTCAACCCGGCCACGCGTGGCGCCAGCGATGCAATGCGCATGTACACGCTACGTAACCTGGACGTCGACCTGCAACTGCCGCTCAGCGTGCCTGTGGTCAACAGCTCGGAAGTAACCCCACTGCCCAAGAAAATCCTCAGCATCTGGGTCGGCGGCAAGAGCATCCCGGATGAGCTGGTGGAGAACATCACGAGCAATGCAAAACGCCTTGAGGGTACGGGCTTTACCTATGAGTTCTACCTGTCGAAGTCCAACCCTAAAGCTTTCATGAAAAACCGCGCCAAGCTGACCGCTGCTTCGAACGTTCAGATCAAAACCCTGGAAGAGCAGCCCTTCTACGCGGCCTTCGAGCAAACCGACTACTACCATCAGTACCGCCAGGCACTGGACAGTAACGGGGCAAACTTCTCGTCGGCCTCCGACGTACTGCGCTACCCGTTACTCCATTCGGAGGGCGGAATCTACATGGACGTCGACGACACGCTGCGCAGCTTCGAAGACAACCCCGACAGCTTCGCCATGATCAGCTCGGTAGCCTTGAAAACCACGCCTGATGGCCTGGTCCTCGGCAGCCCGGTGAACAACGAGCTGCTGGGCATGCATTGTGACTACAACAGCAACATGATCGGCAGCCATGCCAACAACCCGACCCTGCGCGCAATTTCTGCAGAGATGGACGCACGCTACCGCAGCAATCTATCGTTCTACGACATCAGGCCGCTGGCAGGCACCCACGGTTACGCAGCCTACGCCAGGGAATTGAGCAGGATGACCGGGCCTGGCTTGCTCAACGATGTAGTTGCGCGGCATCTACCCAGGCTGCAGTTCCTGCGGCAACTCAGCAAGCTGGAGTCGATTCCGCAGACCACTTATCGCGCCCTCACGGAAAACCTGGCCATCCCCATTGCCCAGGCGCGCAACAACGACCAGGCACTGGGTAGTGTGGCAACCATCGGCAACTACCATTCCTGGGGCAAACCCTGAGGTCGGCGTCCTGAGTTACCTGACCCGCAGCGCGATACAGGATCAGCCCCTGCTCCGGTGGGCCCAGGCAGGCCTGTAACCCAGGTCAGCCGCTGCGGTGCAGCTTGCTCATCAGCTCCGCCTCGGCTTGGGTCAGGCCACAGCTTTCGGTCAGCTCGGCCACGCTGGCGCCCATGCCGACCAGCTTGGCCGCCTGGGAGAAGGTGACGTTGTTGGGGTCGCGCTGCTCCAACTGCTGGAGCCTGTCAGGCAGCGGGGCCATCGTCACGCTCAGTTCGTGCAGCGCCTCTCCCATGCGCACGGTACCGTTCTGGTAGTCGTCCAGGCGCTTGGCCAGGTCCTTGATGCGCTGGTCACGCAGCGCATCACCCTCGGCTTGCTGCGCAGCCAGCTCGCGCTGGCGCTTGCTGTAGTTGAGGAAGAACCACAGGCTCAGCGCCCAGACCAGCGCCAGGAAGATGACAGCAACCTGTAGGATCAACTCAGATATTCTCCAGCTCGGACCACTCTTCCTCGGTCATCATCTTGTCCAGCTCGACCAGGATCAGCAGTTCACCATTCTTGTTGCACACGCCCTGGATGAACTTGGCCGACTCTTCGTTACCCACGTTCGGTGCGGTTTCGATTTCGGACTGGCGCAGGTAAACCACTTCGGCCACGCTGTCGACCAGAATACCGACCACTTGCTTGTCGGCTTCGATGATGACGATACGGGTGTTGTCGGTAACTTCGGTCGGCATCAGGCCAAAACGCTGACGGGTGTCGATCACGGTCACCACATTGCCGCGCAGGTTGATGATGCCCAGCACGTAGCTTGGAGCGCCCGGTACCGGGGCGATCTCGGTGTAGCGCAGCACTTCCTGTACCTGCATCACGTTGATGCCGTAGGACTCGTTGTCCAGACGGAAGGTAACCCACTGCAGGATCGGATCTTCGGAACCTTGTGCAGACGACTTTTTCATTCCCCTACCCTCAAAATCCGCTGTTTGGCGGTTGTGTTCTGTGTCATTTCTGTTTGGCGTGCATCTGCTTGACCGCGCCGCTGGCGATCAGCTCGGCCAGTGCGGCGACGTCGAGCAGTGCACACATGTGTTCAATCACCGTGCCGGCAAGCCACGGCCGCTGGCCGCGCTGGCTACGCCACTTGATCTCGGACGGGTCCAGGCGCAACGAGCGGCTGACCTGATGCACGGCCAGTCCCCATTCGTAGCCTTGCACCGAAATCACGTAATTCAGGCCTTGACGGAAATCGTCGCGGTAGCGGTCGGGCATTACCCAACGCGCAGTGTCCAGCACCTTCAGGTTGCCGGCCTGGCAGGTCAAAATACCCAGGAACCAGTCAGGCTGGCCGAACAGCGGCGTCAGCTCCTGGCCGGCCAGGTTGTAGATCGAGCCCAGGCACACCAACGGCACCGCCAGGGTCAGGCCGGCGACGTCGAACAGCAGGCACTCGAACGGCTCCGCCGCCCACACCGGGCGGCCGTCGACGGTCGCCGGGGGCACCGGTAGATTGGGCGCTGGCAGGTGCACATCGACCAGAGGCACTGCGGGTTCCACAGTTTGTTCTTCGACCAGCACCGGAATGGCGGCCTCGGCGAGCACCTCCTGCTCGACCACCGTCACCACCGGCGCCTCTACTGGCACGACGCTGGGCAGCACCGCCAGCCTGGGTTCGGCAAACGGCCGTGGGGCAAGGCTGGCAGGGGCTTCGGCGGGTACCCGTCGCGCCAGCTGACGGGCATCACGTGCCTGCTCCTCACGCACCGCCTCGGCGAACGCGTCCGCCGTGGCTGGCGGCTCAAACAGGTCTTCGGCCTCGGTGGCCTCCTGCAGCAGGCCATCGAGGTACGACTGCAAGGCCATCTGCGGCCGGGTGCTGGTGTGTCGGGTCTGGGTCATCAGGCCACCTGCACTGCAGTCTTGTAGGTCAGCAGGTGCTTGAGCAGCGCCCGGTAAGCAATCAACCCGCGGCTCTTGCTGTCGAACTGGGAGGGCGTGACGCCCTTGCGGCTGGCATCGCGCAGGCGCGTATCCACCGGAATATAGCCCTGCCACACCTGTTGGCCGTAGGTGTCACGCAGTAGTTTGAGTGTGCCCAGCGAGGCCTGGGTGCGGCGGTCGAACAGTGTTGGCACGATCTGGTACGGCAGCGCCTGCTTGCGCGAGCGGTTGATCATGGCCAGTGTGCCGACCATGCGTTCCAGGCCCTTCACCGCCAAAAACTCGGTCTGCACCGGAATCACCAATTGCTGGCTGGCGGCCAAGGCATTGACCATCAGCACGCCCAGCAATGGTGGGCTGTCAATCACGGCATAGTCGAAATCCTGCCACAACTGCGCCAGACTCTTGGCGATCACCAGGCCCAGGCCATTCTGCCCCGGCGACTGACGCTCCAGCACGGCCAGTGCGGTGCTCGACGGCAACAGCGAAATGCGCTCATCGCTGGTGGGCAGCAGCAACTGCCCGGGCAGGCCGTCTGGCACTGCGCCCTTGTGCAGGAACAGGTCGTAGCAGCTGTGCTCCAGCGCATCGGGGTTGTGCCCGAAATAGCTGGTCATCGAACCGTGCGGATCGAGGTCGACAACGACCACGCGCTTGCCTGCCTCAGCCAGCAGGCCAGCCAGGGCGATGGTTGTGGTGGTCTTGCCGACGCCACCTTTTTGATTAGCTACTGCCCAGACTCTCATCAAGCAAACTCTATCTATTGATTTGGCAGGGACACTGTAGAAACTACTGCCTTGCTCAACACTTGGAAGCGTGTGCAATCAGTGTGGGAGCGGGTTTACCCGCGAACACCGGCGTAGCCGGTGCCATACACCGTGTCGCCTTCTTCGCGGGTGAACCCGCTCCCACAGGGATTTGGCAATCTCATCAACTGGGTAACGGTGACAGAGAATTGACGAGTTACTGCCCCGCCACCGTTGCTGGCGTTGCAGGTGCACTTTGTGTGCCAGCCCGGCGCAACGCGGCATCCGGCGTGGCATGGGCACTGCCCGAGCCGGTCAGGCTGCGGCGCACTTCGAGGTTGCGCGAAATCACCAACACCACCCGGCGGTTACGCGCGCGGCCTTCGGCGGTGTCATTGCCGGCCACCGGCTGGTACTCGCCATAACCCACCGAGGCCATGCGCGCCGGGTTGACCCCTTCCATGGCCAGCAGGCGTACGATACTCGCCGCCCGCGCCGAAGACAGCTCCCAGTTGGTCGGGTACTGCGCCGTGCGGATCGGCAGGTTGTCGGTAAAGCCTTCGACATGCACCGGGTTGGCGAACGGTTTGAGGATGCTGGCCACCTTGTCGATGATGGCAAATGCCTTGTCGCTGGGCATGGCATCGCCACTGCCGAACAGCAACGACGAACTCAACTCGATCTCGATCCACAACTCGTTGCCGCGCACGGTCATCTGGTTGCTGTTGATCAGGTCGCCAAAGGCATCACGCACGTCATCGCTGATGGTTTTCAGCGGGTCGACATTGGTCGCTGCCAGGCCCGCTTCGGTCTGCTCGCTGTCTTTGACCAGCGGCTCTGCCGGACGCACGCTCAACGGCTGCTCATCGCCGATGGGGATCGGTTTCATGCTGCGCTCAGGGTCGTTGAACACCCCGAGCAAGGCTTGAGAAATAACCTTGTACTTGCCCTCGTTGATCGAGGAAATCGAGTACATCACCACGAAAAAGGCGAACAGCAAGGTGATGAAGTCGGCGTACGACACCAGCCAGCGTTCGTGGTTTTCGTGTTCCTCGGTATGACGACGGCGACGCATGGGTTACTCCATGAAGCCTTGCAGCTTCAACTCGATCGAGCGCGGGTTTTCACCCTCAGCAATCGACAACAAGCCTTCAAGCAGCATCTCGCGATAGCGCGACTGGCGCATGACATTGGCCTTGAGCTTGTTGGCGACCGGCAGCAGGATCAGGTTGGCGCTGGCCACGCCGTAGATGGTGGCGACGAAGGCCACGGCAATGCCGTTGCCCAGCTGCGAGGGGTCGGCCAGGTTGCCCATCACGTGGATCAGGCCCATCACCGCACCGATGATGCCGATGGTCGGCGCATAGCCGCCCATGCTCTCGAACACCTTGGCCGCCTGGATGTCACGGCTTTCCTGGGTCAGGAAGTCGACTTCAAGGATGCTGCGGATGGCTTCTGGTTCGGCACCGTCCACCAGCAACTGCAGGCCCTTGCGCGCATACGGGTCGGGCTCGGCGTCGGCCACCCCTTCCAGGCCCAGCAGGCCCTCCTTGCGCGCGGTCAGGCTCCAGTTCACCACGCGGTCGATGCCACCCGCCAGGTCGACCCGCGGCGGGAACAGGATCCAGCGCAGAATCTGCAAGGCGCGCTTGAAGGAGGACAGCGGCGACTGCAACAAGGCAGCCGCCAGGGTGCCACCCAGCACGATCAGCGCCGCCGGGCCGTTGACCAGAGCGCCGGCATGGCCGCCTTCAAGGAAGTTGCCACCGACGATGGCGACAAAGGCGAGAATCAGGCCGATCAGGCTGAGGACGTCCATCAGACGCATGCCTCCACCAGGTGCTTGCCGATGTCGTCCAGGCTGTACACCGCGTCCGCCAGGTTGGCTTTGACGATGGCCATGGGCATGCCATAGATCACGCAGCTGGCTTCATCCTGGGCCCACACGGTGCTGCCGCCCTGCTTGAGCAGGCGCGCACCTTCGCGGCCATCGGCGCCCATGCCGGTGAGCACCACCGACAGCACCTTGTCACCGTACGACTTGGCTGCCGAGCCGAAGGTGATGTCCACGCACGGCTTGTAGTTCAGGCGCTCGTCACCGGGCAGGATCTTCACCGTGCCACGGCCGTCGATCATCATCTGCTTGCCGCCGGGGGCCAGCAGGGCCAGGCCTGGGCGCAGCATGTCACCGTCCTCGGCTTCCTTCACGTTGATGCGGCACAGCTTGTCCAGGCGTTCGGCAAAGGCCTTGGTGAACGCTGCCGGCATGTGCTGGATCAGCACGATCGGCGCCGGGAAGTTGGCCGGCAGCTGGGTCAATACCCGCTGCAGGGCCACCGGGCCGCCCGTGGAGGTGCCGATGGCCACCAGCTTGTAAGGCTTGCGCTTGGGGGCTGGCGAGTGCGACGCCGCCGGGGCCGCTGCACGGGCAGTCGCCGCAGGGCGGGCCGGCGCCGGGCTGGCGAAGCTGCTGGCCGGCGCAGGGCTGCTGGCGGGCACAGGGGCGGCGACCGGCGCCGGCCTGGCATAGCTGCCGAGGCGGCGGTTGCTGCGCGAAATGGTATGCACCTTCTCGCACAGCATCTGCTTGACCTTGTCGGGGTTGCGCGAAATGTCCTCAAAGTTTTTCGGCAGGTAATCCACCGCGCCAGCATCCAGCGCGTCGAGGGTGACGCGAGCGCCTTCGTGGGTCAGTGAGGAGAACATCAAAACCGGCGTCGGGCAGCGCTGCATGATGTGCCGCACAGCGGTGATGCCGTCCATCATGGGCATTTCGTAGTCCATGGTGATGACATCGGGCTTGAGCGCCAGCGCCTGGTCGATTGCTTCCTTGCCATTGGTCGCGGTACCTACTACCTGGATCGTCGGATCCGCGGAGAGGATTTCCGAGACACGGCGGCGGAAGAAACCGGAATCATCCACCACCAGGACCTTGACTGCCATAAACACTCCATTAGGCGGCGCAACCCGCCAGGGTGCGCCACCGAAATCAAATACGCCGCGCGGCGTAACGCTTGAGCATGCTCGGGACGTCGAGAATCAACGCAATGCGACCGTCACCGGTGATGGTGGCCCCGGACATGCCCGGGGTGCCCTGCAGCATCTTGCCCAGCGGCTTGATTACCACTTCTTCCTGGCCAACCAGTTGATCGACGACAAAGCCGATGCGTTGCGTGCCGACCGACAGGATCACTACATGACCCTCGTGCTGCTCTTCGTGCACCTGGCCCTGTACCAGCCAGCGCTTGAGGTAGAACAGCGGCAGCGCCTTGTCGCGCACGATCACCACTTCCTGGCCGTCGACCACATTCGTGCGCGACAGGTCGAGGTGGAAGATCTCGTTGACGTTGACCAGCGGGAAGGCGAATGCCTGGTTGCCCAGCATCACCATCAGGGTGGGCATGATCGCCAGGGTCAGCGGCACCTTGATGACGATCTTCGAGCCCTGGCCCTTGGCCGAGTAGATGTTGATCGAGCCGTTGAGCTGGGAAATCTTGGTTTTCACCACGTCCATGCCCACACCACGGCCAGACACATCGGAAATTTCGGTCTTGGTCGAGAAGCCCGGGGCGAAGATCAGGTTGTAGCAGTCAGATTCGCTCAGGCGATCAGCGGCATCCTTGTCCATCAGGCCTTTTTCCACGGCCTTGGCGCGCAGGATGTTCGGGTCCATGCCCTTGCCGTCGTCAGAGATCGACAACAGGATGTGGTCACCTTCCTGTTCGGCCGACAGCACCACGCGTCCGGTGCGGGCCTTGCCCGAAGCTTCACGCTCGTCGGGCATCTCGACACCATGGTCGACGGCGTTGCGCACCAGGTGCACCAACGGGTCGGCCAGGGCCTCGACCAGGTTCTTGTCCAGGTCGGTTTCTTCGCCGACCAACTCCAGGTTGATCTCTTTTTTCAGCTGACGGGCAAGGTCGCGTACCAGCCGCGGGAAGCGGCCGAACACTTTCTTGATCGGCTGCATGCGGGTTTTCATCACCGCCGTCTGCAGGTCGGCAGTGACCACGTCGAGGTTGGACACGGCCTTGGACATGGCCTCGTCGCCGCTGTTCAGGCCCAGGCGCACCAGGCGGTTACGCACCAGCACCAGTTCGCCGACCATGTTCATGATCTCGTCCAGGCGCGCGGTGTCGACGCGAACAGTGGTTTCCGCTTCGCTGACGGCATGCTTCTCGGCAGCCGGCGCAGGCGCACGGGGGGCCGGCGCAGGCTTGCTGGCGGCCGCAGGCACCGGCGCAGCAGCGGCTGGCTTGGCCGCCGGCTGGCTGTCGGCCAAGGCCTGGGCAGGCGCTTGCGCCTTGGCCACAACCGGGGCCTCGACCGCAGCAACGTCACCACCAAACTTGCCCTTGCCGTGCAACTGGTCCAGCAGGGCCTCGAACTCGTGCTCGCTGATTTCGTCGCCAGCGGCGCTGTTGTCGACCGCGACCGGCGCCGGTGCTTTGACGGCAGGCAAGGCATCAGCCTGGAACGTGCCCTTGCCATGCAACTGGTCGAGCAGCGATTCGAATTCTTCGTCGGTAATTTCGTCGCTTACCGCTTCTGCGGGCGCGGCAACCGGCTGTACCGCAGCTTCGACACTGAACTGGCCTTTGCCGTGCAACTGGTCGAGCAGCGACTCGAACTCGGCGTCGGTGATTTCGTCACCTGAACCACTGACAGCCTCGCCCTGCATCTGCTCATCGACCGCAGCTTGCGCCTTGACCGCATCGAGCGAATCGAGCAGCTGTTCAAACTCGCTGTCGGTGATGTCCTGGTCATCGGCAGGGCCCATGGCCGCAACCGGTGCCTCGGCTACCGGTGCCGCTGGCGCAGGCGCTTCAGCGGCCTCGGCACCACCGGGTTCGGCCAGGCGCGACAAGGCCGCCAGCAACTCGGGGGTGGCCGGGGTTACGTCGGCGCGCTCGCGCACCTGGCCAAACATGCTGTTGACCGTATCCAGTGCTTCAAGCACCACGTCCATCAGTTCCGCATCGACCCGGCGCTCACCTTTGCGCAGGATGTCGAACACGTTCTCGGCGATATGGCAGCACTCCACCAGCTCGTTCAGCTGGAGGAAGCCGGCGCCCCCTTTTACAGTGTGGAAACCGCGAAAGATCGCATTGAGCAGGTCGGCATCGTCAGGTCGGCTTTCCAGCTCGACCAGTTGCTCGGACAGTTGCTCAAGAATTTCGCCGGCTTCTACCAGGAAATCCTGGAGGATTTCTTCATCGGCGCCGAAGCTCATCAAACGTGCTCCTTAAAAACCCAGGCTGGACAGCAAATCATCGACATCGTCCTGACCGGACACAACGTCTTCACGCTTATCGGCATGAATCTGCGGACCTTCACCCCGAGTCGGATGTTTTTCTGCATCTTTTTCTGCGCGCAGTTGATCGTGGTCATGCTGGATACCGGCAAAACGGTCGACCTGGCTGGCCATCAGCACCAGTTTGAGCAGGTTGCTTTCCACCTCGGTCACCAGGCTGGTGACGCGCTTGATCACCTGGCCGGTCAGGTCCTGATAGTCCTGAGCCAGCAGAATGTCATTGAGATGCCCGGCAACCTTGCGGTTACCTTCAGCGCTGTGCGTCAGGAAACTGTCGACGCGCTTGACCAGGTCACGGAACTCCGGCGCAGCCACTTCGCGGCGCATGAAGCGCTGCCAGTCGGTGCTCAGCGCCTTGGCTTCGCTGGCCAGGTCGTTGAGCACCGGGGTGCTTGCCTCGACCAGGTCCATGGTGCGGTTGGCCGCGCCCTCGGTCAGCTTGACCACGTACGACAGGCGCTCGGTAGCGTCGGTAATCTGCGACACCTCCTCGGCCTGCGGGATGGTCGGGTCGATCTGGAAGCTGACGATAGCGCTGTGCAACTCGCGGGTCAGCTTGCCGACTTCCTGGTACAGGCCGCGATCGCGGGTCTGGTTCAGCTCGTGAATCAGCTGTACCGCCTCGCCAAAACGGCCCCGTTCCAGGCTTTCGACCAACTCTTGGGCATGTTTCTTCAGGGTCGATTCGAACTCCCCCAAAGACGTTTGTGATGAATCCATGGCGCGCCCCCTGACGTGACTCAGCCGTTGACGCGTTCGAAGATCTTCTCGATCTTTTCTTTGAGCACCTGAGCGGTGAACGGCTTGACCACATAGCCATTGACGCCGGCCTGGGCCGCTTCGATGATCTGGTCGCGCTTGGCCTCGGCAGTCACCATCAGTACCGGCATGGTTTTCAGCTTTTCACTGGCACGCACTTTACGCAGCAGGTCGATGCCGGACATGCCGGGCATGTTCCAGTCGGTCACCAGGAAGTCGTAGTGGCCGTTTTCCAGCATCGGCAGCGCCGTGGTGCCATCGTCGGCTTCTTCGGTGTTGGTGAAGCCCAGGTCACGCAACAGGTTCTTGATGATCCGCCGCATCGTCGAAAAGTCGTCAACGATGAGGATTTTCATGTTCTTGTCCAATTAGACCTCCAAGCAGTCTCAAACGCGCCCGGTCTACCGGGCACGCACTCATTCAATTCGGTACAACGTGGATAACGCACGTGGAAAACGACTGCAACGACACCGGGCTCAACGTGCCCGCCATTCCCCCAGGCGGCTACGCAGGCGCGCGGCGCACTGGCTGTGCAACTGGCTGACCCGCGACTCGCTGACCCCAAGCACCTCGCCGATTTCCTTGAGGTTCAGCTCTTCGTCGTAGTACAGCGCCAGCACCAGGCGCTCACGCTCCGGCAGGTTGGCAATGGCCTCGGTCAGGGCAGCCTGGAAGCGTTCGTCCTCCAGGCCACGCGCAGGTTCGACATGGCCACTGGCGCCATCCTCATGCAGCCCTTCGTGCTCGCCGTCCTGCAACAGGTCGTCAAAGCTGAACAGACGGCTGCCCAAGGTATCGTTCAAGATCCCGTAGTAATCATCGAGACTCAATTGGAGTTCGGCAGCAACTTCATGATCTTTAGCGTCCCGGCCTGTTCTGGCTTCAACGGCACGCATCGCGTCACTTACCATGCGGGTGTTGCGGTGCACCGAACGCGGTGCCCAGTCGCCCTTGCGCACCTCGTCCAGCATGGCCCCGCGGATGCGGATGCCGGCATAGGTTTCAAAGCTGGCGCCTTTGCTGGCGTCATATTTGCTGGACACTTCAAGCAGGCCGATCATGCCGGCCTGGATCAGGTCCTCGACCTGCACGTTGGCCGGTAAACGCGCCAACAGGTGGTAGGCAATGCGCTTCACCAGCGGGGCGTAGCGTTCGATCAGCTCGTACTGGGCGTCTTTCGCCGCCCGGCTGTACATCTTGAAGCCGCTGGCGTTCATAGCACGGGTCCCGCGCTGGTGGGTTGCACCAGACGCTCGACAAAGAACTCCAGATGGCCGCGCGGATTGGCCGGCAGCGGCCAGCTGTCGAACTTCTGGGCGATCGCCTTGAAAGCCAGCGCGCACTTGGAGCGTGGGAAGGCTTCGTAGACGGCGCGCTGCTTCTGCACTGCCTTGCGCACACACTCGTCGTACGGCACGGCGCCCACGTACTGCAGGGCAACGTCGAGGAAGCGGTCGGTGACCTTGGTCAGCTTGGCGAACAGGTTGCGCCCTTCCTGCGGGCTCTGCGCCATGTTGGCCAGCACACGGAAACGATTCATCCCGTAGTCGCGGTTGAGCAGTTTGATCAGGGCGTAGGCATCGGTGATCGAGGTGGGCTCGTCACAGACCACCAGCAGCACTTCCTGGGCGGCGCGAACGAAGCTGACCACTGACTCGCCAATCCCCGCCGCAGTGTCGATCACCAGCACGTCGAGGTTGTCGCCGATTTCGCTGAACGCCTGGATCAGCCCGGCATGCTGGGCCGGGGCCAGGTGCACCATGCTCTGGGTGCCCGAGGCCGCCGGTACGATGCGCACACCGCCAGGGCCCTGCAGCATCACGTCACGCAGCTCGCAGCGCCCCTCGATGACATCGGCCAGGGTACGTTTGGGGGTAAGGCCCAGCAACACGTCGACGTTGGCCAGGCCCAGGTCGGCGTCCAGCAGCATGACCCTGCGGCCAAGCTCGGCCAGCGCCAGGGACAAGTTCACTGAAACGTTAGTCTTGCCGACGCCACCTTTGCCACCGGTCACGGCGATCACCTGTACGGGATGCATGCTACCCATGTCTGTTCTTTACCTTGTCTCGCTGGGACTCAGGCCACACGTGGGGCAATTCTGCGTACCCCTTGGCATAGCTACTTTGCACACGCTTCATGGTCAACCCGCTCGCCGGGGGTTGTGATAGAGATCAGCGAACATGTCGGCCATGGCCTCCTCGCTGGGCTCGTCCTGCTGCTGCACATTGACCGCACGGGACACCAATTGGTGGCCACGCGGCAGATGCAGGTCGTCAGGAATGCGGGGGCCATCGGTGAGGTAGGCCACGGGCAGTTCATGACTGATGGCAAGGCTCAGCACATCGCCAAGGCTTGCCGTTTCATCCAGTTTGGTCAGGATGCAACCGGCCAGGCCACAGCGCTTGTAGCTGTGGTAGGCGGCGGTCAGCACTTGCTTCTGGCTGGTGGTAGCCAGCACCAGGTAATTCTTCGCGGCAATGCCACGCCCGGCCAAGGTTTCCAGCTGCATGCGCAGTGCCGGGTCGCTGGCCTGCAGGCCGGCGGTATCGATCAGCACGACGCGTTTGCGCAGCAGTGGCTCCAGTGCCGCAGCCAGCGACTGGCCCGGGTCGACGTAGGTCACTGGCACGTTGAGGATGCGGCCCAGGGTCTTGAGCTGCTCCTGGGCGCCGATACGAAAACTGTCCATGCTCACCAGCGCCAGGTTCTGCGCGCCGTACTTGAGCACGTAGCGGGCAGCCAGCTTGGCCAGGGTGGTGGTCTTGCCCATGCCGGCCGGGCCGACCATGGCAATCACCCCACCCTCTTCGATCGGCTCGATTTCAGGAATGTCGATCATCCGCGCCAGGTGCGCCAGCAGCATGCGCCAAGCCTGGCGTGGCTCTTCGATCTCGGCGGTGAGGTCGAGCAACTCACGGGCGATAGGCCCGGACAGGCCGATGCGCTGCAGCCGGCGCCAGAGGTTGGCCTGCTGTGGCTTGCTGCCCTGCAGCTGGCTCCAGGCCAGCGAACCGAGCTGCACTTCCAGCAGCTCGCGCAGGCCCGACAGCTCGGAGCGCATGGCATCGAACAGGCGCGGGTCGACCGGCGCCGCAGCAGGGGCAGGGGCAGCGGCAGCCTCAGGGGCATCGACATGCGGCTCGATCAACGGCTCGGCGGCCGTCAGCGACTGCCCGGCAAACAATTGGCGGTTGTTGTCGCTGCTGTCCTGGCGGTGGTCCAGCTCGGCCTGGGCAGTGGCGATGCGCGTATGGGTCTTACGCAGCTCTTCTTCCAGCTCGGCGTTGGGCACGCGCGGAGCCAGGGCGGACAGCTTGTAGTCCAGCGCGGCCGTCAGTTCGACACCACCGGCAATGCGGCGGTTGCCAATGATCGCGGCATCGGCGCCCAGCTCGTCACGGACCAGTTTCATGGCCTGACGCATATCGGCGGCGAAAAATCGCTTAACTTGCATTATCCACTACCTCAGCCGTTAGGGCCCACGGTGGCAACGATGGTGACTTGCTTGTTGTCCGGTATTTCCTGATACGCCAGAACATGCAAATTCGGTACAGCCAGGCGACCGAAACGCGACAGCATGGCGCGGATCGGGCCGGCGACCAGCAGGATGGCCGGCTGGCCCTGCATTTCCTGGCGCTGGGCCGCTTCGATCAGCGAACGTTGCAGCTTCTCGGCCATGCTCGGCTCCAGAAGAACACCATCTTCCTGACCCTGCCCGGCCCTTTGCAGACTATTGAGCAAAATCTGTTCCAACCTTGGCTCCAGGGTAATCACTGGCAGCTCCGACTCAACGCCGACAATGCTTTGCACGATGGCGCGACACAATCCGACGCGCACCACCGCCACCAGCGCGGCGGTATCTTGACTCTTGCCAGCGTTGTTGGCGATGGCTTCGGCAATACTGCGAATATCGCGCACCGGCACCTGTTCCGACAACAGCGCTTGCAGCACCTTGAGCAGGCCCGACAAGGAAATGACACCCGGCACCAGCTCTTCTGCAAGTTTAGGCGATGCCTTGGACAGCACCTGCAGCAGTTGCTGAACCTCTTCGTGGCCAATCAGCTCATGGCAGTGCTTCTGCAGGATCTGGTTGAGGTGGGTGGCCACCACGGTGCTTGCGTCGACCACGGTGTAGCCCAGCGACTGCGCCTGGGAACGCTGGCCGACGTCGATCCACACCGCCTCCAGGCCAAACGCCGGGTCACGCGCGGCAATGCCGTTCAGGGTGCCGAACACTTGCCCGGGGTTGATCGCCAGCTCCCGGTCCGGGTAAATCTCCGCTTCGGCCAGGATCACCCCCATCAGTGTCAGGCGATAGGCGCTGGGCTGCAGGTCGAGGTTGTCACGAATGTGCACGGTGGGCATGAGGAAACCCAGGTCCTGGGACAGCTTCTTGCGCACACCCTTGATCCGCGCCAGCAACTGGCCGCCCTGGTTGCGGTCGACCAGCGGGATCAGCCGGTAACCGACTTCCAGGCCGATCATGTCGATGGGCGTCACGTCGTCCCAGCCCAGCTCCTTGGTATCAAGCGCGCGCTGCGGCGAGGGCAACAGGTCTTGCTGGCGCTGCGCCTCTTGTAGCGCCTCCAGCTTCACCTTGTTCTGCTTCTTCCACACCAGGTAGGCGCCGCCGCAGGCCAGCAGGCCAAGGCTGAGGAAGGCCACATGCGGCATGCCCGGCACCAGCCCCATGACGATCATCAGCCCGCCGGACACCGCCAGGGCCTTGGGCGAATCGAACATCTGCCGGTTGATCAGCTTGCCCATGTCCTCGGAGCCCGAGGCGCGGGTGACCATGATCGCGGCGGCGGTGGACAGCAGCAGTGATGGCAATTGCGCCACCAAACCGTCACCGATGGTCAGCAGGGCGTATACCTTGCCGGCATCGCCAAAGCTCATGCCGTGCTGCAACATGCCGATCAGCATGCCGCCGATCAGGTTGATGAACAGGATCAGCAGGCCGGCGATGGCATCACCGCGGACAAACTTGCTGGCACCGTCCATCGAGCCGTAGAACTCCGCCTCTTGCGCCACTTCGGCACGGCGGTGCTTGGCCTGGGCCTGGTCGATCAAGCCGGCGTTGAGGTCGGCATCGATGGCCATCTGCTTGCCGGGCATGGCATCGAGGGTGAAGCGCGCGCTCACTTCGGAGATACGCCCGGCGCCCTTGGTCACTACCACGAAGTTGATGATCATGAGGATGGCGAACACCACCGCACCGACCACGTAGTTGCCGCCGATCACCACCTCGCCGAAGGCCTGGATCACCTTACCGGCAGCGCCGTGGCCCTCCTGGCCATGCAGCATGACCACGCGGGTGGACGCCACGTTCAGGGCCAGGCGCAGCAGCGTGGCCACCAGCAGGATGGTGGGAAATGCGGCGAAGTCCAGCGGGCGCAAGGCGTACACGCACACCAGCAGCACCACGATCGACAGGGCGATGTTGAAGGTGAAGAACACGTCGAGCAGGAACGGTGGTATCGGCAACATCATCATTGCCAACATCACCAGCAGCAGCAGCGGCACGCCCAGGTTGCCCCGGCCGAGACCGGCCAGGTTGTTGCGGGCGTTGCTGATTAACTGAGTGCGATCCACCGCGAGTCCTCTTGATGCAAAACTTTGACGCCCAGGGGGCGCCTGGGCGTGGCTTTGCAAGAAGCCTTCCAACTTTGCTCGGGAGAGGATGCTGTTTTTGCAGGAGCAGCCTTGTGCTGCGAAGAGGCCATTGCAAGCGAAGATCAACTTCAGCCTTACCGGCCTCTTCGCAGCGCAAGGCTGCTCCTACAGGCACCGCGCCGCCTTCAAGGATAACAAGAGGTCAACTGTCGCGACGCAGGTCCGGTGGGATCGGCAGGTCTTCTTTCAACGGCTCTGGCCGCTTGCCCCTGCCAGCGCGGTACTGACGGATCTGGAACACATAGGCCAGCACCTGCGCCACGGCCAGGTACAAGCCGGCGGGGATCTCCTGCTCTGGCTCGGTGGAGTAGTAGATCGCCCGCGCCAGCGCCGGCGATTCGAGGATCTGGATCTTGTGCTCAACGCCAATCTCCCGAATCTTCAAGGCCATGAAGTCGGTACCCTTGGCCAGCAGCAACGGCGCCGCCCCGCCCTTCTCCGGGTCGTACTGCAGGGCCACCGCATAGTGCGTCGGGTTGGTGATGATCACATCGGCCTGCGGCACCGCTGCCATCATGCGCCGCTGCGACATCTCGCGCTGCAGCTGGCGAATGCGCTGCTTGACCTCGGGCTTGCCCTCGCTGTCCTTGTACTCGTCGCGCACTTCCTGCTTGGTCATCTTCATTTTCTTGTGCGTCTGGTACAGCTGGATGGGCACATCCGCCGCCGCGATCAGCAGCAACCCGGCCGACATCCACAGCGCACTCCAGCCCACCACCTGCAGGCTGTGAATGATCGCCTGCTCCAGCGGTTCGTTGGCAATCGACAGCAATGCCTGGCGGTCGTTGATCAGCACCACCACCGCCACCGCCAGGATCACGAAAAACTTGGCCAGCGCCTTGAGCAGCTCGGTCAGGCCATGCATGGAGAACATGCGCTTGAGCCCTGCCAGTGGGTTCATGCGGCTGAATTTTGGCTGCAGCAGGCTGCCAGAGAACAGGAAACCACTGAGGGCAATTGGTGCCACGAAGGAAATCACGAACAGCAGGATCAGCACCGGCTGCACCGCCCATATTGCCATCTTGCCCGAGGCCAGCAGGAAGGCGCCCATGGCTCGCTCGTCGACAATGATGTCGCGGGTCAGGCTGAAGTTGATGCGCATGATGCTCAGCAACGTCTCGGCCATATGACCGCCGAATGCCAGCAGGCCACCCGCGCCAGCCAGGGTCACCGCCACCGTGTTCAGCTCCTTGGAGCGGGCGATCTCGCCTTTCTCGCGGGCATCGCGCTTGCGCTTGTCGGTGGGGTCTTCTGTCTTGTCCTGACCGCTCTCGCTTTCTGCCATGCTCAGCGCGCCCTCGCCAGTTCACGCAGCCATTGCAGCGCTTCGCTGGCCAATGCCTGGTAGTGGGACAGCACATCGGCCAGGCCGACCCAGAAAATGAACATGCCCATGACCAGGGTCAGCGGAAAGCCAATGGAGAAGATGTTCAACTGCGGCGCGGCGCGGGTCATCACGCCGAAGGCAATGTTCACCACCAGCAACGCAGCGATCACCGGCAGGATCAGCAACAGGCCGGCAGAAAATACCCAACCCAGCCGCCCGGCCAGCTCCCAGAACTGGTTGACCACCAGCGCATTGCCCACCGGCAAGGTGGTAAAACTTTCGGTCAGCACCTCGAACACCACCAGGTGGCCGTTCATCAACAGGAACAGCACGCTCACCAGCATGGTCATGAACTGGCTGATGACCGTGACGTTAACGCCGTTGGCGGGATCGACCATCGAGGCGAAGGCCATGCCCATCTGCACCGCGACGACCTGCCCGGCGATCACGAAAGCCTGGAACAACAACTGCAAGGCCAGGCCGAACAGCGCACCAACGATGATCTGTTCGGCGCACAGCAGCAGGCCGCGCAGGCTCAACGGGTCGAATTCAGGCAACGGCGGCAGCGCCGGCACGATCACCACGGTAATGGCCACCGCCACGTACAGGCGCACCCGCGCCGGCAGCATGCGTGTGCCAAGGATCGGCATGGTCATCAGCACCGCAGTCACCCTGAACAACGGCAGGATGAAGGTGGCAACCCAAGTGCCGATCTGCGCGTCGGTCAGCTCCAGCATATCCGCGTCAACCGATCAGCTGCGGGATGTTGGTGTAGAGGGTGGTGATGTACTCCATGAACTTCTGCACCAGCCATGGCCCGGCGACGATCAGCGTGATCAGCATCACCAGCAGACGCGGCAGAAAGCTCAGGGTCTGTTCGTTGATCTGGGTGGCAGCCTGGAACATCGCAACCACCAGCCCCACCAGCAGGCTCGGTACCACCAGCACAGCGACCATCAGGGTGGTCAGCCACAGGGCATCACGGAACAGGTCGACAGCTACTTCAGGTGTCATCGGCGGCTCTCCTTGACGGCGTCAGACGCCGCCGAAACTGCTGGCCAAGGTACCCATGATCAGCGCCCAGCCATCCACCAGCACGAACAGCATGATCTTGAAAGGCAGTGAGATGATCAGCGGCGACAGCATCATCATACCCATGGCCATCAGCACACTCGCCACCACCATGTCGATGATCAGGAACGGGATGAAGATCATGAAACCGATCTGGAACGCGGTTTTCAGCTCGGAGGTGACGAATGCCGGCACCAGGATCGTCAGCGGCACCTGGTCGGGGCCGGCAATGTCGGTGCGCTTGGACAGGCGCATGAACAGGTCGAGGTCGCTTTGCCGGGTTTGCGCCAGCATGAAGTCCTTTAGCGGCACCTGGGCCTTGTCGATGGCCTGCTGGGCGGTCATCTGCTCCTTGAGGTACGGCTGCAGGGCGTCCGAGTTCACCCGGTCGAACACCGGTGCCATGATGAACATGGTCAGGAACAGCGCCATGCCGGTCAGAATCTGGTTCGACGGCGTCTGCTGCAGGCCCAGGGCCTGGCGCAGGATCGAGAACACGATGATGATGCGGGTAAAGCTGGTCATCAGGATGACGAACGCCGGGATGAAGCTGAGCGCCGTCATGATCAGCAGAATCTGCAGGCTGACCGAATACTCCTGCTGCCCGTCCGCCCCGTTGGACAGGGTAATGGCCGGGATCGACAACGGGTCGGCGGCCAGGGCGAGCGGCGCAGCCAGCAGCAGCGCCACACCCAATAAAGAGTTCAACAACGTACGCAGCGGGCCGCTCATCACAACTTGTCCTTAGGGTCCTTGCCCATCAGCTCCATCAGCCGCTGGGCAAATTCCGGCGTTGCCTGACGTGCGCCAGCCGGCACTTCCACAGGTTCGGCCAGCACATGCAAGGCCTCGATGCTACCGGGAGTGTGGCCAATCAGGATCTGCTCTTTGCCCACCTGCACCAGCAGCAGGCGGTCACGCGGGCCGATGGCCCGGCTGCCGACGATCTCGATCACCTGCCCGCCCTTCACCGCCGTGCTTTGCATACGCCGCAGCACCCACGCCAGGAAGAAAATCAGGCCCACCACCAGCAGCAGGCCGAAGACCATCTGCGCCAACTGGCCGCCAAGGCTGCCAGGCGCCGTCGCCGGGGTCGCCGTTGGCGTGGCCGCGGCCAGGCACACCTGGCTGGCCAGCAGTGCAGCGAACGCCGCAATGGCGCGCATCGTGCCCTTCACTCAGCGCAGCTTCTTGATACGTTCGCTGGGGCTGATCACGTCGGTCAGGCGAATGCCGAACTTCTCGTTGACCACTACCACTTCGCCATGGGCGATCAGCGTGCCATTGACCAGCACATCGAGCGGCTCGCCAGCCAGGCGGTCCAGCTCGATCACCGAGCCCTGGTTGAGTTGCAGCAGGTTGCGAATGTTGATCTCGGTGCTGCCCACTTCCATGGAGATGTTCACCGGGATGTCCAGGATCACGTCCAGGTTCGGGCCTTCGAGGCTGACGTTTTCGTTCGGCTTCGGCGAGCTGGCGAATTCTTCCATCGGCATGCGGCCAGCGCCGCCGTTGCCGGTGTCACCGCCCAGCAGCGCATCGATGTCGGCCTGCCCGGCCGAGCCGGTTTCCTCAAGGGCTGCAGCCCACTCATCGGCCAGCGCCTGGTCCTCTGCGGAGGTGATCTCGTTTTCGTTAGCCATGGTTTCCTCGACAGGCATTCAATTCGTTATGAGCGACCGGCACGCCGTCAGCGGCGTTCGATCGGGTCGATGATCTGCAGGGCCAGGTTGCCCTTGTGCGAACCCAGCCGCGCCTTGAACGACGGCACACCGTTGGCGCGCAGCACCAGGTGCTCGGGCAGCTCCACCGGGATCACGTCACCGGGCTGCATGTGCAGGATGTCGCGCAGCTTCAGCTGGCGGCGGGCGACCGTGGCGGTCAGCGGCACGGCCACATCCAGCACGTCCTCGCGCAGGGCCTTGACCCAGCGCTCATCCTGGTCGTCCAGGTCGGACTGGAACCCGGCATCGAGCATTTCCCGCACCGGCTCGATCATCGAGTACGGCATGGTCACGTGCAGGTCGCCGCCGCCACCGTCCAGTTCGATGTGGAAGGTGGACACCACCACTGCTTCGCTGGGGCCGACGATGTTGGCCATGGCCGGGTTGACCTCGGAGTTCATGTACTCGAAGGTGACCGGCATGATTGCCTGCCAGGCTTCCTTGAGGTCGACGAAACACTGGTCCAGCACCATGCGCACCACGCGCAGCTCGGTAGGGGTGAACTCGCGGCCTTCGATCTTGGCGTGGCGGCCATCGCCACCGAAGAAGTTGTCCACCAGCTTGAACACCAGCTTGGCATCGAGGATGAACAGCGAGGTGCCGCGCAGCGGCTTGATCTTGACCAGGTTGAGGCTGGTCGGCACGTACAGCGAGTGCACGTATTCGCCGAACTTCATCACCTGTACGCCACCCACGGCCACGTCGGCGGAACGGCGCAGCAGGTTGAACATGCTGATGCGGGTGTAACGGGCGAAGCGCTCGTTGATCATTTCCAGGGTCGGCATGCGACCCCGTACGATACGGTCCTGACTGGTCAGGTCGTAGCTTTTGATACTGCCAGGCTCGGATGCACTTTCGGTCTGCACCAGCCCGTCGTCGACGCCGTGCAACAGGGCATCGATTTCATCCTGGGACAGCAGGTCCTGTACGGCCATTGCGGACTCCTACTGCAATACGAAATTGGTGAACAGCAACTGGTCGATGACCGGCTTGCCGACTTCCTTCTGGGCCACTTCCTGAACCACTGCGGTCGCCTTCTGGCGCAACATCTCCTGCCCGACCGGGCTGCTGGCCAAGGTGTCGAAACCCTGCCCGGAGAACATCATCACCAGGTTGTTGCGGATCACCGGCATGTGCACCTTCAGGGCATCCAGGTCGGCCTGGTTGCGCGCCTGCATGGTGATGCTCAGCTGCATGTAGCGCTGGCGGCCGTTCTGGTTGAAATTCACCACAAATGCCGGGGTCAGCGCCTCGTAGATCGCTGCTGGCTTGACGTTGCCGGCCACAGGCTCGGCGGCCGGGGCCGAATCGCTCTTGTGCATGATGAACCAGGTAGCGCCCACCGAAAGGCCGATCGCTAGCAACAGGCCTACGACGGCCAGCAGGATCAGTTTGAGTTTGCCTTTAGTGGCGGGGTCTTTGACTGCTTCGCTCTTCGCCATGCCAATAATCCGTCGTCCATCAGGGGTTCAAAGGTGGATGGCTTGGCTTGAGCAAGTGTTATGCCAGATTTTGCAGACGATGGGTTCCAGCAGGTTTTGCGGTGCTGCCTTCTTCGCGGGCATGCCCGCGAAGAGGCCGACACTGCAAATGAAGGTCAGGCGTAGTAATCAACCGCACTGTCGCCAACAACCACCTGCTGCTCCACAGGCCGGGTGCCCTCGACGGGCTCGCCCCCGCCCTGCTCCGCCTGGCGCGCCGCCACCCCGGACAGGTTGCTGCCCTGCGCCTGCCCCTGCTGCTGTTGCTGCCCGCGCGACTGGTCGGCCACGTTGACATCCGGCTGGGCCAACCCCTGCTGGGCGAACAGTTCGCGCAGGCGGTGCACCTGGCTGTCGAGGGCATCACGCACACCGGCGTGACCGCTGATGAAGGTGACCTGGGTCGACTGGTCCGTCGCAACATTGACGCGAATGTCCAGGCGGCCCAGCTCCGCCGGCTCCAGCTGGATATCCGCCGACTTGAGGTTCTGGCTGGACAGGTACATGACCCGGTTGACCAGGCCCTCGGCCCAGGCACCCTGGTTCATCGGCAATGGCTGGTGTAACGGGCTGGCATTGGCCGGCACGGCATTGGCGGTCTTGGCCGTGGCCGCCTGGGTCAGGCTGGCCAGGCGATTGGCGAAATCATCGATGCGGGTGTCGCTGCTGGCACTCTTGCTGTCTTTCAGGCCATCTTCAAGCAAGGCACCAAAGGCTTTGTCGCCCGGCTCACCTGCTTCACCCTCGGCATTTTCCACCAGATTCGCCAAGGTATTGACGGCTGCCTGCCCATCTTCGCCCTGGGCCTGGGACGGATCCAGCGCATGTGCCGAGGTGCCACCCTTGGCCTGGGCGCTGTGCTCCAAGGCCAGCCGCAAGGTTGGCAGGTTAGCCAACGGGTCGGCATCGGGGTCGAAGGCTTCTTCGGCAGCGGGTTCTTCGGGCAGCGCAGCAACCTGCGCCGTGGCGGCCTGCAGTACCGGCGCAACGGCCTCGGCCTGGGCCTGGATCAGTTGCGCACCAGGCTGGGCGTCGGTGACCTGGCCGGCCACCAGGCTGGCATCACGCAGCCCGGTATCGGTCTGGGCCGCGTCGTCAGCTGGCAATTTGTTGCCGTCATCGGCAACCGCAGTTTTGTCGGCGGGGTCTTTCTTGCCACCCGCTGCCGCCTCAGGTTTGTCCTTGAGCTTGGCCGGGGCAGCCTTGTCATCCTGCCCGACGGCCTTATCACGCCCCTGCCTGGCCATCACCTGGCCAAAGCCGTCGCCCTTGTCACCCAGCGCCTGCAGCGGTTTATCCGCCTGCGCGCTGGCCGAACGCGAGGTGCTTTTAATGGCGTTGGCTTGCAACAAAGGGTTGGGTGCGACAGGCATCGAGCGGTCTCCGCGCCAGGAACAGAAAGATCATCCAGCCGGAGAAAAGCAAGACTCGCGCCAACTCACACATCAGCCTGCAGAAATACGCTGCTGCTCATCGCGGTAGAAGTGCTGCACCTCGACGTATTCCAGATCGATGCGGTTGATCAGGTCTTCGATCCCATAGAGCGGGCGCTGCCGCGCGCGGTCTTCCAGTTGCTGGCACAGGCAAGCCAAGGCCACGGCGCCCATGTTGCTGCTGCTGCCCTTGAAGCTGTGGGCGGCCGCACCAAGCTCTTCGGCGCTTTTGGCCGCGTGCAGCTGGCTCAGGCGCCGTTCAGAGTCGTCGAGAAAGGTTTGCACCAACTGCAGGTAGCCATCCTCCATGACTTCACGCAAGTCACTGAGGACCTTGTGGTCAATATGCATGTCAGTCACTTGTTCACTCCTTGATCAAGCCAGATTATGCCCGAGCCAACCTGTGGCTCACCATACGAACTCCACATGTGCGCAACGCCCGCCTTCGCTCCAGCGGGCATTGCTGGCCAGCCGCTGAATCAGGTTCAGGCCACGCCCGCTCAGGCCCTGCGCCAGCGACGGCCGCGACAGCACACGCTGCACATCGAACCCGGCGCCACTGTCGAGCACCTCGATCATCAGACGCCCACCCTCGGCGTGCGGTTCAACCCTCAAGTCGATGCGCACGAAACCGTCGCTCAACGCACCCAGCCGCCGGGCGCGCTCCTGATAATAGTCGGCGAACCCCTGCACATCGCGCTTGAGCTGCGAGTCCAGGCCCAGCACCCCATGCTCCAGCGCATTGGAATACAGCTCGCTGAGCACCGCGTGCAGGCTGCCGGTCCGCGCCCGCAGGCCGTGGATTTCTTGCAACAACTGCACCAGATACGGCACCGGGTTGAAGCGCTTGAGGCTCTCGCCACGCACCTCGAACCCCAGCGACCAGTCCAGCGGGCTGGAACGGCCGCTATCAGAGTAGATCATCGGCGCCGGCACCCGCTCCTCCGCGCTGAACATGCGGATGTCGCACAGGCTGATGTCATCACGCGGGTGCCCGCCAAATTGCTCCAGCGCCTGCATGACTTCATCGAACAGCTGCGCAGGGTCGCGATTGTCGGCCAGCACCGCACGCAAACGCTCCACGCCGAATAACCGTTCCTGGTCATCGGCGGTGTCCAGCACGCCGTCCGACAACAGCAACAAGCGCTCGCCCTGTGCCAACGGCAGCACTTCAGTGCTGTCATCGAAACGCTCTGCAGCCAGGATACCCAGCGGCAGGTGCCGAGAGCTCAGTGATGATAGCACATGGCCACTTACCGACAGGCGATAGCCATCGGGCATACCCCCGTTCCACACCTCGACCGAACCGCGCTGCAAGCTGAGGTCGAGCAGCAGTGCACAGCAGAACATGTCCACCGGCAGGATACGTTTGAGCTTGGCGTTCATCTCGCGCAGGATCTGCGCCATGCCGTAGCCCTTGGCGGTCATGCCGTAGAACACTTCAGCCAGCGGCATCGCCCCTACCGCCGCTGGCAGACCATGGCCGGTGAAATCGCCAAGCAGCACACGCATGTCACCGGCCGGGGTGAACGCAGCCAGCATCAGGTCGCCGTTGAACAGCGCATAGGGCGATTGCAGGTAGCGGATGTTGGGGGCAGAAAGGCAGCCGGAGTGGGCCACCTTGTCGAACACCGCCTTGGCAACCCGCTGCTCGTTGAGCAGGTGGTGGTGGTGCCGGGTAATCTGGTCACGCTGCTCCAGCACGGTAGCCTGCAACCGGCGCAGGCGGTCCATGGCGCGGATCTTGGCGCCGAGGATCACCGCACTGTAGGGCTTGGCCATGAAGTCATCGCCCCCGGCCTCCAGGCAGCGCACCAGGCCCTCCTCCTCATTCAGCGACGTCAGGAAAATGATCGGCACCAGCGCCTCGCCGGCCAGGGCCTTGATCTGCCGCGCCGCCTCGAAGCCATCCATCACCGGCATCAGCGCATCCAGCAGCACCAGCTGCGGGCGCCGCTCGACGAACAGCGCCACCGCCTGCTCGCCGTTTTCTGCGGTGAATACCTGATGGCCCTGGCGGCGCACGATCTGCGCCAGCAGCATTCTGTCGGCGGCCCCGTCTTCGGCGACCAGCACGGTCAACGCCTGTCGGGGCGGCATGTCGGCGCTCAACTGATGTCGAACAGTTTTTCGAAATTGGAGATGGCGAGGATCTTGCGTACATCGGAGCTGGCGTGCACCACGCGCACATCCGACTCATCGCCGCCCGCATGATCCCTCAGCAACAGCAGCATGCCGAGCGCAGAACTGTCGAGGTAGGTGGTGTCCTTCAGGTCGACGATTACCGAATCGGGCCGATAGGGCTGGCGTTCGTAGGCGTCACGAAACTCCTGATGTTTGCCGAAATCGAAGCGCCCCTTGATCTTGATCGTCAGCTTATTCCCTTCCCGCGAAAAATCAGTCTCGACTGCCATGCTAGCGATTCCTTCGATGATGGCGGATGCAACTCCATTAAGGTTTAGCAGGCGATGGCATGGGTGGCAAGCACATGGTTCCAGCAGGCGATGCGGCCCCCTGATTGATGGTGCAAGACAGGATCAGAAATGGTTTTGCCGGGGCAAGCGCTGCGACAGTTCGTCCAGCAACCGCTGCTCACGCTTGTCTTCGGCGCGCCGGGCTTCGTCCATGTAGCGCTGCACCAGCTTGCGCAAACCCTCTACCCGGGCATAGGCCTGCTGCCAGGTGCCACGGGCGTTGTTGAGGTTGTTCTGGTGCCACACCAGGCTCTGGCGCTGCTGGGTCATGGCCGTTTCCAGCTGCCCCAGAAAACGCTGGTAGTTGACCAGCCAGCTGCCATTGACCCCCTGCCCGCCGCGGTTGATCCACTGCAGCTGGTAATCCTCACGAAACCGTTCGAGTTCGGCCAGCTTGGCCTGGGAGGTGGCCACCTGCTGCTGGAAATGCCCCAGGCGCTGGGCTGCCTTGCGCTCGGCTTCCTCGGCCATGTCCACCACCGGCGCCAGGCGCGCAGCGCGTCCGGGCAGCGCCATGGCCTATCAGCCCGCCGGGGGCGTGAAGATCGCCCCCAGCTGTTCGCGGCTCTGCGCCATGCCCACATTCTCCTGCAGGCCTTGGCGCAGAAACTCCACCAGCTTCGATTGCAAGGCAATGGCCAGGTCGGTTTCCGGGTCGCCGCCGGCCACATAGGCGCCCACGCTGATCAGGTCGCGGCTTTGCGACAGGCGCGACCACAATTGCTTGAACTTCTGCGCCTGGCGCAAGTGGTCGGCATCGACCACCTGGGGCATCACCCGGCTGATCGAGGCTTCGATGTCGATGGCCGGATAATGCCCCTCTTCGGCCAGCCGGCGCGACAGCACGAAGTGGCCGTCGAGCACACCGCGCGCCGAGTCGGCGATCGGGTCCTGCTGGTCATCACCTTCGGACAACACGGTGTAGAACGCGGTAATCGAACCACCACCCGCCTCGCCATTGCCCGCCCGCTCCACCAGCTTGGGAAGCTTGGCGAATACAGACGGCGGGTAACCCCGGGTGGCCGGCGGCTCGCCGATGGCCAGGGCAATTTCACGCTGGGCCTGGGCGAAACGGGTGAGCGAGTCCATCAGCAACAGCACGTTCTTGCCCTTGTCGCGGAAGTACTCGGCGATGCGCGTGCAATACATGGCAGCGCGCAGGCGCATCAGCGGCGCATCGTCGGCAGGCGAAGCCACCACTACCGAACGCTTGAGGCCCTCTTCACCCAGGATGTGCTCGATGAACTCCTTCACCTCACGGCCCCGCTCACCGATCAGGCCAACCACGATGATTTCGGCTTCGGTGAAGCGGGTCATCATGCCCAGCAACACCGACTTACCTACGCCAGTACCGGCAAACAGGCCAAGGCGCTGGCCGCGACCGACGGTCAGCAGGCCATTGATACTGCGGATGCCCACGTCCAGCGGCTTGCTGATGGGATCACGGTTGAGCGGGTTGATCACCGGGCCGTCCATCGGCACCCAGTCCTCGGCCTTCATCCCGCCCTTGCCATCCAGCGCACGCCCCGCGCCGTCCAGCACACGGCCGAGCATGCTCATGCCCATGGGCAGCCGGCCGCCGTCATCCAGCGGCACCACCCGGGCGCCGGGGGCGATACCGACAATGCTGCCGACGGGCATGAGGAACACCTTGGGCCCGGCAAAACCCATGACTTCGGCTTCTACCTGGACCGGGTGGTAGCTGTCGTCGTTGATCACCAGGCAGCGGCTTCCCACCGCGGCACGCAGGCCTTCGGCCTCCAGGGTGAGCCCGACCATGCGCAGCAGGCGGCCTTCGACGATGGGCTGGGCCGGCAGCTCGATGGCCTCGGCATAACTGCCCAGGCGTTTGCCGAAGCTGGTGCGGTCAAGGCGCATCAGGGCTTTCCACCGAACGCTCGACCGGGGCGTCCAGGTCTACCGACATGTCTGGCGCCGCCGGGTGCAGGGAATGGTCATGCAACTGGTCGAACAGCTGCGCCACGGCTTTCTCGATGCGCGTTTCCATGGTCGCATCGATGCGGCTATGGGCAGTTTCGATACGGCAGCCCCCCGGCAGAAGTGCGCTGTCTTCCAGCAACCGCCAGTTTTCCTCATGGCGTTCGCGCAGGGCCTTGGCCAGCTCGAAGTCCTGCGGGTTGAGGTGGATGCGGATATTGTCCGCGCCCATGGGCAGCAGCTTCAATGCTTCGCGCAGCACCTGGGTGATCTGGCTGGAGTCGTTGTGCAATTCGCGGCCGATCACCTGGCGAGTCATGTGCGCCACCAGGTGCACAAGGGTTTTCTCGATCTGCGTGTCTTGCTCGGCGATCGGCTCCATCAGGTTGGCCATCAGTTGCTCAAGGCCGTCGAGCTTGGCCTTCAGGGCCACTTCGGCCTCTTGGCGCACCTTGAGCTGGGTGCTGTGAAAGCCCTCTCGCTCGCCGGTGGCGAAACCTTCGTTGTAGGCTTCCTGGCGGATGGCCTCGAGCTCCTCCAGGGTGAGCGGCTGGACTTCTTCCAGCGGCACTTCCTCGATTTCTTCCTCGACCGGCTCGGGTTCCGGCTCAGGCTCGGGTACGGGCTCTGGCTCCGGGTCGAAGCTGGGCAGCGTCCACACGTCCACGCCCTCGAGGTCGCGGGCGCGGATCAGGTCGCTGGGGTGATGTTCTTTGCTGGACATGTTTTAAAGTACTCAACAAGCATGTTCGACCCATAAGGGCCTTGTGGGAGCTGGCTTGCCGGCGATCAAGGGCGCAGCCCTTGCCATGCAACGACTCTGCCTGGGCTGGCCTCATCGCCGGCAAGCCAGCTCCCACAATGACCGCACCAGCCCCACCATTTTTTCCTGACCTGATGGATCAGATCATTTCCTCGGCACCCTTGCCGCCGAGCACGATCTCGCCGGCCTCGGCCATGCGGCGGGCGATGGTGAGGATTTCCTTCTGCGCCGTTTCCACGTCGCTGACCCGCACCGGCCCCTTGGCCTCCAGGTCGTCGCGCAGCAGCTCGGAGGCACGTTTGGACATGTTCTTGAAAATCTTGTCCTTGACCCGCTCGTCGGCGCCCTTGAGCGACACCACCAGCACATCGGACGACACTTCGCGCAGCAGCGCCTGAATACCCCGGTCGTCGACGTCGGCCAGGTTGTTGAAGACGAACATCAGGTCTTCGATCTGCTCCGACAGGTCGCTGTCGACTTCGCGGATCGCATCCATCAGTGCACCTTCCACGGAGCTGTCGAGGAAGTTCATGATGTCGGCAGCGCGCTTGATGCCGCCCAAGGTGGTGCGCGCGGCGTTGGAGTTGCCCGAGAACTGCTTCTCGAGGATCTGGTTCAACTCTTTCAGCGCCGCCGGCTGCACGGTGTTCAGCGACGACACGCGCAAGACGATGTCCAGGCGCACCTTGTGGTCGAAGTTGCTCAGCACTTCGCCGGCCTGGTCAGGGTCGAGGTAAGCGACCACGATTGCCTGGATCTGCGGGTGCTCGTA
Source organism: Pseudomonas putida NBRC 14164 (assembly GCF_000412675.1). Taxonomy (NCBI): domain Bacteria; kingdom Pseudomonadati; phylum Pseudomonadota; class Gammaproteobacteria; order Pseudomonadales; family Pseudomonadaceae; genus Pseudomonas; species Pseudomonas putida. The sequence continues at coordinate 1,640,582 of NC_021505.1, read as the reverse complement.
GCGGATCACGTCGGCTACCGCGCGCGGTTCCATCCATTTCAGGCTGTCCAGGCCACTGGTGTTGCCACCCAGCAGGATGCGGTCGACCAGGCCATTGGCCTTGTCCTCGCCCAAGGCCTGGTTGAGCATCTTGCGGATGTAGGCATCGGACCCCACGCCCAGGCTGGTCTGGTCGCCGACAATGTCGACGAACTCGCTCATTACCTGCTCGACCTGGTCACGGTGCACATTACCCATCTGCGCCATGGCCACACCCACCCGCTGCACTTCCTTGGGGCCCATGTGGCGCAGCACCTGGGCCGCATCGGTCTCGCCCAGCGAAAGCAGCAGGATTGCGGCCTTGTCGACACGGCTCAGCTTGGCGGTAACGGCTCGGTTATCACTCATCGGCGTTGATCCAGTCTTTGACGACCTGGGCTACACGGCCCGGGTCTTCGGCCACCAGGCCTTTGATTGCGTTGAGCTGTGCCTCGTAACCCTCGCTCGGGCTAGGCAGCAGAATGCTTGTCGGGCCACCCAGACTGACGCGGTCGTTGGCCAGTTCGCCATCCAACCCCACCATGCCGCCCAGCTCCATGTCGCTATCCGAAGCGGCCTGCTTGCCGCCCCCTGTGATGTTGTTGAGCACCGGCCGCAGCACGCCGAACACCAGCACCAGAATGAACACCACGCCCAGCACTTGCTTGACGATGTCCCAGAACCACGGCTGCTGGTAGAAGGCGATATCGGCAATTTCTTCGTTACGGTCGGCGGCAAATGGCACGTTGATCACCGTCACGCTGTCACCACGGCTGGCGTCGAAGCCGACCGCGTCTTGCACCAGGCGGGTGAAGCGCGCCAGGTCTTCGGCGGCCCACGGTGCACGGCTGGTGTTGCCGGTGGCCGGGTCGATCTTGACCTGGTCGTCTACCACCACTGCCACCGACAGGCGGGTCATGCGCCCCTGCTGCTGGCGGGTGTGGCTGATGGAGCGGTCCAGCTCGAAGTTCTTGGTGCTTTGCTGGCGTTTGTCCGACGGGTACGGTGCGAGCATCGGCTGGCCGGTGGCCGGGTCCATGATCTGCTGGCCGTTGGCATCCACCAGCGGCTGGCCAGGCTGAATGGCTGCGGCCGGGGTAGCGGCGCCACCGGTGGTTTGCGGCGCCGAAGCGGCGCCTGGCGGCTGGTTGCTCAGCGCACCAGGCACACCTTGCGGGCCCTGGCTGCTGGCGCGTTGCTCGTCAACCGACTGTTCGCTGCGCAGCGCCGGCTGGTCGGGGTTGAACTGCTCGGCAGTCGACTCGACGGCACTGAAGTCCAGGTCGGCAGACACTTCGGCCTTGTATCGGTCATTGCCCAGCACAGGCTGCAAGATGTTGCGCACGCGCTGGGTAAGCATGCTTTCCATACGGCGGCTGTAGTCGTACTGCTTGCCGGCCTCGGTCAGGGCGGAGTCCTGCAGCTGCTCGGACAGCAAGTTACCTTTCTGGTCGACCACGGTGACCTGGGATTTGTCCAGCTCCGGCACACTGGTCGCCACCAGGTTGACGATGGCCGACACCTGACCGGCTTCCAGGGCACGGCCCGGGTACAGCTCGACCAGTACCGAGGCGCTCGGCTTGCGGTCGTCGCGCACGAACACCGAGCTTTTCGGGATGGCCAGGTGCACGCGTGCGGCCTTGACGTTGTTCAGGCTGGAAACGGTACGCGCCAGCTCGCCTTCCAGGCTGCGGCGGTAGCGAGTGGCTTCCATGAACTGGCTGGTGCCCAGCCCCTGCTCCTTGTCGAGCAGTTCGAAACCGACATTGCCATCGCTGGGCGCCACGCCGGCGGCCGCCAGTTTCAGGCGCGCACGGGAGAGGTCGTCGGCCTTGACCAGCAGAGCACCGGAGTTGGGCTCGACGTTATAGGGGATGTCAGCAGCACCCAGGGTGTCCATGACCTGCTTGGTATCCATGCCCGACAGGCTGCCGTACAGCGGACGGTAATCGGGTTGTTGCGACCACAGCACCACGGCAAAGCCGATTGCCACGCTGGCCGCCAGGCCGACCATGAGGCCGACTTGGCGCAGCATGGGCATCTGCGCGATGTTTTCCAGGAACGACATACCTGGCAGCGGGCGCTTGGCCGCTGCCGGGCCCGTCTTGGCGGGGGGGTTGTCGACGACTGCTTCAGCCATGGTCTACGTCCGTCCTCAAACCGGCATCTGCATGATGTCCTGGTACGCCTGGACCAGCTTGTTGCGTACCTGGGTCATGGCCTGCATCGACACACTGGCCTTTTGCGAAGCGATCATCACGTCTGTCAGGTCGACGCCGCTCTTGCCGATCTCGAAGGCATTGGCCAGCTGGGTCGAGGCCTGCTGGGTCTCATGCACCTTGCCGATTGCCTGGCCAAGCATGTCGGCAAAGGTACTCTGCCCCGGCGCCAGCTCGGGGGCGGCGGTGACCTTGGGCAGCGACATTGCATCGGCCTGCATGGCCCGCATGTCCAGCATCAGACGATTGAATTCAACACCTTGGCTCATGACCCTTCTCTCTCCTGCGGCCGCATTTTTTTGACACTCATGCGGCGAATAGCCTACGTAAAGCAACAAAGGTGCCAGCCTATATAGTTCAGGCAACACAACCCCTGTGGGAGCGGGTTCACCCGCGAAGAATCCGACTCGGTATATGGCACCGGCTTCGCCGGTGTTCGCGGGTGAACCCGCTCCCACAGGTATCGCGCCCTCTGCGGGCGGAGTGTCAGCCGAACAGGCTGGCCTCGACGTCGAACCCGGCATCGCGCATCTGCGCCAGCTTATAGCGCAGGGTCCGCGGGCTGATGCCCAGGCGCTCGGCCGCCTCTTTGCGCCGACCGCGCTCGGCGCGCAGGGTATCGATGATCATCTGGTACTCATGGCGGCGCATGTCATCGCCCAGCCCGCTGACCTCGGCAATGGCTTCGACTGACGGCCCCGTGCCAGCCGACAAGGGAATGGCGCCTGCCAGACAAAAATCCGCCGCCTCGATCACCCCACCCTGCTGCAGGATCAGCGCCCGCTGAAGCGCGTTGTCCAGTTCACGCACGTTGCCCGGCCAGGCATAGGCCTGCAAGCAGGCCCGGGCCTGCGGCGACAGGCGCACCGGGGCGTGTTTCATCTTGACCGCGTGGCGGGCCAGCAGGCGCTCGGCCAGTTGCAGGATGTCGCCCGGGCGCTCACGCAGCGGGCACCAGGCCAGGGGGAACACTGACAGGCGGTAGAACAGGTCTTCACGGAAGCGACCGGCTGCCACTTCCCCGGCCAGGTCACGGTTGGTGGTGGCCAGCACGCGGATGTCCAGGCTGATCGGCTTGCGCCCGCCCACCCGTTCCACTTCGCGCTCCTGTAGCACGCGCAGCAGCTTGGCCTGCAAGGCCATTGGCATTTCCGAGATTTCGTCGAGCAGCAGGGTGCCGCCTTCGGCCTGCTCGAACTTGCCGGCCTGGGCGGCGATGGCACCGGTGAAGGCCCCCTTTTCATGGCCGAACAGGGTGGCTTCGAGCATGTTGTCGGGGATGGCCGCGCAGTTGATGGCCACAAAGGGCTGCGCCGCCCTCGGCGACTGCTGGTGAATGTAGCGCGCCAGCACTTCCTTGCCGGTGCCGGACTCACCAGAAATCAGCACGGTCGAGTCACTGCGCGCCACGCGTGCGGCCAACTCCAGCAACTGGCGGCTGGCCGGCTCACAGGCCACCGGCCCCTCGTCAGCGGACACCCGCCCGGCGGCATGCCGCTCGACCAGGCTGAGCAGCGCCTTGGGCTCGAACGGTTTGACCAGATAGTCGGCAGCACCTTGGCGCATTGCTTCGACGGCACGCTCGACGGCGGCGTGCGCCGTCATCAACAGCACCGGCAGTTGAGGTTGCTGGCGGCGCAACTGGCTCAACAACTGATGCCCGTCCATACCGGGCATGTTCACATCGCTGACCACCAGGCTGAAGGCATCATCCACCACCGCCTCCAGCGCCTCTTCGGCACTGCCCACTGCCTGGTAGGCGAAACCGCCGATTTCCAGGGTATCGCCCAGCGCTTGGCGCAATACGCGGTCGTCCTCGACCAGCAGCACCTTGATTGCCATTACACCCCCTCCGCCAATTGCCCGTCGATCAACGGCAGCTCTACCCGCACGCAGGTGCCTCGGCCCACCTTCGAACGCAGGCTGATAGCGCCCTGGTGTGCACGCACCACAGCCTTGACCACCGCCAGGCCGAGGCCGGTGCCAGTGGCCTTGGTGGTGAAAAACGGCTCGCCAAGGCGCGCCAACAACTCGGCGGCGATACCGCTGCCGGCGTCACTGACACACAGATGCAGGGTGCGCTCGCGACGGAACAGGTGCACCTTCAGGCGCGCTGGGCCGTCGCTGGCCTGCAGGGCATTTTCGATCAGGTTGAGCAAGGCGCCGACCAGGGTGTCACGATTGCACAGCAGCTCACCGAGATGGCTGTCGCACTGCCAGCGCACGGCGTGCCCCTGCACATGCGCCTGAGCCGCCTGCTGCAGGGCCTGGAAAAGGGCTTTTGGGGTAACACGATCACCCAGCGGCAACTCGCCACGGGCGAACACCAGCATGTCACGCACCTGGTGCTCCAGCTCGTGCAGGCGCTCCTTCAAGGTACCGGCGAAACGCTGGCGGGTTTCCGGGCTCAGTTGTTGCTCGCTGTCAGCGAGGTGGCTGGCGTAGAGCATGGCGGCCGACAGCGGCGTGCGGATCTGGTGCGCCAGCGAGGCGACCATGCGCCCCAGCGACGACAGGCGCTCGTGGCGGGCCAGCTGGTCTTGCAGGCGACGGGTTTCAGTCAGGTCGTTGAGCAGCACCAGCTGGCCGGGTTCGGCATCCAGCGAGCGGGTGGCGATGGACAGCCGCCGGCCGTCGCGCAGCGAGATTTCATGGCCATCGTCCTTGCGTGGCGCAAAGCTGCGGGCGATTACCTGACGCCATAACTCGCCGATCAGCGGTTCGCCGAGCAGTTCGCAGGCAGCCGGATTGGCTTCACGTACAAGGCCATGGCCATCGATCACGATCACCCCGCCAGGCAGCAGGTCCAGCAGGTTCTGCAGGCGGTTGGCCAGGCGTTCCTTTTCGCTCAGTTCCTCGATGCGCTGGGCACTGACCACGGCCAGCTCGCCCTTGAGCTCACTGACCCGGGCTTCGAGCAGGCTGTAGGACTGGCTGAGTTGGCTGGAGACCTGATTGAACAGGGCGAAGGCTTGCTCGATACCCTGGTGGCTATCCTGCTCGATCGGGGTCTGCCCCTGATGATCGGGGGCTCGGGTTACGTGGGCGGCCTGGGGCATCGTGCTCTCTCGCGTGGCTGACCGTCATAAAAACGGTGTGTTGCCAGCGGTGTAGCAATAGCCGTGCCGGAGATGAGGGTTTTTATTGCCTGTGCGGGCCTCCTCGCGGGTAAACCCGCTCCCACAGGGACTGCGCAAAGCTCAGGGCCTGCGCTGTACCTGTGGGAGCGGGTTTACCCGCGAAGAGGCCCGCACAGGCGACCGCCGTGTATCAGTCCGGCAGCCAGGCCTTGCGCCAGTTGCTCAGGTTGTCGCCTTCGAGCATCCAGCCGCCCAGCACTGCATTGCGCAGTGCATCGCCCGCCTTCGCCGAGGCATCCAGATCAGAGATGTGCATGCGAATGGCATCTACCCAGCCTCGGAAACGGTTCTTTACCAGTGTGACCGGCAAATCGCTGTAGCCCTGGTAGCAACGCAGGTCGCTGGCGATCACCGGGAAACCACAGGCGCCGTACTCCAGCAAACGCAGGTTGCTCTTGCACTCGTTGAACAGGTTCTGCTCGACCGGCGCCAGGGCCAGGTCCAGGTTCATCCTGGCCAGCGTCGCGGGGTATTGCTCAATCGAGACACTCGGGTGGAACTCATGAACATAAGGCCGCAGCTTGTCCGGGCACATGCCGAAGAACACCCACTCCACCTCGTTGGCCAATTCCTTGACCACGTCCGCGATCACTTCCAGGTCGCCCGTATGGCTCGCCCCACCCGCCCAGCCGACGCGCGGTTTGCGCGACTGCCGGCGCAGGGCCTTGAGGCCGCTCCAGTAGCGGGTATCCAGCGTGTTGGGTACCACGCGGATATCGCCATGTACGCCGGCGAAGGCCTCGGCCAGCGGCTGCGTGGAGACGACAAAGCGGTCCACATGGGAAAGACCGCGACGTATGGACCGCAGAATGTCCTTGGGCATGTGCGCCCTGTGCACGCTCTTGAGCGGCAGGTTGGGCAGGTAGTCGTCCAGCTCGAAGACCTTGAAGGCCCGCGAAAACGCATGCATCCGGCGTATATGCTCAATCTGCTCGTCGCCAACCTGGCGCTGCAGGATGATGCTGTCGGGCTGATAACGCTCAAGCTCCGCAGGCGCCAGATAATTCCACGCCACCACCCCCTCGGCCAGCCCCTCGCGGTTGAGCGTATCCAGCGGCTGGATGACCCGGTAGTTACCACACCCACCTCGGTCCGCCGCATGGGCGAGGATGGTCGGCAGCGGTTTCCAGGACGACAACGGTCGCCAGCTCAGACCGGAGGGCGCCAGGCCGAGGCCATTGCTGGAAGACAGCGAGAAGTTCGGGTTGTGGAGCGGGTCGCGTGCCAGTATAGGCAGCCAGCGGTCATACAAGGCATCTTCTTCTGCTGCGGTGGCCGGCGTTACAGCATCCTCACTTAGCAGCAACTGAACACGCGGCGTCCACACGTTCAGGTAGCCGCCACGGTGCAGGCGCAGGCACAGATCAACATCCGTCCAGCGCTGCAACTCGGGGGACTCGTCGAAACCGCCCGCCTCCAGGAACAGGCTTTTGTTCACCAGCAGGCACTTGCCGCTCACGGCGACATAGTTCTGGTCCACTTGCAGGCGCTGCAGATAGCCGGACGCGTCCATCGGCTGACCGGCAAAAGCTTCGCCAACAGGGCCATTCAGGCCGAGCACGAAACCGGCATGGCTGATGGTAGCGTCCCCCGCCAGCAGTTTGGCCCCCACCACGCCGACTTCCTGGCGCATGCCGTGGTTGAGCATCTGCTGCAACCAATCGTTATCGAGCACCGCAGCGCCTTCGTCCAGCCACAGCAGGAAATCACCACGGGCCTGCCCGGCGGCCTGGTTGCGCATTTGCACAGGCGCCATGCCGGCAGGGAATCGCAGGCAACGAATGGCATCGGTGCCAAGCCGGGCAACGTTGTCGAGCCAGCCGTTTACTGCCGGGCCGGCATCATCACGCGCCAGCAGCAGCACCTCGTAGTTTCGATAGGTGGTCTTCTCCAGAATGGTTTCCATGCAACGCTGCACCCGCTCAGTGCTGTTGCCCTGGAGCAGGATGAGGATGCTGACCGGTGCGTCGCCGCGGGCGCCATAGTCGAGATCATAACGCCCTGGCAGACGAGACCCGACGCGCGCCTGGGCAAAACCGCGTGCATGCAGATGGCGCTGAATGACCCCGCGTTCGTCCGGGCAGTCGCGCAGCGACGGGGCATCACAGACCAATAACGGCTCGCTGATATGCCCCAGCCCCTGGAAGCCAGCGGACTCGATCAGGCGCAGGATGTAATCCAGCTCGAATGCCTGGCCCGCCTCCTGGCGGAAGCCGCCCATTTCCAGCCACACCTGCCGGTTGAACAGCCAGTGGCGTGACAGGCTCGCCGGCAAACTGAGCAGCAGATCAAGGTTGAGATCAGGGCGCAGCGCAGCGCCCATTTCCGCTCCATCGGAACGCAACCCTTCATCACCATAAACGGCCCGACAGCCAGGCGCCGCCAACAGGTCAAGCGCGGCAATCAGCAAGCCACTTGCAGTGAACTCACTCCCCGCCTCTACCAGCATGAACCAGTCGAACTCACCCGCCTGAACTGCCTGGTTCAGCTGATCGCTCAGGCTGGCATCGGTCAGACGCATGAAATGCAGCTTGTCCTGCGCCGAAGTCGCGGGCGCCTCGCCCGACGTCAGCGCCACAATTTTCAGCGTGGAATAAAGGCAGTGATCGCTACCCAGGCTTTGCAGAGAAGCTTTCAATGCATCGGCGCGCCCGTCAGCGTCCACCACGATTACCCCGATCACAGGGCCACCCTGATTCGCGTGCAGACGCTGTGCGATCAAGCGGCTCTGTATGGCATCCGGAACGCGTTCGGCCAGCCAGGTTTGCAGCGTCAACGCCTTGGGCTTGTCGCCGAGATGCTCCAGCATTTGCTGGCGCCCGCGCTGTACTTCTTCGTTGCCAAAGTCGCCATGGCGCGCATACAACTCGCGATAAAGCGCTGGGTAATCTTTCAGTGCCTGCTCGGAACGTCGTGCAGGCGCACTGTCATCCAGGCGCATACGGACTTCCACCGTCTCGCTGCGCACATGATGGAAGGCGCTTCGCGCGCTCAGGCGCATGAGGAAATCCCAATCCTCCAAGCCTGCCAGCGACTCGTCGAAGTCCCCCACGGCAAGTGCAAGCGCGCGTGGGCAGGCAAAGGTGTTGATCGGGATGTAGTTGTTTACCAGCAAACGCTCCCGAGAGTATGCCTCGTGTGGATAACGTTGTTCACGCGCCACCTCGGTCCGCTTGCCCGCCGCAATCGTTTCCTGAATGAACACTGCATCCGTGTACACCACACTGTCAGGGTGGGTATCCAGCGCTTTGGCCAGTGTTTCAAGGTGGTCAGGCAGGTACAGGTCGTCGTCGTCCAGATACACGACATACCGACCACGGGCCAGGTGCAAAGCGGTATTACGGGCCGCAGCAGGGCCGCGATTGCGGCCTTGGCGGATGTACGTGATCGGGAAATCGTACTCAGCAAGCAGCGACTCGACCGGGTCGCCATTGTCGTTGACCAGAATGACGTCAAGGTCCTTGAAGGACTGATGAGCAATGCTGTTCAGCGCATCCTTGAGCAATTGCGGGCGGTTGAATGTAGTCAGGATAACAGAGAACAACGTCTGTTCTTGCTGCCGCGCCTGTTCTTCCAGGCGCTGGCAAAGCCGGCGTGCCCGGGCCCCCAGCTCGGAACCCTGCTCGTCAGGATACAGATCCAGACGCCGCTTGAGGTGCCCCGCCACCTCGCGCTCACGCCCGTGAAGGTGATGCTGCGCATTGCGCTCGAATACCCCCTCGACAATGGCAAGGTGCCCCATCAATGGCTCGCTGGAGGCATAAAACCCGCTCGAATACTGCGCACCATGCCAGCGATAGCTGACACCCGGCATATCGACGTAGGCGAAATCGGGGTAACGCTCCGCCATCTGCACGACCATTTCCCAGTCGCCGGCACCGTAGCTGTTGCCTGGATTCCAGACCCGGCAAAAAACCTCACGCCGGTAGATGACGGCCGAAGGCGTCATGTAACTGTCGTAGATGAGCAGATCAGCGACTTCATTACGCCCGCCGACATAGTCGCCATTGCGGTAGCCGGGGTGACGAGGCTGGTTCAATGCTTGCCCCGAACCATCGACCCAGCGAATGCCGGTATAGCCAACCGCCACGTTGGGCTGGCTCTCCAGCGTAGGCAACAGCCGCGACAGATGGCCCGGATTGAAATAGTCGTCGGCGGAAAGGAACGTGAAGTAACGCCCCTGCGCGATACGCAGGCCATTTCGCCAGTTGTAACCCGGGCCGTAATTGTATCGGTTGCGTATGTAACGCACTTTCGGGTTGCCCGCGAATGCCGCCATTACCTCGGCGGTATCGTCCGTGGAAGCGTTGTCCAGCACCAGGATCTCGATATTGTCCACACCCTGATCGAGCACCGACTGAACACACTGGGCAAGATAGCGCCCATAGTTGTACGTCGGAATAACGACACTCAGCAGCGGCTCGAACTGCCGTACGGCAGCAGCATCATCAGCGATTGCAGTGGTGACTTTATAGAGCCAGAAGTCCGCCGAACAATGGTAATTCCTGGAATGGTCGCGGTCTTCAGCTTCTCGCGTCAGTGGCCACGCTTGCGCATCGGATCCGGGCGCATCGGGAAGTTTCAAGTAATCGATGTGCACCCTCGAAGTACTGACAGGCTCTCCCTTTGCCGGAATCAGAACCTTGCTGAAGCAGGTTTCGTCCCGTAGCGCCGCAAATTGCTCGGAAGAACGTAGCAGCAGATAACGCCGCGCCTGTGACGGCAACGCGAACAAGGCATTGGCTTGACGAGGGTGGGCAATCAGAAAGACGCCATCGCACTCTGCGGCGGCTTCGGTAGCTCGCTCGAACACCAGCCCATTGCCCAAGCCATAGGCCGCCAGGGGCTGCAGCGGCAATTGTCGTTGCAGTTCTTGCCAGTCCGCATCGGACAGCAGGAAGGCCTGCTCATCGTCCAGGCAAAACCCGGCAACCAGCACTCGCCAAGGTTGCCCGGTACAACGTCCACCTGCGATCAAAGCCCAATTCGTCATGCTGTCACTTCCCCCAAAAAATGTTGCTCGCTTGCGTCAAGCGACATGGCGCCTGTAGGCACGAAGCCTGTATGCCCTGAGTCACGCAGATTCCGTCAGCTCTTTCCACGACACGATGCGTGCCGGCGCCGTGAGATGTTGGCGGACAAGCGCTTCGATGTAATGTTCATGGTCCCGCTCGGAGCTGATGATCACGACATCGTCCTGCCCCACTTGCTCACTCATCCAGGCCAAGGGCTGGATGGGCACGCCCAGCATTTGCGTGCCCTGGCGATTGAGGTTGGAGTCGACACAGGCGACGACCTGTCCACCTTTGTTTCTGGCTTCAAGGATCAGCAATGCGGCGATGAAGGCGCTACCAAAGATGATGATCCTGCGCCCTTCCAGGCCGGCCAGAATGCTCGCGCCCGGGTTTTCAACGGTTTTGCGCGTCCATTTCAGAAGTTGCCGGGTAGCGCTGGCATGCCCGGAAACCGACAACTTGTCCAGCGGGCACACCTGGTCGCCCAGCAACAGAAGCTGGGCGAGCTGGAAGACCGGCAAGCCCGCCAGAAAGGCGTCGGGGGCCCGTTCCAAGTTGCGCTGCAGGCTGTCGGCCGTTTTACCAATCTTCTTCAGAATGTGCTTGTCGATCGCCTGCCCCACCTGGGTGGTAATGGCTTCCTGGATCGCAAAGCGCGCCACGTAGGCATCAAAATGAAGGGCCTCTACCTCCAGACCAGGCACGCCCCTGGCAATCTGCTTCAGGTCTCGATAGAGAGCGACCCCTGGTAGCGACAGGCTTGCCACATGGGAAAACTGCCTGGTGTGCAGCCGACGGCGCAGCAACGGCTGATCGAGGAAGCCGATAGCATGCCGGCGGTTGATGCGCGCCGGCATCAACACGTCCTCGATACCTGCCGTCTCCAACGTTTTCTTGTGGGCAGCCGCGTCGCCGAGGCACGCGTGTACCGCATAGAAGCTGGGCAGTACGGCCCGCTCCAGCATCACGCCGCTGGGCATAGGCCACAACCGCTCCTTGAGAAAACTGCTGATGTATTCCCCGGGCGCGAAGACTCGCTCCGATTCAGGCAGGGTGCGTTCGCCGACCAGCGCATCCCCATCCTGATCAATATCACTGACGCGAGTCCACACCAGCCGCACTTCTGGATGGAAATCCATGAAACGCATCTGCCGTTCAAGCATGTCTCGCTCCATGACATCATCGTCATGGGTCACGATCACCCGTCGCCCAAGGGCAAGGTGATAAGCCGAACGGCAGTTGAACTCCACGCTGGAGATGTTGCGGGAATTCCTGACGTAGCGGATTCGCGGGTCCTGCAAGCGCAGGATAAACTCCGCAGTCCCGTCACTGCTGCCATTGTCGAGTACCAGCAGCTCGAAATCCTCATAGCTCTGGGCCAGGACGGCAGCGATGGACTGCTCGAGGTAGTGCAGTCGATTGTAGGTCAGCAGTGCAACGGTCAGCGACGGAATGGCTGGGTTCATGGCAACGACCGCACCAGATCAGGGATTTCACGGTGCTTCTGCCCGTGGATAAAGACAAAGTTGGTTTCCTGGGTTTCCTCGTCAATGCCAGGGCACGGGCGTAGCCCCTCTTCGCTCAGGGTGTAAGCCTGGTAGCCAAGACCACCGAGCCGCTCCACCACCTCGTTAGGGTGGTAGTCGAACTTCCTGGCCCACTTTCTCAACAGCTCGATCAGAATCACCGGTTTGTGTTGGGCGAGTATCGCCTCACCACCCTGGATCACCATCAACTCCGCCCCTTCCACATCGCACTTGATGATCTGGGGCGCCAGCTCATGCTGCGCGCAAAAGCTATCCAGCGTCGTGGCCGGGCAGCACACCTTCTGCAGGCTTTCCTGGCTGCCTGGTTGCCCGGCCAGGACCTGGGAAGTGGCGCCGGAACAGTTGGGCGTGTAGAGAAACTCCAGCGTCGCCTGCTGGTTTGAAAAGGCCAGCCGGTGCGCCTCTATGTTGAACAAGCCGTTGTGGCGGATGTTGCGCTCGAGAATCTCATGGGTATGGGGGATCGGTTCGAAGGCGTGAATCCGCGCCGACGGGCAATGCCGAGCCAGCGCCAGGGCATACCAGCCGCAATTGGCGCCGATGTCCAGAATCACCGCGTTTTCCTGGGTGATGGCTTTGAGGAACTCGGTTTCCTGTGTTTCATAGGCACGGAAGTTCATCAGGGTACAGGGCACCAGATGCTGGTCCTGGGGGTCCAGAAACAACTCGATCTGCTGCGAGCGGGAACGCACGAAGATGCCCTCTGGCAGAATGCGCAAAGACTCCACATCGGTACCGGCGATAAACTCGGGGTACTCGAACAGGCTGGCGTGCCGCGCGTGAATGGCCTCGATGTAATCCTGCTTGGCAGAGCCCCCGGCCTCATAGGCCGTACGGATGTGGTTGAGCGTGTTCATCGGCATTACCGGGCTCCGGTTGCGAGGCTGAGGATTCTGCCGCGCCAGTGATGTTGCTGGGTCAGTGTGTCGCGGATTTGTGCAGCGTAAGTGGTACTGGCAATGAAGACCGTGGCCCCCTGGTGCTGCGCCAGCTCATCGGGGCCGGTAATGGTCACACCGAGCAGGGATTTGCCCTGCAGGTTCCTGTTCCGGTCGACGATGCCGCAGACATTGGCCTTGCCCAGTCGGGTATCGCAGAGCAACCGGCTGGTAAGCGCGCCAGCGCCCCAGATCAGCACCGGCTCAGCACTGGCCTCCAGTTGCTCGGCCAACGCTTCCACCGGGCGCAATACCTGCCGTGAAAGCTCGACATAACTGAGCAGGCTGGCAGCCGCCACAGCATCAACCGTGAAACGCTTCGCTGCCGGGCTGGTCTTGCGGTACATGGCCAGCAGGTAATGGTTGTCGTAGAAATCGTTGTGCTGGGAGATCACCGTCACTTTCTCGAAGCCGTTAGCCGCCAGCAGGTTGTCGAGGCTGGCAGCACTGAAGAAGTTGATGTGTTCCAGTGCAAACTCGAGGAAGGGCTCAGCCGGCGGCGTCTTGCCGAAGGCTTCGGCATCGGGAACAGCGATGAACAGATAGCCGTCATCCGCCAGCAGCGCCGCAATCTTCGCCAGGCTGTTGCGCAGGTCGGCAATATGCTCGAGCACGCCGCAAAGACTGATCAACTGGAAGCGCTCTTCAGTGACGAAAGCATCCACGGTCGCGCTTCTGATCTCTACTCCGTAGATTTCGTGCGCCAGCTTGGCTGCAGCTGGGCTGGGCTCCATGCCTAGTAAGCGCTGGAAGCCTGCCTGTTTGAAATGTGCAAGGAAATGACCCATGCCCGAACCGATATCGAGAATGCGAGCGTCGCTTGCCAAGTCTGCATGTTGCTGGACGAAGTGGAAGAAATCGCCATGAATACGTGCCAACCCGGGCGGCAGGTCGGCATGCAGGTGATGCTCGACGTTCTGATAGAACTGATCGAGCGCCGACTGATCCGGAATGTCGCTGGCGTAGGCAAAACCGCAGTTGCGACAGGCCACAACATCGTAATGGACTGCCTGGGGAAGCCCCGGGAACAGAAAATGCTGACGGTGCAGTTGCTCTAGATGGCTTGCGCCACAAATTTCACACGCTCTCATATCGCCTACCCTGAACTTTACGAACGGCCTTGCCAAAACAGAAGACGCAACAATAACTGGCCAAAAGAGCGGTCTTAGCCCGCCTGTGTATTGAGGCGAGAACGGTACCAACTTTGAGAAATATCACGGATCTGGGCAAGCCTCACAAAGGCCTCGTCCGGAATCCCGGCGCAAATGGCAAGTTGCTGTTCCAGGTTAAACATTTCTTCGGGTGAGTAACGGGGGACTCGCTCCTCGCCGGCCACCTGCACGTCAGGCGCGGGCTCCCAGCAGTCAATAATCGAACCCGCTGCATCGATATTGCCGTCCAGCCCAAGCGCGCGTAGCGTCTGAACGAATCGCGCATACGCGTCCTGATACTGCGAAAGCGTTGCGGTGTAGTCACAGCGTGACAAGAAGAAGTTGATATCCATTGACGCGGGCAGTGCATGTTCCGCCACAAACGGCAGTGAAAAGAACTCGCACATTTCCCGCACCCTTGAATCGTGCGCAATGAAAACGGCAGGTTTTCCGGCATGGATCGCCGGCGTCAAACCGTGCATTCTGGCCCCGAACACAAAATCCATCGACCCGAGGAATTCCTTCCACAGGCTGTAGTTTGTAAAGTAGCGAACGCGCTTTTGTTTCAACAAGGCAAGCACAGGCGCCAAGTCTTTATAGAACCGCCGCGCCGCATGGATATCGGCCCCGCTGACCTTCCCGGGGTAATAGAGTGCCTGCGTAAGCAGGCCAAAGACCTGCTCGACATAGTAATAATTCTGCTCACTCGCCAGGCGAAGAAAGTCGTCGATCCGGCTATGCCGATTGCCCTGATAATTCGAGTAGCACACCGCAACCTTTTCAGGGTTGCTCGGCACCTCCAGCAAGGACGTGCGCAGCGCAGGGCCATTCAAGTAGAGGGATGGGCAGCCTAAGGGAACGGCATTCTTGATCCCGAGGCTATTCAGCACATCCGCTGAATAATAACCGCGCGTCCCCACCACCGGCGACCTATCAGCGATCACATTCAGATAGCGGACCACCGCAGGCGAAAGCTGCTTGTGGAACCCAGGCTGATAATCGTACCCCCTGGCTTGAATGGATTCGCCAAGGCTGAAAAAAGGAATCTTCAGTTTTTCGATAAAGTCCGTAACGTAGGCGTAAGGATAACCATCCTGGTCATACGGAGGCGGCGCAATCCTGCAAGGGATGAAAAATATCACCTTGGAGAATCGTTCATTGACCTCTTCTGCGGTCATCCGAAAGTTCCAGGCCTCAAAATTGCGCCCCGAAGTCAACAGCGCGCCGGCATGGGCGTAAACAATATCCCCAATGTTGATAAATTGGGAATGATACTGGTAATTGGCCCCTGTCTTTTTAATCCCCTCAGGCGGGGGAAGGTAACCAATAAGAGTCGGACGCGAATCGGGAGCGTTCATGTGTTGGCCTGCAAGAGTCTGGATAAACCCACATCCAGAGATGTGAGTGGCGCCCACCCCAATGCGCGGATCTTGTCGATATTGAAATGCCCGGCGCTTCTCACGGCGGGCGCCGGACCACTGCGCGCCTTCGGCCTCACCATGAGCTGCCCTGCCTTACCGGCTGAAGCAATCATCTTCTCGGCCAATTCCAGGATGCTGGTTTCCTGCGTTTCACCAACGTTATAGGCATGGCCTGCTTCACCCCGAAACAGGATGTGGAACAGCCCAAGCACGGTGTCCGAGACATAGCAGAACGGACGCGAGGCGCTTCCATCGGAATCCAGCTGGATATCCCGATTGTGAAGTACATCGGCAAGCAGATCGGAAATCGCCCGGCCATCATCCAGACGCATACCCGGCCCATAGCAATGGGAAATTCGCGCAATCCTGGCATCCACGCCGTACTGGGTCTGGTAGGCCCGGCACAGGGTTTCGGCCAGGCGCTTGCTCTCGCCATAGCAGGCCCGTGGAGCCAACGGGTCTTCACGGCCAAAATCACCTTCCGCGATCGCATCGGTTTGCCAGGGATTGTCGCCGTACACCGCACCGCTGCTGAGGAACAGGAAACGTGCCTGCTTTTCCAGGGCCAGCTCAAGCAGTGCCCCGGTGCCATCGGTATTGGCGCGAATCGTATCGACCGGCCGCTGCAGATAGTCCTTGGGGCTGGCAGGGCTGGCGGCATGGATGATGAAGTCCAGCCGCGCAGCAAGGCCGCAGGGCTGGGTGACATCCTGGATCAGGGGCGTCACTTCACCAGGCATATCCAGCCAAGGCATGCGTTGACGCAGTTTTTCCAGGTCACGAGCCAGGGCATACACATGCAGGTTCGCCTGGGGCTGAAGGCGATTGAGCCAGGCCAGGGCCTCGACTACGTGCCCACCGATAAAACCCGAGGCCCCAGTGACCAGGATGTGGCGACCGTACAGGGCCTCCCAAGGCAACGAGGCGGCGAGAATACCGCTCAAATCCCCGGCGAGAATGGAATCAGGCGTCTTCATAGATGCTATCCAGACCGATGATACGCTGCGCTGCAATCCCGAGGTTGAGCAGGTGCTGACGGATTTCTGCGGCGAAGCGGATGGAGCAGATGACGATGGGTAATTCCGCATGCACTTGCGGGTCGTAGGCACACACCACGTGTTTACCCAGGCGTTGCCCCCATTTTGCTTCGGATGAGTCCAGCAAGGCGTGGATATCCAGCGACTCGGCTAACGGTGCCAGGTAATTGAGGTAGTCGCCGCCAATTCCGTACACCAGGAACGGGCCGCCGGTTCTTTCACGAAAACGCTGCAGCAGAAGCTGCTCGCGGCGCTCTGCCCCAAGTTGCAGGCGGGCGACGATGCGGATCGAGTCCGGGTAGACCGGTGATTCGTAATGCCCCACGGACACCCCATCACAACTAAAGCCGCAACGTGCAAGCAGCAGGGTCAGCGACGCCGGGGTGAACTGGTGCAGGTGCTCGAGATTGCGATCACTGGCCAGCAGCGGATGCCCCGCCTGGTTCGGCACCTCGATCAGCACACGCCCGTCTGCACCAAGAAGACTCGACCAGGCCGCAAGCTCCTGCTCGGGTCGGGCGATGTGCTCCAGCACATGAAAGGACACGATCAACTGGTACGGCGTTGCCTCGATCTGGCTGGTCGGCGTCTGGAATACGCGGTCAAGCTTCTGCTGGGCCAGCACTCCGTCTCGCGACAACTCCACACCCTCATAGGTGACGGCAAAGCGCGCCTTGATCTCACGCCCGAGTTCACCTTCCGCACAGCCGACTTCGAGCACACGCTCCCTGCCCGTCTGCAGCATGTCAGTAACCGCAGCGACGCGCTCACGCATCTTGCGCTTGAACCAAGGTGTGTTCAGATCGTTACGTGCAACCAGCGTCTCATAGTAGCCCGCCTGGTCCATCGGCAGCCGCCAACGATGCCCACACAGCTGGCAGGGTGTGTACTCCGGGCTGGGCAACAGCATCTCCATGGATCCGCAGCAGGGGCATGCACTGGCTGTCGTGGTTGTCATCATGCGCGCACCAGGCGTTCCAGCAATTGTTGCGGCGAAGGCAATGGCTGCTCATGACTGGCAAATTGACCATAACCCCAAGCGACGGGCCAGAACTCGACACCATTGGCAGCCGCTGCACGACCGTCTGCGACGGTATCGCCAATGTAGAGAGCCGATTGCGCTGCAATGCCGCCATCCTCCAGCAAGGCAGCGATCATGCCGGCCTTGTCCGAATAGCGATCAGGGTAGGAGTCACTGGCATACACTTCGCTGAACAGCCCTTGCCAACCTAATGCCGCAATGATGCGCTGGGTTGGCAGCAACCGCTTATTGGTCGCGATGGACAGATTGAAGCCCTGCTGGTGCAGCTGTTCCAAGGCCACCTGGCACCCGGCATAGGCGGCCGTTTCCAGGCAGGCTTCGGCGTCGTAGATGTCCTTGAACGAAGCGCTCAGGGCATCCAGCAATGCTGCGTCGCTACTACCGCTGAGTGTCGCCAGCGTCTGGCGCAAGGGTGGCCCGATCAGGCTGGCGTCTATGGGGCACATGGCCTGCAGGCCGTGTGCTTTCAGCACACGGGCAAAGCAGGCCAGAATGGCCGGCGCGGAGTCAACCAAGGTGCCGTCGAAGTCGAACAGGACGTGGCGCTTCATCACTTGACCTGCTGCCGAACCTGGCGCGATACCGGGGCGATGTTGCCAGCCATTTCTTCCTCCAGTACCGCCAGCGGCAGCAAGGGCGACATATCCTCCAGCGGCATGGAGGTCATCGAACCATCGGCCTGCGGAATCGCGGCGACTTTCGGGCTCAATGCCTCATCCTTCATCAACAGGACTTCCAGAATCATCGGCCGCGGCATTTGCATCGCCTCGGCCAGGCCCTGATCCAATTCGGCGGCATCGCTGATACGCTTGAACGGCAAATGGTAGGCACGCGCCAGTTCTTCAAGGTCCGGCATCCACAAGCCTGCTTCAGGGCCTGTGCCGACATAGCGGCTTTCGAAGTAGTTGCGCTGGGTGTTGCGGATCGAGGCATAACCGCCGTTGTTCATCACCACCAGGCAGATCGGCAGGTTGAAACCGCGTAGCGTGGCCAGCTCCTGAATATTAAGTTGCAGGCTGCCATCACTCTCCACCGCCACCATCGGCTTGCAGCCGTTGGCGAAGCAAGCGCCAATCGCAGCTGGCAGGCCGTAACCCATCGCACCCAGACCCGAGGTCAGGAATACACGCTGGCCTGGACGATTGCGGAATACGGTGTAGAACACTTCGACCGCCAGCCCGGAGCTGCCGGTGCTGACCAGGGTATTTTCCGGCACTGCATTGGAAAGCGAGTCAGCAAACTGGAAGTGGCTGATCGGCCCGCTGGCGGCGAAGGGCTTGCCGTCGTTGACGCCATAGCGTGACTTCCAGTCGCGGCAACGTTCCAACCATTGTGGCCGGCTGAACGAAACACCTTTCAGAGAAGCAGCCAGTGTGTCGACGAAGCTGGCGGCGTCGCAGGTAACGGCGACATCGATATCCATGTCGAGCTTGGCGATCTCGTTGGCATCCACATCAACGACGATCTTGCGTGCATTGCGCGCAAAGTCTCGTGGTGCATAGGCGGTGATGATGTTGTCCAGACGACAGCCGAGGGTGATCAGCAGGTCGGCATTCTGTACCGCGAAGTTCGGTGCACGCAGCGCTACCACACCTGGCCGCCCCACATACAATGGGTGCTCATGCGGCAGCAGGTCCATTGCATTCCAGGTCGTCACCAGCGGCACGCCCATGGACTCGATCAGATCACGAAAGGCTGCGGCCGCGCCGCTCAAGCGAACACCATGGCCGGCGAGGATCAGCGGTCTCTCGGCACCCTCAAGCAAGCTGCGGATCTGCGCCAGCGTTTGCGCCTCCAGCGCTGCAACGGGTGCAGCGGCCTCGTCCCACCCCACCAGGTTGTCGGGGTCGATCGGCGCGCCCTGCACGTCCAGCGGTACGTCGATCCACACCGGGCCGGCACGGCCATCTCGTGCCACAAAGACCGCGCGCTCCAGCTCCCGGCGAATGTCTTCTGGCTGCTGGATGGTTACCGCGTACTTGGTGATCGGCTCGACCACACTGACGATGTCCACTTCCTGCACGCCTTTCTGCCGCAGGGGCGCGCCACGCAGCAGGTCGGCACGCTTGACCTGGCCGGAGATGACCAGCAACGGCACCGACTCGATCCACGCGCCCGCAACGGCAGTCACGGCGTTGGTCGCACCCGGGCCGGTGGTGACCATGGCCACACCGATATTCTCATTGATACGGCAATAGGCTTCGGCAGCAATCGCGGCGGCCTGCTCATGGTGGCAGGCCACTACATCCAGGTTGGGGTGCTTGCCGACCGCGTCGTTGAGGTGCATGGCACCTCCGCCCGGCAACAGGAAGACGTGCTCCACCCCCAGATCGGCGATGAAGTCAGCAATGTAGTCAGCAACACGATAGGGGGTAGGCACGTCAGTCCATCCAATAGCTCAAGAGGGTTTTACGGTCGCGATTGGCATTGATCGCTTCGTCGGTATAGAACGAATCATTGCTGAAATGCGTGGAAGACAGCTCTTCGATGATTGCCCCTTCCTGACTGTGGAAGGCATGGCGAACACCTGGCTCGACAGTGACCACATCGCCCGGGCGGCAGGCACGACTTACACCGTCCAGCTGCAGCGTCAGCTCGCCATGCAGGACGTGGAAGGTCTCTTCCTTGCGCTGGTGATATTGCTCCGGGTGCTGCTGACCCGGCAGGAGCATCAGCAGCTTCTTGCAGTAACCCCTGTTGACCACTGTGAGCATGGTCAAACCGACCTCGTCGAAATGCTCCAGGCCATAGTGGTGGGATATTTCCAGGTCCACCCGGCCCGGTACCACCACGTGGCTGCTGCTCAGCTGCGCCCGAACGCGCTGGACAATCTCCCAGACCTTGTCACGCACATCGCGCCGCGTGCTGTTCTGCGTGCTCAGCGCTGCATGCTCGGGAATATCCGCCTGGGCTGTGAAGGTGGCGTATTTCGACCAGTCATTGGCAGTGATCTGCCCATCCTGCGGCGGGAAAGCAAAATACACATCGTCTGCCTGTACCACCTCGCCCGCGGCAATGGCCCTGCGCGCAAATACGCCACGACGCAGGGAGCGCAGGCTGGCGACTTCACTCTCGTTTACCGGCAAACGCTGCTCGCCTTCACCGCAGAGCAGCAAGGCATATTGCGCGGCTTCCAGCCAGCGTCGAACCTGCTCCGGGCTTGCCGAATAGGCGTTGAGCGGGAACTGCTCGGTGGGCAAGCCGACGTGCTTTTCGAAAATGCGCGCGCCCTTGGCGAGTGCAATCTTGACGATATCGGTATTGTCCGGATTTTCATGCGTTGAAAAGCCCACGCGCACACCCGGATAACGCCGGCGCAGAAAATCCACCTGCGACAGATGCATGTTGGCATCGGCGGTCGGGTACTCGCCTACACAATGCAGGATGGCGAAGTTCTTTTCCCGATGGGCAAGGAAACTGACCAGGCGATCGAGCTCTTCCAGGGTCGATCCGGCAGTGGAAACGATCAGCGGATGCTGAGTCTGTACCACGCGTTCCAGCAATGGCCAGTCGCTCATGGAGCAACTGGCGATCTTGATCGCATCCAGCTGCTGCTCTTCGATCACCTCCACCGATGCCTCATCGAACGGCGTGGACAGGCAGAGGAAACCGTTGGCACGGATTTCCGCCACCAGGCTATCGAACTGCTCACGGGACAGGCGCGTCTCGCTGAAGCGCTTGATGTACTTCACATCGTCACGGCCACGCATCGCCGGGTGAATGAAGGTGTCCAGATCACGGTATTGCAGCTTGAAAGCGAAGCGGAACGGAAATGCCTTGCACACCTCGGCAAAGGCGCGGATCAGCGCCACGCCATGCGCCACATCGCCCATGTGGTTGTTCGCCATTTCCAGGATGAACAGCGGTTTGTCGAACAAGGTACCCGCGCTGGCGGTAGGGGTGCTCATCATTGGGATCCTCGGTTGAGCCAGGCTTCGATGTGACTGGCCGCATGTTCCAGGTGGGCGTCGCTCAAGCCCGGCCACAGGCCGATCCAGAACGTGTCGTTCATGATCTTGTCGGTTACCGGCAACTCGCCGGAAACCCGGTAGTTCAGCCCCTGCATGTAGGGCTGGCGGGTCAGGTTGCCGGCAAACAGCAAGCGCGTGCCCACGCCCTGTTCATCCAGGTAGCGCACCAGCTCGACGCGATTGATGCCGCAGCCATCGCGCAGGGTGATCGGATACCCGAACCAGGACGGGTCGCTGTCGCGGGTGGCCTGCGGCAGGATCAGTTGGTCCGCACAACCGGCCAGCCGGTCGCTCAGCCAGGCGAAGTTGCGCTTACGGGCGGCAACGAAATCATCAACCCGGTCCATCTGCGCCAGGGCGCAGGCGGCCTGCATGTCGGTGATCTTCAGGTTGTAGCCCAGGTGCGAGTAGGTGTACTTGTGGTCGTAGCCTTGCGGCAGGTCACCCATTTGCCAGCAGAAGCGCTTGCTGCAGGTGTTGTCCTCGCCCGGCGCGCAGTAGCAATCGCGGCCCCAGTCGCGGTACGACTCGATGATGCGCTTGAGCAACGGCGAGTCGGTAAACACCGCACCGCCCTCGCCCATGGTGATGTGGTGCGCCGGGTAGAAGCTGAGGGTGCCGATATCGCCAAAGCCGCCAACCATACGGCCCTGGTAAGTGGAACCCAGGGCATCGCAGCAGTCTTCGATCAGCCACAGGCCGTACTTGTCGCACAGGGCGCGCACAACGCCCAGGTCGAAGGGGTTGCCCAGGGTGTGGGCCAACATGATGGCCTTGGTCTTCGGGCCGATGGCCGCTTCGATCAGCGCCGGGTCGATGTTGTAGGTGCCCATCTCGACATCGACGAACACCGGTACCGCGCCGAACTGCAGGATCGGGTTGACGGTGGTGGGGAAGCCGGCAGCAACGCCGATCACCTCGTCACCCGGCTTGATCGCCCGGTCGCCGAGGCGTGGCGAGGTCAGTGCGGAAAACGCCAGCAGGTTGGCCGACGAGCCGGAGTTGGTGGTGAGTACACAACGACGCCCCAGGTACTTGGCCAGGCGCTTCTCGAACGCCTCGTTGAAGCGGCCGGTGGTCAACCAGCCATCCAGCACGGCCTCGGTCATGGACTGCAACTCGCCGGCGCCGATCACCTTGCCGGAGGGCGGCACGCTGCTCTGCCCTGCGACAAAAGGTTTGGGTGCCATCTGCAGCTCGGCATAGCGCCCGACCAGTTCGGCAATCTGTTGGCGCAACTGCTGCGCCGTACTGTCACTCATGGGTTCCGCCTTGGTGAGCCGCGATCTGCTCGCGGGTAACGATGTTCATGTCACGCCCTGCGCGCCAGGCCAGGTGCCAGTCCAGGGTATGTTTCAGGGTTTCATCCAGCGACCAGCGCGGTGCCCAGCCAAGCACTTGCCGCGCCTTGCTGGAATCCAGTGCCAGCAAACCGGCTTCATGCGGCTGGGCATCGCCGGCGACCGACCAGCGCGCCTCGCCCGGCCAGCGCAGGGCAAGACGACGGACGATTTCGCCGACGGTAGCCAGGCCTGCGCTGTCCGGGCCGAAGTTCCAGGCAGTTGCGTATCGCTCGGCGTCTGTGAGCAAGCCCTGCGCCAGCTGCAGGTAGCCCATCAGCGGGTCGAGCACGTGCTGCCAGGGGCGGGTCGCATGGGGGTAGCGCAAGACCACTTCTTCACCGTCTTGCCAGGCGCGGAAGATATCCGGCAGCAAGCGCTCGGCAGACCAGTCCCCGCCCCCCAGAACATTGCCAGCACGTGCCGTGGCCAGGGCCACGCCGGCGGAACGCAGGAAAGAGTCGCGGTAGCTTGCGCACAGCAGTTCGACGCAGGCCTTGCTGCTGCTATAGGGGTCGAAGCCGCCCAGGGCATCCTGCTCACGGTAGGGCCAGGGCCACTCGCGGTTGTCGTAGCACTTGTCAGTGGTCACCACCAGCACCGCACGTACCGAGGGCGTGCCACGCACGGCCTCCAGCAGGTTCAGCGTACCCATGACGTTGGTAGCGTAGGTGTCAGCCGGCGCCCGGTAAGACTCGCGCACCAGCGGCTGAGCCGCCAAGTGCAGCACCAGTTCGGGTTGGAAATCCTGCAGGCCACGGGCCAGGGCCGAGGCATCACGGATATCGGCGAAATCACCTGGAATCTGCTGTTGCAGTTGCGCGACCTGCCACAGCGATGGTGTGGTGGCGGCAGGCAAGGCGAAACCGCGCAGCTCGGCGCCAAGCTGGCGCAGCCACACTGCCAGCCAGCCGCCCTTGAAACCGGTATGCCCGGTCAGCAGGACGCGGCGCCCTGCCCAGAATGCCGGGCTCAACGCCATAGCTGCCATGCTGCGTCGCCGTTCTTCCAGTGTGTTTCAAGCAGCGTGCGATCACGCAGGGTATCCATCGGCTGCCAGAAGCCACGGTGCAGGTGGCTCATCAACTGGCCGTCTTCGGCCAGGCGGCGCATGGGCTCGTCTTCCCAGGTAGTGGCATCACCCTGGATGTATTCGAGCGCGGCAGGTTCGAGCACGAAGAAGCCACCATTGATCCAGCCACCGTCGCCTGCCGGCTTTTCCTGAAAGCCGCGCACCTGCTCGCCGTGCACATCCAGGGCGCCGTAACGGCCCGGCGGTTGTACGGCGGTAACCGTGGCCATCTTGCCGTGCTGACGGTGGAATTCGATCAGGCGCGGAATATCGACGTCGGACACACCGTCGCCGTAAGTGAGGCAGAAGGTTTCATCGCCCACGTAATCGCGAACACGCTTCAGGCGGCCACCGGTGGCGGTGTTTTCACCGGTATCCACCAGCGTCACCCGCCATGGCTCGGCGTGGCGGTTATGGATATCCATGCGGTTTTCTGCCATGTCGAAGGTCACGTCCGACATGTGCAAGAAGTAGTTGGCGAAGTACTCCTTGATCACATAGCCCTTGTAGCCCAGGCAAATGACGAAGTCGTTGATACCGTAGTGCGAGTAGATCTTCATGATGTGCCAGATGATCGGCTTGCCGCCTATCTCGATCATCGGCTTGGGGCGCAGGTGAGATTCTTCGCTGATGCGTGTGCCCAGCCCACCGGCCAGAATGACTGCTTTCATTGTACTGTTGGTCCGCATTGGTCGGAGGGGCGGCGACAAAAAACTGGCCCTTGGCCCTTTATGCTAGGCAAAGCAAAACGCATGCCTGCTTTAGGATCGCACTGGCTGCGAAATCGGTTTTGTTTACTGGGGGGGGGCTCGAGAAGGCTCAACCCATGCCGGGGCCGGCCCTGGCCGACTGGCGAGCGGGGAAGAATAAATAATGGAGGGAATTTTGCTTGCCTCGTCGCGGGTAACCCGCCCCCACAGGTGTCGCGCAATACTTAAAACTTGCGCCATTGCTGCGGGAGCGGGTTTACCCGCGAAGCGGTCATTTCAGGGGCGCCACCAGGCGTCAATCCTCCGCCTGGTCCTCGCCACCTTGGCGGCTCATGCCGTACTTGCGCATCTTCTCGACCAGGGTGGTACGGCGAATACGCAAACGTTCAGCCGCGCGGGCAACGATACCGTTGGCATCGTCCAGCGCCTGCTGGATCAGGCCCTGCTCCAGGCTACCGAGGTAGTCCTTCAGGTCCAGGCCTTCAGGTGGCAGCATCGCAGGGTTGCTGAAGTTTGGCGTGTGGCCGTTGATGGCCACGCGTTCTTCCAGATCGCTGCGCAGACTGTCGACCATCTGCTCGTCTTCGTCATCGACGTAGCGGAATTTCTTCGGCAGCTCGGACACGCCAATCACCCCGTACGGGTGCATGATCGCCATGCGCTCGACAAGGTTGGCCAGCTCGCGCACGTTGCCCGGCCAGCCGTGGCGGCACAACGACATTATCGACGCCGAGTTGAAGCGAATGGAGCCGCGCTTCTCGTGCTCCATGCGCGAGATAAGCTCGTTCATCAGCAACGGAATATCTTCCACCCGCTCACGCAGCGGCGCCATCTCGATGGGGAATACGTTCAGGCGGTAGTACAGGTCTTCGCGGAAGGTGCCGTCCTCGATCATGGTTTCGAGGTTCTTGTGCGTTGCGGCGATGATGCGCACGTCGATGCTCTGGGTCTTGTTGCTACCCACACGCTCGAAGGTACGCTCCTGCAGCACACGCAGCAGCTTGACCTGCATCGGCAACGGCATGTCGCCAATTTCGTCGAGGAACAGCGTACCGCCATTGGCCAGCTCGAAACGCCCGGCGCGGCTGGTGATCGCCCCGGTAAAGGCACCTTTCTCGTGGCCGAACAGTTCGCTTTCCAGCAGCTCGGCCGGGATCGCGCCACAGTTGACGGGTACAAACGGCGCTTCGCGGCGCTTGGAATGGTAGTGCAGGTTGCGCGCCACCACCTCCTTGCCGGTGCCCGACTCACCCAGGATCAGCACGCTGGCGTCGGTATCGGCCACCTGCTGCATCATCTGCCGCACGTGCTGGATGGCACGGCTGGTGCCGACCAGGCTGCGGAACAGGTTAGGCTCGCGCTGACGGCCGCGCTCGCGCGCCTGGTCGTACATCTCGCGATAGACCTGGGCACGGTGCAGTGAATCCAGCAACTGGCTGTAGCTTGGTGGCATTTCCAGGTTGGAAAGCACCCGGCGGCGAAGGTCTTCCGGGAACTCCGCAGAAGAAATTTCACCTAATAGCAGCACCGGAAGGAACTCATCCCACCCGGCCACTGTCTTAACGAGCCCAAGGAGATTGCCCGGAGCGTCTACGCTGCCGATGAGCACGCACAATATTTCACGGCTCGAAGACAACGACTCGACCGCTTGCTGCCAGTCATGGCTCGAGCAAGCGAGGTTTTCTTCACCGAGGAAATTCAGCACCACCGCCAGATCGCGGCGGCGCGCGCTGTCGTCATCGATCAGCAGAATCTTGGTTTCACGCCACATGCAATAGCAACTTCCCTAGTCATATCGCCGCCCTGCAGGGGCATGCTCGACATCATTCCGACTGAATGGTCAGTGTTCGGACGTCTGGAATTCGAGAACAGACACTAGTAAAGTCAAAAAGGCCCACACAGTCAAATTTATGGCGCCTTTTGTCAAGTTGTGCGCATCTTAACTGAACAGATGGTAAACCTTCGAAGCATTTTTCGCTTGGTTGATCTGCATCATCTCTTCGGCAATTGCCTGGCGTTCACCGGTTGTCACGTCGATCAGGTTGCGGTAGACCAGCAGCACATCTTCCAGCTTCTCGCGCAGCAACGCCTGGTCCACCGCGTGGGTTTCCAGCACCTCGTCGATGCAGGCGCGGCACGCCACATCCAGCTTGGCAATGGCTTCCCAGTCACGCTCGCTCAGGGCGCCGACCAAGGCATCACAGGTGTCATCGAGGCGTTGCAGTGCGGTCACGGTAATCTCCTTGCCGTCAGCTGGCAGGCTGGGCGTCGGCAATGCCGTCCCAACCGCTTTTCACGGTAATCAGCAGCTGGGCAACTTCGTCGATAATGCCGGCATCGTTGTCGACATTGGCCTGCATAAGCCGGTTAGTCATGTAGACATATAGCGCGTCGAGCTTCTCGACAGTCTCCGGGTTTTCACTTTTTTCGGGCTGCAGGCCGTCGCGAAGGCCGATGATGATGTCGATCGCCTTGCCGAGCATCAGGCCCTTTTCCGCGATGTCGCCCCGCGCCATGGCACCCTTGGCCTGGGCCATGCGATCGAGGCCACCTTCCATCAGCATCTGCACCAGGCGGTGCGGCGTGGCTTCGGAAATCTGGGCATGGGAATTGACCTTCTGGTACTGACGAAGGGCTCTCATGGGATTCATCTTGCGACCTCGTGACGGGCAGGCTTAAGGGAGAGATATTCCTTGTATCGGGCAGACGCTGA
Organism: Pseudomonas putida NBRC 14164; assembly: GCF_000412675.1. Lineage (NCBI taxonomy): Bacteria > Pseudomonadati > Pseudomonadota > Gammaproteobacteria > Pseudomonadales > Pseudomonadaceae > Pseudomonas > Pseudomonas putida. Next base: position 1,613,248 of record NC_021505.1, on the reverse strand, counting down.
AAAACTTTACCGGCCGATGACATGAAGCCGGGCATCATGCCCGTACTTCATGCAATGTTCACGGTTTAATCGTCACTGCTCGACTTGTTCAGCGCGTTTAGCGTACTCAGCACGGAACTCTGCTGTTGGCGCAGCTGGGTGACCAAGGTATCCATGTTGTTGTACTTGTCCTGCAGGCTCTTCTGCAGGGCTTCCATCCGGGTGTCCAGGGTATCCTGCTCGCTCTTGAGCTTGGTCAGGCTTTCACTCAGGACCTTGGAGCGCTCGGCCAGGGTACCGGTACTGGCTTTGGCAAACGGCTCGGTCACCTTTTGCAGGCGCGCCAGCAGGCCATCCTTGCCATTGAAGATGCTGGTCAGGTCCGCCGCATTGGTGGAGGCAACCTTGTCCCATTTCTTGTCATCCAGGCTCAGCGCACCGCCATCCTGGGCAGAAGTGACACCAAACGCAGCGAGCGATTTCAAGGTGCCGTTGCCCGACACCGCATTGAGCTCCTCACGAATGGAGGACATCAACGTACGCATCGTGGCATCACCGGTCAGCGCCGCAGACGTCATGGTGCCATCAGCGTTTTTGGTGACCTTGGTTTCAGCATTCATGACTTTGAGCAGGGCGTTGTAGGTATCAATGAAACCCTTGAGGCCCGACTTCAACGTAGTAGAGCTGGTAGTCAGCGAAAGTACCGTCGCTGTTACCTCGCCACTTGTCGCGTTTTTAGGCGACGTACCCACCAGCTTGATGTTGAGACCACTGACGGCATCGGTGATGTCGTTGGTCTTGGACTTCATGGCAATGCCGTCCAGCGTGTACTCAGCGTCCGCCGGCGGATCGACAACGGTATAGCCAGTATCAATGCCCGAATTGCCCGAAAGGGTGATGTCGGAGCCGTCACCCATCTTGGTCGAGGTGATGATCAGACGCGAACCCGTGGCGTCGGTCAGTACGTTGGCACTCAGGCCTGCTGTACTGAACTGGCTGTTGATGCTATCGCGCACCTGCTGCAGCGTTGCGCCGGCAGGAACGCTCAAATCGTAGGCCTTGCCATTCTGGGTCATGGTCAACGTGGTCGGACTGCCAGTGGCGTTGACTACAGAGCCGGCGCCATTTGCGTAGACCTTCGTTGACACCTTCGACGCAGTCGCCAGCTTGTCGACAATCAACTTGAACGAACCGTTGGCAGCCCCGGTACCCATGGTGACGGTGGCCACCTTCTCATCCGAAGACTTCAGGCTAAGGCCACCGAAACTGTTGGTGTCGGTCATGTTGGTCAAGGCGCCGCGGAAGGCATCCAGCGCCGACTGAATCTTGCCGATAGAGGACAACGTGGTGGTTGCCTTCAGCGTTTGGGTATTGATCTGCGCCTGCTTCGGCGCCTTCTGCGCGGCCACCAGGGAATCGACGATCGCCTGGGTATCAATGCCCGAGCCAATACCGCTGACTGTTGTACCTGCCATCATTGCTCTCCTTGTTCAGTAGCTGCCGGATCCTTGGCGGATAAATCCATCAATCGGCCGACAGCAACAAAAATCATGCCAGCCTATGCCTGATCATCGAACAGCAGGCTGCTGGCTTCACTGAGGCTCTGCGCCAATTTCAGCGCAGTTTCCGACGGAAGCTGCCGGATCACCTCACCGGACTGGGTGGCAATTACCTTGACCACGACCCGACCAGTGGAATCATCAATGGAAAAATCCAGCTGACGCTGGCTTGACTGGACGAAATCACGGATCTCGCCAACCGCTTTTTCCAGGTCTTCGCGCGAGTGCGGCTGGTTATCGGGGGCCGCAGCGTCCTGCACCTTGGCAGGCACTGCCGGGTCCCGATCCCGATCAGCGACTGGCGCCTGGGGTAACACCGACGGATACACCTGGCTCAGCTTGACACTCATGTCCATGTTTCGAACTCCTCATGTCAAAAAGGGTGAAAGGGCACGTAAACGCGCCCTTTCACCCTTTACTCAGGCGCCTGAATTACTGGAGCAGTTTCAGGACCGAAGATGGCAGCTGGTTAGCCTGCGACAGGATCGCAGTCGAAGCCTGCTGCAGAGTCTGCTGCTTGGTCAGCTCGGCAGTTTCCGAAGCGAAGTCCACGTCCTGCACGGTGGAGCGGGCAGCGGTGGAGTTCTTCTGGATGTTCTGCAGGTTGTCGACGGTGGTTTGCAGACGGTTCTGGGTAGCACCCAGGCCCGAACGGACGCTGTCGATCGAACCGATGGCCTTGTCGATAACGGCCAGGGCGTTCTGGGCGTTGACGGCCTCGGTAACATCGGTATCGGCGATGGTGGTCTTGGCCGAGGACTTGGAAGCTGCACCGAACAGGTCGGTAGCGCCAGTACCGGTGGCGCCGTTAGCTACCGAGTAACCTTTGGCAGAGTCCAGAGAAATCTGGCCAGTAACGGTCGATTTGTCGTTAACGGTAGCGGAAAGCGTGGTCAGAGTACCTGGGAAATCACCGTTGCCGTCGCGTGCACCCACCGAGATGGCGTCTGCGCCGGCCTTGGAGGTGAAGGCCAGGTTCTCGCCAGTGTCCGACTTCACCGACAGGCTCTTGGTCGATTCGTCGTAGTTAACGCTGATACCCAGCTTGGCGGCGTTGGACTTCAGCTGATCAGCCAGGCTTGCGGTGTCAGTAACACCGATGAAGCTGACGGTGCTACCGCCTACAGTCAGGTCAAAGTTGGCTGGAGTAGCTGCAGCGCCACTGGCAACAGCCAGTTTGACTTCGGTGCTGGCAGAAGCAGTCAGGCCACCGATGGAGCCATTGAGTTTGGCAGCGATGTCTTTGGCCGAGGAGCCCGCATCATAGCTGACGGTTTTGCTCTGACCGTTGCCAGTGACAACCAGATCAGCTGCGGCCACACCGCTGGCGCTAGGCGCGATAGTGCCCGACTTGATCTGCTGCGAGCCGATGCTCTTGGCCGAAACGTTGTCCAGCGCCAGGTTGATGGTTTCGTTGGCGTTGGCGCCGACCTGGATGGCCTTGGTGCCGTACGAACCGTCCAGCAGCTTCTGGCCACCGAAGGTGGTGGTTTCCGAGATACGGTTCAGCTCAGCGGTCAGAGCCTGGTATTCGTCGTTGTTCGACTTACGGTCGTCGTTGCTCAGCGAGCCAGTAGCCGAGGACAGGGCCAGGGTACGCATTTTTTGCAGGATGTCGGTCGAAGCCTGCATTGCACCTTCAGCGGTCTGAGCGATCGAGATACCGTCGTTGGCGTTCTTGACAGCCTGGCCCAGGCCATTGATCTGGCTGGTCAGACGGTTGGCGATCTGCAGGCCGGCAGCGTCGTCTTTAGCGCTGTTGATACGCAGACCCGAGGACAGACGCTGCATCGAAGTGGTCTGAGCGTTGCTAGCCTTGGTCAGGTTGCCCTGAGTAGTGATCGACGCAATGTTGGTGTTTACAGTTAAAGCCATGACGAAATCCTCGTTGGATGGGTACTGCGGCTTCCGGCCTTGGCAACCGCCGGACTGGCCTAGAGAACCTTCGTAATAGTTATCGTCGGGTGCGCGGGATGCTTGAGGGGTTTTTCGAAAAAAAAATGCTGGCATGGGGCCAGCCCCGATAAATCAAGGGGTTAAGGCGGTTTATTGGCGTCAAAAACCACTCCAAATCCAGCTTGAGTTCACCAGCCAGCCACTCCATCTGTGGGAGCGGGCGCGCCCGCGAACACCGGCAAAGCCGGTGCCATCCACCGAGTCGCCTTCTTCGCGGGCATGCTCGCCCCCACAGAAAGCGGCGCCACGCCACAGAATCTTGCAGGCAAAAAAAAAGCGCCGGGCGGTGGCCGCCGGGCGCTTTTGGGACTGCTGGGGGATCAGTCGCGGTACAGGATGGCCGAGCCCCACGACAGGCCTACGCCAAAGCCGCTGATCGCCACGCGCTTCCAGCTGCCGTCGAGCATGTGCTTCTGCAGCAGCAGCGGCACACTGGAGGACACGGTATTGCCGGTTTCCAGCATGTCCTTGACGAACTTCTCCGGGTGCTGCTCTTCGAAGCGCCGCGCCACGGCGTCGACAATCGCCGCACTGCCCTGGTGGATGCAGAACGCGTCGATATCCGAAGACTTCAGGCCACTGGCATCCAGCAGCTCGTGCAGGTGCGCCGGCACCTTGACCAGGGCGAAGTTGAACACTTGGCGGCCGTTCATGAAGAACTTGCCGTCAGTTACTTTCAGGTGCTCGGCACCGGAGCCGTCAGTGCCAAAACGCGCCTGGCCCAGGTTCCAGACCGCGTCTTCACCCATCCAGGTGGCTGTGGCGGCATCGCCGAACAGCATGGTGGTGTTGCGGTCTTCCGGGTCGACGATCTTCGAATACGGGTCGGCCGTGATCAGCAGGCCGTTTTTCAGCCCTGCCGCTTCCATGAAGCCTTTGATCGCGTACAGGCCATACACATAACCGGAGCAACCCAGCGACACATCGAACGCCGCCACGCGGGTAGACAGGCCGAGCTTGCTCTGGACGATGGCTGCGGTGTGCGGCAAGCCTTCTTCGTCACCGTTCTGGGTGACCACGATCAGCGCATCGATCGACTGCGGATCAAGGTCAGGGTTGCTGGCAAACAGGGCCCGGGCGGCTTCTACGCACAGGTCGGAAGTTTCCTGCTCTTCGGCCTTGCGCGGCAGGAACGACGCGCCGATCTTGCCGAACATGAACTCTTCGTCCTTGCCGAACTTCGCACCCTGGACGTAGTTGTCCAGGCCAGCGGTAGGCACGTAACTCGCAATGCTTTTGATGCCAATCATTCTGGCTTCCCAATGAAAACAGCCAAAGACCACCACTCGATGAATTGAGGGCGCCAAATACCGGGGCGCGTCACCGCCAGAGGTTGAAGGCAGGGCTCACCTGCGCACCGGTAACAAAATGCTGCAACAGCTGCTGCATAGAATACAGGGAAGATGATCGTTTTGACTCATTGGTCACATTGAAATGCTACGAAAGCCGTGCCGAGGGCGTGAGAAACAAGAATTTTCGCGGGCATGAAAAAGCCGGGGCCGCTTTGCGCCCCGGCTTCAGCAAGACAGATCAGAGCTTGTTGAACAGGCTCAGCTGCGAAATGCGCGAAAAGGCCAGCTGTGAGGCCTCCAGCATGGCCTGCTGCAAGGTCAAAGTGATGGCCGCCTGCGACATGTCGGTGTTGCCGATGGCGTTCTGGGTGGTCTTGTTGGCCAGGCCCAGGCTGGTGTTCTCCTGGCGCTGGATCTCCAGCGAATTGCCCCGGGCGCCGATCGAACCACGGGTGATATCGACCTGCTCACGGGCACTGGCCAGGTTGGCGATTGCCGAGGCCGCCGCATCCTTCAGCGCATTGGCCTGGCCTACACCCGTTACCGGCGTATCCAGCGCAGCACGCAACTGGCTGAGGGTTTCCAGGACATTCTGGTTCTGGTGCGTATTGGCGGTAACCGCGAACTGGTCACCCGCCTCCGGCGAACCACTCACCTGATACGTGACACCCGCCACCGTCAAGGCTGGTGCGGTGTAAGTACCCGTGGCCACTGCCTTGCTGTCAGCCGTCAGCGGCTGGGCGTAGAGCTCGTAGGCGCCAGGCCCGGTGAACTTGATCACAGCCCCGTTGCTGGGGAAAGTGCTGCGATAAGCCGCTTCGTCGGTCACGCTGCCGCTGGTGACCTGGGCGCTGGAGGTGTTGCCGGCGTTGCGGGTGGTGTTGAACGAGTCGGGGCGGGCCGCCAGCGAAAACTCGCGCCCTGCCACCGCGGCGTCGGCATCGGCGCCCTCCTCCACGGTAACGGTGATTTCAAACTCGACGCCACGCAGGGCAATGCTGTTGGCGCCTTCGGTCTTGCTGTCGAAGGTACCGTTGGTGGCGGTTTCAGAGGTGATGTCCCTGCCACTTGCATCGGTGATGGTGTACTGAGTCGCGCTGGTGAAGGTCAGCTTATACGGCTGGCCGGCAGTAAAGCTGTTGTTGTAGCTGGTACTCGAGGTCATCAGGCCAGACGATACCCCGACCACGCCATCGTCAGTGGCGGGCACCACCAGGGTCGACTGCGTGCGGCTCTTGTTGCTGGCGGAATCGAAGATGGTGAAGCCGGTGTCGTTGGTGGCCAGATTCAGGGTGTCGGACACCTGCAGACTCAGCTGGGTCTGGTCACCGTTGTAGCTGTAGGTGCCGTCGGAGTTGCGCACATAGGGTGGCGTGGTGCTCTTGGAGCCGCCGAACATGTAGTCGCCGTTGGCATCGCGCGAGTTGAGCAGGCCGAAGATGTTCGCCTCGATCTCTTTCAGCTCGGTACTGATGGCCACACGGTCAGAGTCGGTAACCCCAGGGCCGCCAGCACGGATCGCCAGCTCACTGGCGCGCTGCATGGCGTCGTTGATGGTGGAGAGTACGCTCTCCTCCTGCAGCAGGGCGTTGCTCACCGTGTTGATGTTGCCGCTGTACTGGTCCAGCAGCGACTGCTGCTGTTGCAGCAGCAGCAGACGCGCCGCGCCGACCGGGTCATCAGCCGCGGTCTGGATGCGAATACCCGACGTGACCTGATCGTTGGTCTTGTTCATGGTGGAGAAGTTCTTGGAGTAGCTACTGGCGCTGGCCTCATAGAACTGAGCAGTGGAAATACGCACGAGAGTCTACTCCTTACAAGGCATTGATCAGGGTGCTGAAGGTTTCTTGCGCCGCCTTGATGATCTGCGACGAAGCCGTGTAGTAGTGCTGGAATTTCACCAGGCTGGCCGCCTCGTCATCGAGGTTGACGCCAGACACCGCGCTGCGGCTTTCGCTGGCGGACTTGAGTACCGCCTCGGTCGCCGTGGTGTCGATGGTCGCCTGGTTGGCCTTGGCACCCACGCGCTCGACCAGCGAGGCATAGGCCGACGTGAAGCTGGTGCCACCGCCGGAACCGGTGTTCACCGTCGACTTGGTCTGCAGGCCCAGCAGCGCCGTGGCGTTGCGGTTGTCGGCCTTGCCGTCGGCATTGAACGACAGGGTAAAGCTGTCATTGGCCGCCGGGCTGCCACCGATGGTGGTCTCGACGCTGAACGTGCGCGGGTTGCCGCTGCCATCGAGAATCGGCTGCCCGGCAGCATCCAGCATTGGCACAGCCACCGACAGCTTGTTGTCGGTACCCGGGACCACGCTGCCGGTGCCAATCTGGGTGCCCTTGGCATCGAACAGCTTGTAGCCCTGGGAGCCACCACTGGCGGCGTCGAACACTACGCGCACCGGCATCGAGTCGCGAATCGACTGCTGGATCAGTGCGGTATCGGTACCGCCATAGATATCCAGCGATTCGCCCAGCGTAGGTTGGGTGATGGTGCCGGTACCGCTGTTGCCACTGCCTGCCGCAGCACTGATCGGCCCGGCAAAGGCCAGTTTGTTGGCATCGGTCAGGGTAGTGGTGATGCTGCCGGCCGCCGCACGGGTAGGGATCACCTTGAAGCTGTCGCCGGCCGCCAGGCCACCGCCTTTCAGCGACAGGCTGAAGCCGTCGATCACCGGCGCCGGGTCGGTGTTGAGGTCGAAGCTGCCCATGTCGGTGCCGTCGGAGCGGCGCACGCTGTACTGGTTGGCGCTGGTGAACTTCACCTCGTAGTCGTAGGTGGTCAGCGCACCACTGTTGGCGATGGTCACGTCCAGGTTACCGGAGCCGGTGCTGTTGTTCGACGAAGCCAGGCTGCGCTGGGCAACGGCAGTGGCGCTGTTGATGCTGGAGAACAGCGAGCTGCCAAACTGGCCATTGGCATCCAGGCCCTGCCCCAGCTGGCTGTTGATGCTGTCCGACACCACCAGGGCAACACGGCCCAGCTCGTTCATGGACGGTATCAGCACGTCCTGGCGGTAACGCACCAGGCCGCCGATCGCGCCACCGGTCACCACCGAGGTCACGTCGGAGCTGAACGACTCATAGTTGATGCGCAGGCTGGCCTGGCTCTTGTCGGCAGTACCCGGCTGCACCGACAAGGTGTTGGCTTTGTTGCCGGTCACCAGCGACTGGCCGCTGCCCAGGTACACGTCGTAGTTGCCGTCACGTTCCTGCACGGTCACGCCAACCAGCTCGTTGAGCTGGCGCACTGCTTCGCTGCGCGCATCCAGCAGGCTGTTGGGCGTGTTGCCGGTGCCCGAGGCCGCCGCGATCTGCTTGTTGTACTCGGCGATACTGGCGGTGAGCTTGTTGACCTGGCCAGCCATGGTGTCGAGCTGGGAGTTGATCGTTTCGTTCTGCTGGGTCAGCTGAGTGCTCACCGCGTTGAAACGGTTGCTCAGGGTTTGCGCCTGGGTCAGCAACAGCTGCCGGGAGGCAACGTCACCGGGCTTGGCCGCTGCCGTCTGCAGGGCCGAGAAGAACGCGGTAAGGACCGAGCTGATGCCGGTATCACGGTCGGCCAGCAGCTTGTCGATGCTGGTGATCTGGTCCTGGAAGGCAACCGAGTCCGCTTGCAGCGACGTAGCGGTCTGCAGCTGGTTGTCCAGATACGAGCTGTAGATGCGGCGCACGTCCGCCAGCGTGGTACCAGTGCCCAGGAACCCCGCGCCGATGTTGTGCGAGGGCCCTGCCGCCTGAACCGTCTGCTGGCGCGAGTAGCCACTGGTCGCGGCGTTGGCGATGTTGTTACTGGTTACCGACAAGGCCGCCTGGCTGGCACTCAGGCCACTCAGGCCGATGGAAATCAGGCTCGACATGATTTAGTCCTTTTATAGATTCGTGGTTCTGCCAGCCATGGCGTATTGCGGGGTTGACTGCATTTGCTGGGCGATGCTGATGATCTTCTTCGCATAGCCCGGGTCGGTCGCATAACCTGCTTTCTGCAGCTCTCTTGCAAACTGCTCAGGGTTATCGGCCGAGTCCAGCGCATCTTGATAGCGAGAATTGCCCTGCAGCAGGTTCACCAGGTCGTGGAAGCTGTCCTGGTACGAGTCATAGCTGCGGAACGCTGCGGTTTCCTTGACGAACTGGCCATCGCGGAACTCGCTGGTGATCGCCCGCGCCTGCTCACCCTGCCAGTTGCCGGTGGCCTTGATGCCGAACAGGTTGTGGCTGCTGCTGCCATCGGTATTGCGCATCACCGATTTGCCCCAGCCGGTTTCCAGCGCGGCCTGGGCCACCAGGTAGCGTGGGTCGATACCAATGCGCTTGGCCGCTTGCTCGGCCATCGGCAACATGGTGGCGACGAATTCGTCACTGTCGGTAAACGCCTTGTTCGGCGCCAGCGGCGGCTGGGCCACGGCGCGGCCGACAATGCGCAGGCCGTTGTCCGGTACGGCGAAGGCCTTGGCCACTTGCTGGCCGTCACGGGCCGGCACGGCGGCGTTATTGGCCGTGGCGGCCGATGGCACGATGCCTGCCAGCAGGCGGTCGGTAAGCTTGCTCGGCAAGGCCAGGCGCCGCGAGTTGAGCGCGGCGACGTCGTTGCGGGTGGTGGCCGAGTCCGTGGCATGCACCGGCTCCGCCACCTTGTTGCCCCACAGCGCCGGGCCACTGCCATCTGCACGCGGGAACGGGCTGGTGTTGATCGACGCACTGCGGCCCTTGGTCAGCTGGCGCACCAGCACATCCTGCAGACCGATACCACCACCTTCGCGGGACATGCTCACGGCCAGCTGCTGGTCGTACATGTCGCGGTACTGCTTGACCGTTTCGGTGTTCATCGGGTTGTCATCAGCCAGCACGTCGCTGGCCTTGCGCGAGGCCTTGAGCATTTCACTGATGAACAGCGACTCGAACTCCTGGGCCACCTTGCGCACGTTGGCGTCGCTGTCGCGGTCACCGTGCTTGAGCGCACTCAGGCGGTTGAGGTCGGTGTAGGCGCCGCTGTCGGCACTGCCGGAAACCTGGCTTTTGATGTTCATCCGAGCCGTCCTCAGATCACGATCAGGTCGGCCTGCAAGGCGCCGGCCTGTTTCAGGGCTTCGAGAATGGCCATCAGGTCGCCGGGCGCTGCGCCCACCTGGTTCACCGCGCGGACGATCTCATCCAGCGTGGTGCCCGGGCCGAACTTGAACATCGGCTTGGCTTCCTGCTCGGCGTTTACCCGCGAGCGTGGCACCACGGCCGTCTGGCCATTGGAGAACGCCCCCGGCTGGCTGACGATCGGGTCTTCGGTAATGGTCACGGTCAGGCTGCCGTGGGTCACCGCTGCCGGCGACACCTTGACGTTCTGGCCGATGACGATGGTGCCGGTACGCGAGTTGATGATGACCTTGGCCACCGCCTGGCCCGGGTCGATTTCGAGGTTTTCCAGGATCGACAGGTAATCTACGCGCTGGCTGGGGTCCATCGGCGCACTGACCCGCACCGAACCACCATCCACGGCCTGGGCCACACCCGGGCCGAGCAGGTCGTTGACCTTGTCGACGATGCGCTTGGCGGTTGTGAAGTCGGGGCGGTTGAGGTTCAGGGTCAAGGTGTTGCCCTGGTTGAAGCCGCTCGGCACTGCCCGCTCGACACTGGCACCCCCGGGGATGCGACCGGCCGACGGAACGTTGACGGTGATCTTCGAGCCGTCACGGCCTTCGGCGTCAAAGCCCCCCACCACCAGGTTGCCCTGGGCGATGGCGTAGACGTTGCCGTCGATACCCTTGAGCGGGGTCATCAGCAGGCTGCCGCCACGCAGGCTCTTGGAGTTACCGATCGACGACACGGTAATGTCCACCACCTGGCCGGGCTTGGCGAACGCCGGCAGGTCGGCATGCACCGACACCGCCGCGACGTTCTTCAGTTGCACGTTGCCGGAGCCGGCCGGCACCTTGATGCCGAACTGCGACAGCATGTTGTTGAAGGTTTGCAGGGTGAACGGCGTCTGGGTGGTCTGGTCACCCGTGCCGTTCAGCCCCACCACCAGGCCGTAACCGATCAACTGGTTGGAACGCACGCCAGAAATGCTGGCGATGTCCTTCAGGCGCTCTGCGTGCGCACCGAAGGCACAGGACAGGAGCAGGGTTGCGGCAATCAGCTGCCTCACGTTGAACATGGTCATCCGTACTCAGAAAGGCCAAAGCGGGCTGATGAAGAAGCGGTCCAGCCACCCGGGCTGGCTGGCATCGGCGAACGAGCCGGTACCGGAATAGGTGATGCGCGCGTCGGCCACACGGGTGGACGGCACGGTGTTGTCGGTGGCGATGTCGTCGGCGCGGATCATGCCGGCAATGCGCACCAGCTCTTCGCCAGTGTTCAGGGTCAGCCACTTCTCGCCGCGCACGGCGATGATGCCGTTGGGCAGCACTTCGGCCACGGTCACGGTAATCGAACCAGTCAGGGTGTTGCCCTGGGTGGCCTTGCTGTCGCCCTTGGTGGCGCGTTCGCCGTTGTAGCCGGCCTCCAGCGACAGGTCACCGCCACCGAACGGGTTATTGGTGTTCGGGGTGCTGCCGAACAGCGAGGTCAGGCCGATGTCGGCCTTGCTGTTCTTCTGGATCTGCGAACCTGCGTTCTTGCTGGCCGACGTTTTCTCGTTGAGGGTGATGGTGATGATGTCACCCACCCGGAACGCCTTGCGGTCGCTGTACAGGTTCTGCTCGAAACCGGCCTGGTAGATGGAACCGTTGTTGGCCGCTGCCGGCAACGGGGTGCGCGGCAGTACCGGCGCGTAGTACGGGTCGTTGGGCTTGGGCGTCGGGCCGACGCAACCTGCCAGCAACACCGCCCCCCCCAGGGCGAACACGGACAACAGACGATTCATGGTGCATACCTCACGGGTGTAACGAAGCGACAGGGCTTAGAGCTGTTGGGTCACGAACGACAGCATCTGGTCGGCGGTGGAGATGACCTTGGAGTTCATCTCGTAGGCGCGCTGGGTGGTGATCATGTTCACCAGCTCTTCCACGGTGCTGACGTTGGAGTTTTCCAGGGTCTGCTGCTGGGTGGTACCGAAACCGTTCAGGCCCGGGGTGCCCACTTGCGGCGCGCCACTGGCGGCAGTTTCCAGGAACAGGTTGTCGCCGATGGCCTGCAGGCCAGCCGGGTTGATGAAGTCGGCAGTCTGGATGTTGCCGATCACCTGCGCTGCAGGGTTGCCGGCCGTGGTGATCGACACGGTGCCGTCCTGGCCGACGGTGAAGGTTTGCGCGTCGTTCGGCACGACAACGGCAGGCTCCAGGGCGTAGCCGTTGGCGGTGACGATCTGGCCGTCGGAGTTCAGGTGGAAGGTGCCGTCACGGGTGTACGACACCGTGCCATCCGGCTGCAGGATCTGGAAGAAACCACGGCCGTTGACGGCCATGTCCAGCGGGTTTTCGGTGGTCTGCAGGCTGCCGGCGACGAAGCTCTTCTGGGTGCCGACAATGCGCACACCGGTACCGACCTGCAGGCCCGAAGGCAGCTCGCTGTCCTGGGTGGACTGGGCGCCGGGCTGGCGACGGATCTGGTACAGCAGGTCAGCGAACTCGGCACGGTCACGCTTGAAGCCGGTAGTGGAGACGTTGGCCAGGTTGTTGGAAATGACCGTCAGGTTGGTGTCCTGGGCGGACAGGCCGGTTTTAGCGACCCAAAGAGCCGGAAGCATGTAGTTTCTCCTCGTGCGCCTGTTTTACGGCACCCGTTCAAAAGTGATTAGCCGATTTGCAAAACCCGAGCCATGGCTTCGTCGCCTTCCTTGGCCGTGTTCATCATCTTGACGTGCAGCTCGAACTGGCGGGACAGCGCCAGCACCGAGGTCATTTCCTCGACAGCGTTGACGTTGCTGCCTTCCAGGAAGCCCGCCACCACTCGCACGTTGACGTCGGCGTCGGCCGGCTGGCCAGAGGTGGTGTGGATCAGACCGTCCACGCCTTTGGTCAAGCCTTTGGTGTCCGGGTTGACCAGCTTGATGCGGTCGACCTCGGCCATCACCCGCGGGTCTTCACCCATGGAGCGAATGCTGAGGGTGCCGTCGGCGCCGACCTCAACCTTCTGCTCCGGCGGGATGGCAATAGGGCCACCGTTGCCGATCACCGGCATGCCGTTGCCCGCACGTAGCACGCCGAGGGCGTCGATGTTCAGGCTGCCGGTACGCACGTAGGCTTCGCTGCCGTCCGGCGCCTGCACGGCGATGAAGCCCTTGCCGGTCACGGCAACATCCAGGTCACGACCGGTCTCGACCAACGGGCCTTCACTGAAGTCGGTGGCCGGGCGCTCGGTCATGGCAAAGGCGCGCGCCGGAAAGCTGTCGCCGAACACCGGCATCGAACGCGCCTGTTCCAGGTCACGCTGAAAGCCGTTGGTGGAAATGTTCGCCAGGTTGTTGGCGTGGGCCTTTTGCGCCAGCGCGTTCTGGCTGGCGCCGGTCATGGCCACATAAAGCAACTTGTCCACAGTATCTCCTCTGCGCGTCGCTGCCGCGCTGTCACTGGGCAGGTTCGAAGCAATAATCGAACCAAGTCTGAAACCGCCTGTTTACGGGGGTTTCAGCGCGGCAAGGGGCAACAAACGTCAGTTTGTCGGCGGATGTTTGCCGCCTGCGGCAAGCGCGTGTCAGAAGGTGCGGCAAGCGGCGTTGTTGTAGGGGCCGGAATGGCGCACCCAACCCTCGCCCGGGTTGCTGGCCGAGCACAGGTAGCGGCCGGTGGCCAGGCTTTGCCATTGGTAGAACGGGGCGGGAGCGGCCGAGAGCGGCAAGGCCATGGCCAGGAGGGCGGTGAGCATTAGCCGTTTCATGGGCGTGAACCTTGAAGAACCTGGGGCCGCTTTGCGGCCCATCGCCGGCAATCCAGCTCCCACAGGGGATTGCAACCTCCTGTGGGAGCTGGCTTGCCGGCGATGGGCTGCAAGGCAGCCCCAATTACAGACAAAACCACACTAGCAGGCGACCATCAGGTCATCTGGATGATGGTCTGCATGATGGTGCTTTCGGTGGAAATGGTCTTGGCGTTCGCCTGGTAGTTGCTCTGCGCCTTGATCAGGTTGACCAGTTCGCCGGTCAGGTCGACGTTGGAGTCTTCCAGTGCGCCGCCGGTAATCTGGCCCAAGGTACCGGTGTCCGGCGCGCCGATCACCGGCACGCCCGAGGCGTAGGACTCTTTCCAGCTGGTGCCACCAATCGGGGTCAGGCCCTGCAGGTTGGCAAAGTTGGCGATAGCCACCTGGCCGATCACCTTGTCCTGGCCATTGGTGAAGTTGGCGAACATGTTGCCGCTTTCGTCGATGGTCAGGCCCGACAGCTCACCGGTGGCAAAGCCGTCCTGGCTCTTCGCGGTGGTGGCGGAGGCGGCGTTGTACTGGGTGGTACCGAGCATGTCCAGGTTCACCCCGGCAACGTTGGCGGTAGCGCCGTTGGCACCCCATACACCGGCGGCGTTCTTCTGTGCCGGGATCCAGTTGCTGAGGGTGAAGGTCTTGTTGGCGGCTATGGTCATGCCGCCGGCTACCGGACCTTCCGTCATCGAGGCGGTGTCCAGGGTGCCGTCAGACTTGAACGGCAGCTTGTTGGCCAGCGGCGTGGTCGAGGTCGGGTCGGCCGGGTTACGCCCGTCGATAGTGGTGTACATGGTCCAGGAGTTGCTGGTGGCGTCCTTGACGAAGTACTGGTTCAGTTGGTGCGCGTTACCCTGGCTGTCGTACACGTCGGTATTGAACGTGTAGTTGTAGGTGCCGGTGTTGGTCGGATCGAACGGCGTCTGGGTGGGTGCAGTCGCGGTGGAGTTGAGGTTGACGTTCTCGGAGATGCGACCGGTCGGGTTCGGCGTCAGGTTCGAGGTGTCGATCTGCAGGTTGGTCAGCACACCCTGGATGATCTTGCCGTTGGCATCCACTGCATAACCTTGCAGGTTGGCGCCCGACGAGCTGACCACGTAGCCGTCCTTGTCGCTGTAGAAGGCACCGGCACGGGTGTAGATCTTCGAGCCGTTGTCATTCATCACGAAGAAGCCGTTGCCATCGATGGCCATGTCCAGCGCCTGGCCGGTGCCATTGATGTTGCCCGGGGTGAACATCTGCGACACGGCGGCAGTCTTCACGCCAGTGCCCACCACGTTCTTGCCGGCACTGGTGCCGCGAATGGAGTTGGAGTACTGGTCGGCGAACTCGGCGCGCGACGACTTGAAGCCGGTGGTGGCAACGTTGGCAATGTTGTTGCCGGTAACGTTCAGGGCCTTGTTTGCTGCATAGAGGCCGCTAAGGCCGATATTGAAAGACATGTGTAACTCCTGTCGTTTTGCTCAGGCCCTAGATGCCGATGCTTTGGATTTTGGAAAGCGCAACACTGCCCAACCCGGCCAGGTTGAGTGTCATCTCCGAACCGTTGGTACCCATGGTCACGCTGGTGACCGAGGCCGGCAGGTTGGTGGTCATGGCCGTGGCCTTGCCGTCGATCGAGGCAGTAGCCTTGAAGGTGTAGGTACCTGCTGGCGCTGCTTCGCCGTCGTCGTTCAGGCCATCCCAGGTAAAGTCGATCTTGCCGGCTTTCTGAGTACCCAGGTCGAGCGTGCGCACCAGCTTGTCGTCCTTGTCGTAGATGCCCACCGAGGTGGCGGTGCTCGACGACGTCAGGTTGACAGTGCCTTTCATATCCTTGCTGGTGTCGACCACGGCCTTGTCGGTCTGGACAATCACATTGCGCCCGACCAGCGACGAAGCCTGCAGCGCCTGGGAGGATTGCAGCCCAGCCGCGATGTAGGTCACCGAGTCATTGAGCGACTGCATGCTCTCAAGGCTGCTGAACTGCGCCAGCTGCGCCACGAACTCGCCGTTTTCCTGCGGATCGAGCGGGTTCTGGTTCTTCATCTGGGTAACCAGCAACTGCAGGAAAGCATCTTTGCCCAGCGCGCTGCCGGCAGCACCGGTGCTGCTGTCGGTCTTCGACGTCTGCTTCTGCAGCGATGTCAGGTACGCGCTGCTGACGTCAGAGGTGGAATTGGTAGTGGTCATGTCGGCTTCCTATCACTGCCCCAGGGTCAGGACTTTCTGCATCATGCTCTTGGCCGTGTTCATCAGCTCGGCGTTGGTCTGGAACGCACGGCTGGCGGAGATCATGTCAGCCATTTCCTCGACCACATTGACGTTCGGGTAGTAGACGTAGCCGTCCTTGTTCGCCGCCGGGTGGTTTGGCTCGTAGCGAGCCTCCAGGGTGCTCTGGTCTTCGACGATGCCTTTGACCTGCACGCCCTGCCCTGCTTCACCCTGGTCGTCGAACAGCGACTGGCTGGTGCCAGCCTGCGCATCCTGGAAGGTGGTGGCGAACACCGGGTGGCGAGCGCGGTAGGTCTGATCAATGCTCGACGAGACGGTTTCGGCGTTGGCAATGTTGGAAGCCACGGTGTTCAGGCGCGTGTTCTGCGCGCTCATGCCGCTACCGGCAATGTTGAAGACGCTGGAAAGGGACATGGTCATTCTCCCCGCAGGGCCGATACCAGCCCCTTGAATTTGCTGTTGAGCAAGGTGAAGCTGGCCTGGAAGCCAATGGCGTTTTCGGTGTAGTTCGATTGCTCGATCTGCGCGTCCACGGTGTTCTGGTCAATCGATGGCTGCAGCGGCGTGCGGTACTTGAGGGTATCGTCGGCCGCGATGGCGAGGCCTTCGGCTTCGATGTGGCGGCTATTGGTGCGGTCCATGGCGAAGCGGCCGCTCTGCTGCTTGTCGCTTTCGGCGGCCAGCACAGAGGCGAAGTCCATGTCACGCGCTTTGTAGTTAGGCGTGTCGGCGTTGGCGATGTTGTTGGCCAGCACTTCGGCGCGCTGGGCGCGGAAGCCCATGGCCTTTTCGTGAATACCAAGCGCCTTGTCGAAGCTGATGCTCATGTCGGGGAAACCTTCGGAGGTTGACCGGAATATCGTTGAGCAAGGTATAGCAAGGGCTGTGCCAATCAGTGCAAAGCCCGGAAACATGGGCTTTCGAGGTGGGGTGGTGTCAGGGTGATGCCAGAAAAGCGGCAAAGGCCTTCCGCCTTGGGCGGCGAAAGCGGCAATTGCCGGGCGGCAAAAGCGGCAAACCAAAAAATTGACGTCAGTGTTTTTCCTGCACCGGCCCCTTCGCGGGTAAACCCGCTCCCACAAGGACCTGTGCAAGACCCGAGGGCGGCACCGAACCTGTGGGAGCGGGTTTACCCGCGAAGAGGCCGGCACATACAGCAAAAAGGCCGGCAGTTTTCGCTGCCGGCCTTCTTGATTACTTGGCCTGGTAGATGATCCCCGGGCTGCACTGGACCATCTGGTAATGGTCCGGCAACCCGTTCAGCGCCTCCGAGGCGCCAAGGAACAGGTAGCCACCAGGTTTCAGTGTGCTGTGAATGCGCAGCAGGATGTCGCGCTTCACCTGTGCCGAGAAGTAGATCAGCACGTTGCGGCAGAACACGATGTCGAACTTGCCCAGGCTGGCATAGCTGTCAAGCAGGTTGAACGAGCGGAACTCGACGCGACTGCGAATCGCCGGCTTGACCGCCCAGCGCCCCGCCCCCTTGGGGTCGAAGTAGCGTTGCAGGCGTTCCTGGGACAAGCCGCGGGCAATGGCCAGGCTGTCGTACTCACCGGTCTTGCAGTTGGTGAGCATGGTGCCGGACAGGTCGGTGGCAACGATCTGCGCCCCCATCTTCAACTGGCCAAGGTTGCTGCGCTCGAACTCGTCGATGGCCATCGAAATGGAATACGGCTCCTGCCCCGACGAACAGGCCGCCGACCACATGCGCAGGCGCTGGCCGGGGTTGTTGCGGATGAACTCGGGGATCACCTTGTTCTTCAGCACTTCGAACGGGTAGGTATCGCGAAACCACAGGGTCTCGTTGGTGGTCATGGCATCGACCACCTGCTCGCGCAAACCACTGCGCGGCTGGGCCTGGATGCGCTGCACCAGCTCGCCCAGGCTCTTGATGCCCTGTTGTTCCATCAGCTTGTTGAGACGGCTGGAAACCAGGTACTGCTTATTTTCGCCCAGCAGGATGCCACAGGCTTTCTCCAGGAATACCCGGAACTGTTCGAAATCCAAATTACCCGTAGACACTACTGCCGCCTCTTTTCAATCACTGGTGCCGGGGCTTGCCCCGGCTGCTTCAATGCGCTGCCTTGATCCGGTCGACCACCCGCTGGGCCAGGTCGTCCGGCTTGAACTTGGCCAGGAAGTCATCGGCGCCGACCTTCTTGACCATTGCCTGGTTGAACACCCCGGAAAGCGAAGTATGCAGGCAGATGTGCAATTTTTGCATGCGCGGGTCGCTGCGGATCTCAGCCGTTAGCGTATAGCCGTCCATTTCCGGCATTTCAATGTCCGAGATCATCATAAGGAACTCTTCTTCCGGCTTTTTGCCCTCATCCACCAGCTGACGCAGGTAGTTCAGGGCCTGACGGCCATCATTGAGTGCCACGACTTCCACCCCCACGGTCTGCAGGCAGCGGCTGACCTGTTTGCGCGCCACCGACGAATCATCGACGGTCAGCACCCGCATCAGCACGGCCTTGTCCTGCACCTCGGCATCGATCACCCCGGCCGACACCGATTCGGACGACGGCGAAACCTCGGCCAGCACCTTCTCCACGTCGATGATTTCGACCATGCGGTTGTCCACCCGGGTGACTGCGGTCAGGTAGTGGTCACGGCCGGTGCCCTTGGGTGGCGGATGGATCTCTTCCCAGTTCATGTTGACGATGCGCTCCACCGAGTGCACCAGGAAGCCCTGGGTCTTGGTGTTGTACTCGGTGATGATCACGAAGCTGTTGCGTGTTTCTTCCTGCAGCGGCCGCAACCCGGTGGCCATCGACAAGTCGAGGATCGGGATGGTCGCCCCGCGGATGTTGGCAACGCCACGCACCACAGGGTGCGCCTTGGGCAGCAGGGTCAGCGCAGGGCATTGCAGCACTTCCCTGACCTTGAACACGTTGATGCCATAAAGCTGTTCGCCATTGAGGCGGAACAGCAGCAATTCCAGGCGATTCTGCCCCACCAGCTGCGTGCGCTGGTTGACCGAATCCATAACACCCGCCATGCCAGACTCCTTAATCTTTCAGCCTTTCGTTGCAACTCAAGTTACGAGTCGGCACGGGCTTTGCTTTTTTGAGCGTCATGCATACGAAAACGACATTTTTCCGACGATTGACGCGCCTGCTGACTGGCTCGCTGGCCACGCTGTGCCTGCTGGCGCCCGGCGTTCGCACGGTAGCGGACGCGCTTACCTTGCCTGAACAGCTTATCGGTGTCACCCAAGGGTTTCTTGAATTCACGGTAGAAGATTACCTGGCCACCACCCAGACCCCCGGCCGCTATGAAATCCAGGTGAACCCGCTGGACCCACGCCTGCGCATGCCATTGTGCAGCCAGCAGCTGGACGCCTCGCTGGAAAGCCCTTCCCTGCCACTTGGCCGGGTGACGGTACGGGTGCGCTGCGACAGTGCGGCCCCGTGGACGGTGTTTGTTCCGGCCACGGTACGGCTGTTCCGCGACGTGGTGGTGGTCACCCGCCCACTCAAGCGCGATAACACGGTGGGCGAAGGCGACGTGGCCCTGCGCGAGCGCGATGTCGGCACCCTTGGCCAGGGTTTTCTGACCGAACTGGACCAGGCGGTGGGCATGAAGATGCTGCGCCCCACGGTGATCGACCAGGTGCTCACCCCGCAGCATCTGGAGCAGGCCGAGGTGGTGCGCAAGGGCGACCAGGTGGTGATCATCGCCCGCAGCGGCAGCCTCAGCGTGCGCATGCCGGGCGAGGCCCTGAGCAAGGGCGGCCTGAGCGAACAGATACGGGTACGCAACCTGAATTCCAAACGGGTGGTCAAGGCCCGGGTTACTGGCCCGGGCCAGGTCGAGGTCAGTATGTAGCCAGCCACAGATTGCGCTGGCAGTGAGGAACCGCATTTCCTAAACTGTGTCAGAGAACGGGTTCGCGAGCTTGCTGACAGGCGGCTATGCATTTGTGCCTAAAGTTTCTTTCGGGTTGGCCGAAAACAAGGCAAGCGTCCAAATACCCAGAGGTTCCTGATCATGGTCATCGACTTCAGTCGTTTGAATAACTCTCCGTCCGTCACGGGCGGCGTGCGCGGCAATACCGCGTCCGGCAGCGCCGAAAAACCGGCCGCCAGCCAGGAAGCGGCCACCAGCACCAGCGCCAGCGGAGAAGCGGTACACCTCAGCCAAGAGGCACAGCAGTTGCAGAAGATCAGCGACAAGCTGCGCGACGAGCCAGTCGTCAACAGTGCCCGTGTGGCCCAGTTGAAACAGGCGATCGCCGACGGCAGCTATCAGGTCGATGCCGGCAAGATCGCCAGCAAACTGCTCGATTTCGAAGCCCAGCGCTGACCGTTCGGCGCGCTGACTTCACGGACGCTAGAAAAGCCAAGAGTTAGCCATGCACGACACCACCTTGCTGCAACTGATCGAAGATGACATTGCCCCGATGCAGGAACTGCTCGACCTTCTGAATAAAGAAGCGATCGCCCTGCATGGCCGCGACATGCCGCTGCTGGAACAGATTCTGGCGCGCAAGCAGTCGCTGATCATCTTGCTCGAGCAGCATGGCCAGCGCCGCAGCCAGTTGCTCGGCAGCCTGGGCCTGAGTGCCGATCGCACTGGCGTGCAAGCAGTGGCCGCCCAATCGCCCCATGGCGAGGTGATGCTGCAGCGGCTCGACATGCTGTCGAAACTGATGGACGACTGCCAGCAGGTCAACCAGACCAACGGCCGGATCATCCAGGTGCAGCAACACGTCACCAACAACCAGATCAGAATCCTCATGGGCGGCGACTCGCCGTCGCTTTACGACAGCCGCGGCAGCACCTCGCTGCTGGCCAAGCCACGGGCCCTCAGCCAAGTGTGATTTTTCTATCAAGGCACGGAACATACTGGCAAAATGCCGTTACTTGCGTGTGTCGCTTTTGCCTGGAGAACGATAAGCCGTGTTCAATGAAACCGAAGCCCCGCAACCGCCAAAGGTGCTGAACACCCCCTTGGAGATTGCGGCCAACTTGCGGCAACTGCAGGAAAGCCACGATCCCCTGATCATCACCTTCCATGACCGCAGCCAGCGCTTCCAAAGCTACGTGGTGCACGTGGACCGTGAAAGCAACACCCTGGCGCTGGACGAGATGATCCCGCGCGACGGTGAAAAATTCATCGAAAACGGCGAGCACTTCCGCGTTGAGGGCTTCCACGACGGCGTGCGCATCGCCTGGGAATGCAACCACGCGCTGAAGATCAGCGAAGTCGACGGCCACCGCTGCTACAGCGGCGCCATGCCGCAAGAGATGACCTACCACCAGCGCCGCAACGCCTTCCGCGCCGCGCTGAAGCTGTCGCAACTGGTCGACATCATCCTCGATGGCACCCACCTGAAGGGTAACGGCGCCCTGCGTGGCAAGCTGCTGGATATCTCGGCCACCGGCTGCAAGCTGCGGTTTGAAGGCGATGTAGAAAGCCGCCTGCAACTGGGCCAGGTGTACGAGCGCTTCAAGGCGGGTAACCCGCTGGGCCTGGTGGACACCATGGTCGAACTGCGTCACCTGCACTATGAAGAGCACATCAACACCACCTTCGCTGGCGTGCGCTTCCATAACCTGAGCGGGCAGGCACAGCGCAAGATCGAGAGTTTTGTGTACCAGCTGCAACGCGAGGCGCGGCGGTTCGACAAGGACGATTATTGATCGTCGGCCAAATGCAAAAACGCCACCTATCGAGGTGGCGTTTTCATTTGTGTTCTTCCAGAACCGGCCTCTTCGCGGGCTCGCCCGCTCCCACAGGTAATGCACAGATTTCAGGCACTGTGCGGTACCTGTGGGAGCGGGCAAGCCCGCGAAGAGGCCGGTACAGGCTTACACCGACTTGCTGACCTCCTCCGGTTCAGCTGCTGGTTGCTCAGCCCCTTTATCTTCATCCTCGGTATCTTCCGCGGCCACCGGCGCCTGCATCACGTCCTGCACCGTCTGCTCATCCACCCGAGGGTCCAGCGCTGCCGACAAGGGCGAACCTGCCGCCGGCATCGCCACGTGGCCCAGTGGTGCATCCTGCACCTGGTGCAGACCGGTAACCGCTTTCGGCCGAATGCGCCACACCAGCACCAGGGCGAAGAACACGAAGAACGCATAGAGCATCTGCGGGCCCAGCACTTTCATCAGCACGCCCGCCGCCAATGGCCCGATACACGCGCCCACGCCATAGGTCACCAGCAGCATGGCCGTCAGCGACACCCGCCGCTCGCTTTCCACGTGGTCGTTGGAAAACGCCACCGCCAGCGGGTACAGGCAAAACTGCAGCAACGAAATCAGGAAGCCGATACCGAACAGCATCTCCAGCGGCACACTGGGCAGTATCGCCAATGGCGCAGCCGCCAGCGCCAGCCCTATTGCCACGCTACGGATCAGCACCGCCCGGTCGTAACGGTCAGACAACCAGCCCAGCGGCCACTGCACCAGCAGGCCGGCAAAAATACAGCTACCCATGAACAGACCGATCTGCTCGGTCGCCATCCCCTGGCTTGAGGCGTACAAAGGCGCCAGGCCGTAGAACGAGCCGACGATCAACCCCGAGCCCAATACAGTACTGAGCGACTGCGGCACGCGCTTGATGAAGAACTTCGGCTCCATCGGTGCCGGGCGCAAGGGCGCCGGGTGAATCCGCCGGGTCATTGCCACCGGCACCAGGCACAGGGCAAAGCACATCGCCACCAGCATCAGCAGCTCCGGGCCAAGCTCAGGGTGCACCACAAGGATCAACTGGCCGAGCACCAGCCCCAGGTACGAGGCGATCATGTAGCCGCTGAACACCGCCCCGCGGTGTTTCACATCGGCCTGCTCGTTGAGCCAGCTCTCGATGACCATGTACTGGCACATCATGCCCAGGCCGACGATCATCCGCAGCCCGACCCAGGCCGGTAGCCAATTGGTCAGCCCATGCCCCAGCACCGCCGCACCGACGATACCGGCGCAAGTGGCATAGGCGCGAATGTGCCCGACCCGGCCAATCAGCCGGTGGCCGACCTTGCCGCCGACAGCCAGGCCAAAGTAGTTGGCCGCCATCAACGCACCCACCCACAGGCTGTCGACATGGTCGGCCGCCAGGCGCAGGGCCAGGTAGGTACTGAGCAGGCCCGAACCGATCAACATCATCAGCGCGGCGAAATACAACGACTGAAACGGCTTCCATACATTTCGCATACGTACCGAGAAGCTCCCTGGTCAGGTGGCGGTAGGTGCTAGCAGCATAAGGGCAAATGCCGGTCAGTGCAGGCCCCCGCCAGCAAAATGCCGTGGCGGGGACGTGTCCGGTGCAGGTCGTGTCGCGATCAGGCCTGTGCCGCCAGCACCCGGCGCTCCCACGGGGTGATCTCGTCGAAGAAATCAGTCAGCTCCAGGGTCTTGCTGGCGATGTAGCCTTCGATGAACTCGCTGCCGAACAGTTCCCGTGCCAGCGCACTGCGCTTGAGCCGTTCGAGGGCGGCATGCAGGGTACACGGCAGGCTCAGGTGCTCGGGCACTTCAAACTCGCCCTGAATGGCCGGCGCAGGTTGCAGGCGCTGCTCGATACCGTGCAGCCCGGCAGCCAGGCTGGCGGCGATGGCCAGGTATGGGTTGGTGTCGGCACCGGGCAAACGGTTTTCGACCCGCCGCGCTGCCGGCGCACTGGCCGGAATGCGCAGGCCAGCGGCGCGGTTGTCCTCAGACCAGCAGGCATTGTTTGGCGAGGCATAGGGGTGGCACAGGCGCTGATAGGAATTGACGTTGGGCGCGAACAGCGCGGTGAAGTCGGCCATGCACGCCTGCAGGCCGCCGATGAAATGGTAGAAGGTGTGGGTCGGCTGGCCCTGCTCGTCGCTGAACACGTTACGCCCGCTGCTGGCTTCGACCAGGCTCTGGTGAATATGCATGGAGCTGCCGGGCGTGCGCGCCAGCGGCTTGGCCATGCACACCACGGTCAGCCCATGCTTGAGCGCCACTTCCTTGAGCAGGTGCTTGAACAGGAAGGTCTGGTCAGCCAGCACCAGCGGGTCGCCGTGCAGCAGGTTGATCTCGAACTGGCTGACGCCCATTTCGTGCATGAACGTGTCGCGCGGCAGGCCGAGCGCGGCCATGCAGTGGTAAACCTCTTTGAAGAACGGGCGCAGGCCATTGTTGGAACTGACACTGAACGCCGAATGGCCGAGCTCGCGACGGCCATCGCTGCCTACGGGTGGCTGGAACGGCTGCTGCGGGTCGCTGTTGGGGGCAAAAACAAAGAATTCGAGTTCGGTCGCCACCACGGGCGCCAGCCCCAGGGCCGCGTAGCGGGCGATGACCGCCTTGAGCTGGCCACGGGTGGACAGTGCCGAGGGCCGGCCATCCAGTTCAATGGCATCGCAGATGGCCAGGGCGCGACCGTCGTTGCTCCAGGGCAGGCGATGGACCTGGCTGGGTTCGGCCACCAGCGCCAGGTCGCCGTCGTCGCTGCCGTAGAATTTCGCCGGCGGGTAGCCGCCCATGATGCATTGCAGCAACACCCCCCGGGCCATCTGCAGGCGGCCTTCCAGAAAGCCTTCGGCGGTCATCACCTTGCCGCGCGGGACGCCGTTGAGGTCGGGGGTGACGCATTCGATTTCATCGATGCCCTGAAGCGGAGCGGTGCTCATGACGCTTGTCCTTGTTGTTGTACGCTGACAACAACATAGGCTGGGGGTGTTTAAAATATCAAGCACCTACGAGGCACCCCGGGATCCGTAGGGTCAGCGCAAGTCTCGACGATGGGCTACTCGCGCAAGGTCATGCCGTTGGCCGGCAGTGGCAAGGCCGTCTTGTACCGCACCTGCTTCAAGGCAAAACTCGAGCGAATATTGGCCACCCCCGGCAACCGCGTCAGGTAGTCAAGAAACCGCTCCAGCGCCTGGATGCTCGGCAGCAGTACCCGCAACAGGTAATCCGGGTCCCCGGTCATCAGGTAGCACTCCATCACCTCGGGCCGTTCGGCAATTTCTTCCTCGAAACGGTGCAGCGACTGCTCCACCTGCTTTTCCAGGCTGACATGGATGAACACGTTTACATCCAACCCCAGCGCCTCGGGTGACAACAAGGTCACCTGCTGGCGGATTACCCCCAGTTCCTCCATGGCCCGCACCCGGTTGAAACAGGGCGTGGGCGACAGGTTGACCGAGCGTGCCAGCTCGGCGTTGGTGATGCGGGCGTTTTCCTGCAGGCTGTTGAGAATGCCGATATCGGTACGATCGAGTTTGCGCATGAGACAAAATCACCGGTTTTTTGTGTTTATGCGGAATGTTTATCTGCACCGCTCGGCAAAGGCAATCAACTTGAGAGAAAAATTCTCCTGCCGGGCCACTAAGATGTAGATGACGCTGACCTACCAGTCACAAGCCGGTATTCAGCGGCGGCCGCTTCAGAGCTCACAAAAACAAATACCCGAGCGAGCGTAAAAAGCATGAACGAGTACGCCCCCCTGCGTTTGCATGTGCCCGAGCCCACCGGCCGGCCAGGCTGCCAGACCGATTTTTCCTACCTGCGCCTCAACGATGCAGGTCAAGCCCGTAAACCCCCTGTGGATGTCGATGCTGCCGACACCGCCGACCTGTCCTACAGCCTGGTCCGCGTGCTCGACGAGCAAGGCGACGCCCAAGGCCCGTGGGCTGAAGACATTGACCCGCAAATCCTCCGCCAAGGCATGCGCGCCATGCTCAAGACGCGGATCTTCGACAGCCGCATGGTGGTTGCCCAGCGCCAGAAGAAGATGTCCTTCTACATGCAGAGCCTGGGCGAAGAAGCCATCGGCAGCGGCCAGGCGCTGGCGCTGAACCGCACCGACATGTGCTTCCCGACCTACCGCCAGCAAAGCATCCTGATGGCCCGCGACGTGTCGCTGGTAGAGATGATCTGCCAGTTGCTGTCCAACGAGCGCGACCCGCTCAAAGGCCGCCAGCTACCGATCATGTATTCGGTACGCGAGGCCGGCTTCTTCACCATCAGTGGCAACCTGGCGACCCAGTTCGTGCAGGCAGTCGGCTGGGCCATGGCGTCGGCAATCAAGGGCGATACCAAGATTGCTTCGGCGTGGATCGGTGACGGCGCCACCGCCGAGTCGGACTTCCACACAGCCCTGACCTTTGCCCACGTTTACCGCGCCCCGGTGATCCTCAATGTGGTCAACAACCAGTGGGCGATTTCTACCTTCCAGGCCATTGCCGGTGGCGAGTCGACCACCTTCGCCGGCCGTGGCGTGGGCTGCGGCATTGCCTCGCTGCGGGTTGACGGCAACGACTTCGTCGCCGTGTACGCCGCCTCGCGCTGGGCCGCCGAACGCGCCCGCCGCGGTCTGGGCCCTAGCCTGATCGAGTGGGTCACCTACCGCGCCGGCCCGCACTCGACCTCGGACGACCCGTCCAAGTACCGCCCCGCCGATGACTGGAGCCACTTCCCGCTGGGCGACCCGATCGTCCGCCTGAAGCAGCACCTGATCAAGATCGGCCACTGGTCCGAGGAAGAACACCAGGCCACCACGGCCGAGTTCGAGGCTGCTGTGATTGCCGCGCAGAAAGAAGCCGAGCAGTACGGCACCCTGGCCAACGGTCACATCCCGAGCGCCGCCTCGATGTTCGAGGACGTGTACAAGGAAATGCCCGACCACCTGCGCCGTCAACGCCAGGAACTGGGGGTTTGAGATGAACGATCACAACAACAGCATCAACCCGGAAACCGCCATGGCCACCACTACCATGACCATGATCCAGGCCCTGCGCTCGGCCATGGATGTCATGCTTGAGCGCGACGACAATGTGGTTGTCTACGGCCAGGACGTCGGCTACTTCGGCGGCGTGTTCCGCTGCACCGAAGGCCTGCAGAACAAGTACGGCAAATCCCGCGTGTTCGACGCGCCAATCTCCGAAAGCGGCATCGTCGGTACCGCCGTGGGCATGGGCGCCTACGGCCTGCGCCCGGTGGTGGAGATCCAGTTCGCCGACTACTTCTACCCCGCCTCCGACCAGATCGTCTCGGAAATGGCGCGCCTGCGTTACCGTTCGGCCGGCGAGTTCATCGCCCCGCTGACCCTGCGCATGCCGTGCGGCGGTGGCATCTATGGCGGCCAGACGCACAGCCAGAGCCCGGAAGCGATGTTCACCCAGGTGTGCGGCCTGCGCACCGTCATGCCGTCCAACCCGTACGACGCCAAAGGCCTGCTGATTGCCTCGATCGAATGCGACGATCCGGTGATCTTCCTGGAGCCCAAGCGCCTGTACAACGGCCCGTTCGACGGCCACCACGACCGCCCGGTAACGCCGTGGTCGAAGCACCCGCACAGCGCCGTGCCCGACGGTTACTACACCGTGCCGCTGGACAAGGCCGCCATTACCCGCCCCGGCAATGACGTGACCGTGCTCACCTACGGCACCACGGTGTACGTGGCCCAGGTGGCCGCCGAAGAAAGCGGCGTCGATGCCGAAGTGATCGACCTGCGCAGCCTGTGGCCGCTGGACCTGGACACCATCGTCGAGTCGGTGAAAAAGACCGGCCGCTGCGTGGTGGTGCATGAAGCCACCCGTACCTGCGGCTTCGGTGCCGAACTGGTGTCGCTGGTGCAGGAGCACTGCTTCCACCACCTGGAGGCGCCGATCGAGCGCGTCACCGGCTGGGACACCCCCTACCCTCACGCGCAGGAATGGGCGTATTTCCCAGGGCCTTCGCGGGCAGGTGCGGCATTGAAAAAGGTCATGGAGGTCTGAATGGGCACGCACGTCATCAAGATGCCGGACATTGGCGAAGGCATCGCGCAGGTCGAGTTGGTGGAATGGTTCGTCAAAGTCGGCGACATGATCGCCGAGGACCAGGTGGTGGCCGACGTCATGACCGACAAGGCTACCGTGGAAATCCCTTCGCCGGTCAGCGGCAAGGTGCTGGCCCTGGGTGGCCAGCCAGGTGAAGTGATGGCGGTCGGCAGCGAGCTGATCCGCATCGAAGTGGAAGGCAGCGGCAACCATGTGGATGTGCCTCAGGCCAAACAGGTAGAAACTCCCGCCGCCCCTGTGGCAGAGAAGCCAGAACCGCAGAAAGACGTAAAACCCGTTGCGTACCAGGCACCCGCCAACCACGAGGCTGCGCCCATCGTGCCGCGCCAGCCGGGCGACAAGCCGCTGGCCTCACCGGCGGTGCGCAAGCGTGCGCTGGATACCGGCATCGAACTGCGCTATGTGCACGGCAGCGGCCCGGCCGGGCGCATCCTGCACGAAGACCTCGACGCCTTCATGAGCAAGCCGCAGAGCGCCGCCGGGCAAGCCCCCAATGGCTATGCCAAGCGCAGCGACAGCGAGCAGGTGCCGGTGATCGGCCTGCGCCGCAAGATCGCCCAGCGCATGCAGGACGCCAAGCGCCGGGTCGCGCACTTCAGCTATGTGGAAGAAATCGACGTCACCGCCCTGGAAGCCCTGCGCCAGCAGCTCAACAGCAAGTACGGCGACAGCCGCGGCAAGCTGACGCTGCTGCCGTTCCTGGTGCGTGCACTGGTCGTGGCGCTGCGTGACTTCCCGCAGATCAACGCCACCTATGACGACGAAGCGCAGATCATCACCCGCCATGGCGCGGTGCATGTGGGCATCGCCACCCAGGGTGACAACGGCCTGATGGTGCCCGTGCTGCGCCATGCCGAAGCCGGCAGCCTGTGGGCCAATGCTGGCGAGATTTCCCGCCTGGCCAACGCGGCACGCAGCAACAAGGCCAACCGCGAAGAATTGTCGGGCTCGACCATTACCCTGACCAGCCTGGGCGCCCTCGGTGGCATCGTCAGCACGCCGGTGGTCAACACCCCGGAAGTGGCGATTGTCGGCGTCAACCGCATGGTTGAGCGGCCGGTGGTGATCGACGGCCAGATCGTCGTGCGCAAGATGATGAACCTGTCCAGCTCGTTCGACCACCGCGTGGTTGATGGCATGGACGCCGCGCTGTTCATCCAGGCCGTGCGTGGCCTGCTCGAACAACCTGCCTGCCTGTTCGTGGAGTAAGCATGCAACAGACTATCCAGACTACCCTGTTGATCATCGGCGGCGGCCCTGGCGGCTATGTGGCCGCCATCCGTGCCGGGCAACTGGGCATCCCTACCGTGCTGGTGGAAGGCCAGGCGCTGGGCGGTACCTGCCTGAATATCGGCTGCATTCCGTCCAAGGCGCTGATCCATGTGGCCGAGCAGTTCCACCAGACCTCGCGCTTCGCCGGGCCGTCGGTACTGGGCATCAGCGTTGCCTCGCCGCGCCTGGACATCGGCCAGAGCGTGGCCTGGAAGGACGGCATCGTCGACCGCCTGACCACTGGTGTGGCCGCCCTGCTGAAAAAGCACGGGGTCAAGGTGATTCATGGCTGGGCGAAGGTGCTCGACGGCAAGCAGGTCGAAGTTGATGGCCAGCGTATCCAGTGTGAACACCTGTTGCTGGCCACCGGCTCCAGCAGCGTCGAACTGCCGATGCTGCCGCTGGGCGGGCCGGTGATTTCCTCGACCGAAGCCCTGGCGCCGAAAGCCCTGCCGCAGCACCTGGTGGTGGTGGGCGGTGGCTATATCGGCCTGGAACTGGGCATTGCCTACCGCAAGCTGGGCGCGCAAGTAAGCGTGGTGGAAGCGCGTGAGCGCATCCTGCCGACCTACGACAGCGAATTGACTGCCCCGGTGGCCGAGTCGTTGAAAAAGCTGGGCATCGCCCTGCACCTGGGCCACAGCGTCGAAGGTTACGAAAACGGTTGCCTGCTGGCCAACGACGGCAAGGGCGGGCAACTGCGCCTGGAGTCCGACCAGGTGCTGGTGGCCGTCGGCCGCCGGCCGCGCACCAAAGGTTTCAACCTGGAGTGCCTGGACCTGAAAATGAACGGCGCCGCCATTGCCATCGACGCGCGCTGCCAGACCAGCATGCACAACGTCTGGGCCATCGGCGATGTGGCCGGCGAACCGATGCTGGCGCACCGGGCCATGGCCCAGGGCGAAATGGTCGCCGAGATCATCGCTGGCAAGGCACGCCGCTTCGAGCCTGCCGCGATTGCTGCGGTGTGCTTTACCGACCCAGAAGTGGTGGTCGTCGGTAAAACCCCGGAGCAGGCCAGCCAGCAAGGGCTGGACTGTATCGTCGCGCAGTTCCCGTTTGCCGCCAATGGCCGGGCCATGAGCCTGGAAGCGAAGAGCGGATTCGTGCGCGTGGTGGCACGGCGGGACAACCACCTGATCCTGGGTTGGCAAGCCGTTGGCGTGGCGGTTTCCGAACTGTCCACGGCGTTTGCCCAATCGCTGGAGATGGGCGCCTGCCTGGAGGATGTGGCCGGCACCATCCATGCTCACCCGACGCTGGGTGAGGCGGTACAGGAAGCGGCATTGCGCGCCCTGGGCCACGCCCTGCATATCTGACACTGAAGCGGCCAAGGCCGATTTGGCCCGCTGCGCCGAGAGGCGCCGCGGGTCTTTTTTCATCCAGGCACTGATCCCCGTCACCTGCGCGATCCCTTGTGCGGACCGCGTCAGGCTATGGGGCTATGGCATTCTTGCCGGCCGCCTTGGCCCGGTACAGCGCCTTGTCGGCACGCGCCAGCAGCGCATGCTGGTCCTCCCCTTCCTGCCATTGCACCACGCCATAGCTCATGGTCAGCCGGCAATCGCCCACCGGCTCCAGCTGATCCATCACCTGGCGCAAGCCCGCCGCCATCTCCAGCGCCTCGCCCAGCGTGGCCTGCGGCAGCACGATGACGAACTCATCGCCACCCCAGCGCGCCAACACGTCGAGCTCGCGCAGGCAGGTACGCAAGTTATCGGCCACCAACACCAGCGCAGCATCGCCACGGGCGTGGCCGTAGCGGTCGTTGATCGGTTTGAAATCGTCCATGTCCATGGCGATCAGCGACAACGGCTGACGGAATCGCTGGGCGCGTTCGCACTCCGTCTGCAACGACTTTTCCAGCCGGTAGCGATTGGCAATGCGGGTCAACGCATCGCGCTCGGCCAACTCGAGGTTTTCGTCCAGTTGCCGCTGCAACTGCTGGTTCACCCAGGACAGCTCGCGGGTACGCTCGGCCACCTGGCACTCCAGCGACTGGTTCTTCTGTTCCAGCTGCGCCACCAGGCGCTTGCCGGCGTCGATGTTGCGGTGCGCCCCGAGCATGCGCGCCACCGAACCGTCTGCGTTCTGGCCGATGATGTAGCCGCTGTCTTCGATCCAGATGTAGTTGCCATCCTGGCAACGGCAGCGGTATTCGATGAGGTAGCGCTCGTTGCGCTGGTTGATGTAGGCCTCGAAATGCGCCATTACCCGCGGGTAGTCCTCGGGGTGGATCACGCTCTCCCAGGTCAGTACCGAGTTGGCCATGGAGTGGCTGGCGTAACCGAGCATGGCGTACCAGCCGGGGTTGCGATAGACGTAGCCGGTGTTGGCATTCCAGTCCCAGATGCCATCGCTGATCAACTCGAACAAGGTGTGCAATTGCTGTTCACTGAAGCTGGCCGGTGCCGGCCTGGTTTCCTGATTCATGGACGCTCTCCCTGATGCCCAGCAACTGCGCTCCGGTCAAGGGGCTGCCGACAGTGGTGGTAATTGCCGCAGGCGGCAAGATCATGCCTTGGACAGGCAAGCATATGCCCGCCAGCGCGCAACCGAAATAGCGCCAAAGGCCTGATTTCGACCGGCACAGCGCTGGCATGGCTTTTGCGCTGGATAGCTGCCAACGATATTTCCAAGGAGGAAACATGATAATCGCCCCTAACGGCGTCAGCTGGCAGCCCACGCTCCATCAGCCCCGGCACGCCAGCGATGAGCAGACAGTGGCCGAGATTGCGCCAGCCAGCACCCCAATAACCACCGCCAACACGGCGACCCAAGATCAGCGCCAAGGCAATACCGCTCAGCAAAACGCCGAGGATGCGCGCGAAGAAGCCTTTGCCAAATTCAAGGTGATGCTGCAAAACCTGGGCTCTGAGACCACCGAGCCGGTGATAGGAGAACCACTGCCAGCCAAGACTGCCCGGCAGGAGTTTCACGACTTCATGTCCAAGTCGCCCGGCGAGATGATCAAGGAAAAACTGCTGCGTGAAATAGGCCTGACCGAAGAAGAGTACGACGCCCTGCCGCCGGAAATGAAAGCAAAGGTCGACGAGTTGATCGCCCAGCGCATGAAAGAGGACATCGAGCGCAAGATCGAGGAGAAAGCGCAGGAGCAGGTCGCCAAGGCGGACGGCCTGGATGAAGAGCAACAAGCGGCCGGCACGGCATGAGGCAGTGGCGGCGGTCGGCAAGAAAAGTGCCGCGGTTCGTGAAAGGCTCCCCAACCTGACCCGTTTGAAGGCGCCCGGCGGTGTCGATGTTCAGGTGGTGCATGGCGTGGTCAACTGCACCGCTACCGGCGCCATCACCGGTCTCAGGAAAAATCGGCAGGATGTTGTGCAGAGAATTCGTTTGAGGTCCTTGGCCTTATTGTCCAGGGTGGCAGGCTGGTAGCTATTTGCCACGCGTGGACGCAGGCGCATGACGATGCCTGCGTTGGGGGACGTTGTCGGGTCCCCCCAACAATAAGAGAGGACAAGGAAATGCAATCCAACAGTTTGAAGCAAAGCCTCAAGCAGCGGCACATCACCATGATCGCACTGGGCGGGGTGATCGGTGCAGGCCTGTTCATGGGCTCGGGCTCACTGATCGCATCGGCAGGGCCTGCGGCCATCCTGTCGTATTTCATTGGTGGCCTGGTGGTCACCCTGGTCATGTTCATGCTGGGTGAAATGGCCTGCCGCAACCCGGATGCCGGGTCGTTCTCAACCTACGCCAACACCTGGCTCGGCGACTGGGCCGGGTTTGCAGTCGGCTGGCTGTACTGGTTCAAGTCGATGATGACCATCACCCTTGAAGCAGTCCTGCTGGGCGCCATCCTGCATGACTTCCTACCCTGGCTGCCGATCTGGACAGGCGCCTTCCTGATGCTGGTGACACTGATGGCCAGCAACGCCTACTCGGTGCGTTCGTTTGCCGAAGTGGAGTACTGGCTGGCGGCGGTGAAGGTCGCCACCATCCTCATCTTCATGCTGCTGGGCATCTCGATCCTGCTTGGCCTGCACCACGACATCCCGTCGCCTGGCCTGGTCAACCTCACCGCCCACGACGGCTTCATGCCCAACGGCCTGTCGCCGGTAATGGCGGGTGTCATCGTGGTGATCTTCTCGCTGGGCGGCAGCGAAATCGCCGCCGTAGCCGCAGGTGAGTCGGAGAACCCGCGGCAGAACGTGATCCGCGCGATCAAGAGCGTGATCCTGCGCGTGATGCTGTTCTACGTCGGCTCGGTGTCGATCCTGATCCTGTGCCTGCCATGGACCGACAAGGCCAACCTGGCCTCGCCCTATGTTTCGCTGTTCAGCCTGGCCGGGTTCGGTGGTGCGGCGGTGGCCATGAAGCTGGTGTTGTTCGTCTCGTTCATGTCGGTGATGAACTCGTTCATGTTCTCCAACTCGCGCATGCTGTTCTCGCTGAGCCAGCGCGGGCACGCGCCCAAGCTGTTCTCGCGCACCAGCGCCAAGGGCGTGCCGATCAATGCATTGCTGCTGAGCCTGTCGATCTGCACGATGATCCTGACCGTGCACTTTATCAGCGCCGGCGACCTGTTCATGACTCTGGCCAAGAGTACCGGCAGCCTCGTGATGGTCGTGTGGATCTTCATCATCATCGCCCACGTGGCCATGCGCTGGAAAACCCGTCACGAAGCGGTCGACCCCAAGGCCTTCCGCGCCTGGCTGTTCCCGTACGCCAATATCGTTGCGCTGTTCGCCTTGCTGGCAGTGATCGGCACCCAGGCGTTCGAACCGGCATCGCGTTTCCAGTTCTGGTTCACGGTGCTGACGGTGGTGCTGGTAGTGGCGGGGTACTTCCTGACGCGCACACGGATGGCGGCTGCACAGGAGGCGGAGGCAAAAATGGGAGAAACAAGAAATGGCGTCCCAGGCAGGAATTGAACCTGCAACCTTCCCCTTAGGAGGGGGATGCTCTATCCAATTGAGCTACTGAGACGCTACGACCGGCAGCGAGCGCTGCACAGCGGGATGGCCAGCATGTTAACCAGCATGCTGGCGTTTGTCATGCACCTGCCGGGCTTTTTCGCGTAATCCTTTTCTGGCACTGCTACTCCGGTGGCAGAACCCCTTCATCGCGAAGCAGCCCGAACAGCGCTGCGACCGCTGCCTCCAGGGTTGTCGAGTTGTCCAGCACATGCACTGAAGGATCGGGCGGTGCCTGCAAACGGGCGCTGCGAGCCAGGCGCTGTTCGATTTCCTCGGCGTTTTCGCGGCCACGGGCCAGCAGGCGCTGACGCAGCACTTCGGGCCTGACCTCGACCAACACCGCCAGCAGGTCCGGGTAACGCTGGCGCGCTTCGGCCAGGTAGGCCCGCGAGCCATTCACCAGCACTGCCCTGCCCGCCGCCATCCACTCGTCCACCTGCTGCGCAATACCATAGTCCAGGCCGTTGGCGCGCCAGTGCATGGCAAATGCGCCCTGGGCACGCAGGGTCTCGAACTGCTCGGGCGTAACCCCATGAGCGGCTTCGCCCTTGGCTTCGGCCGAACGGGTAATGACGCGACGGGCAATTTCTACCCCGGCGGCCGCCAGTCGCTCACGTGAAGCGTCGATCAGGGAATCTTTCCCCGAACCCGACGGTCCTATCAGAAATATCAACCGGCCTATCCCTGATCGACGGTCGCTTGCGTCATGTTGCATAGCCACTATGCTCTATGAAGGGAAACCGCCGCATTCTAGGTGTTTTCCTTGCCTTTTGCTGCGTTTTACCAGTTTTTGACGGCAAAAGTCTGACGGTTGGGCAAGCCGGAGCATGTAAAACTTTTCAAACCAGTGCTCATTTCTGATAATTGGTACTGGCAGAAAGCCTTTATCCGGCTCACTATTTGTCACAGAATTGACGCCAAGGAAACGGCGATGATGAGGCAAGATGAGCACCCATTTTTACTGCCGGTTGAACATTTTGTCGTCGCCACGGTCGTACTTCCACCCCGTGCGGCCAATTTGAGAACCGCTTCCCCTGAACCAAACTCCGGTCAATTTATATGCGCCCAATGAAACAGGCTATTTATTCGAGCCGCACCGCTGACAAGTTCGTCGTCCGCCTGCCAGACGGGATGCGTGAGCGCATTGCCGAGGTAGCGCGAAACCATCACCGCAGCATGAACTCCGAAATCATCGCGCGCCTGGAACAGAGTCTTATCCAGGAAGGTGCGCTGGGTGACGAGCTGAGCATGCGCCTGGACAGCCCTGAGCTGTCGCTGCACGAGCGCGAGTTGCTGCAGCGCTTCCGTCAACTGTCCCACCGCCAGCAGAACGCTCTGGTGGCCCTCATCGCTCATGATGTGGAAATGGCCGCTGACGCTTCCTGAGGTCTGCAGCGAACATGAAAAAGCCAGCGTAAGCTGGCTTTTTTGTGGCTGGCCTACGGCAACGGCATACGCCATTGCAGGACCACTGTGGGAGCGGGCAAGCCCGCGAATCAGGCGACGCGGTGGATGGCACCGGCTGCGCCGGTGTTCGCGGGCATGCCCGCTCCCACAGGGAAAGATCGGTTTACAGCAGGAACAGCGTAGCCAGGCCGAGGAAGATGAAAAAGCCGCCACTGTCGGTCACGGCAGTGATCATCACACTCGCCCCCATGGCCGGGTCGCGGCCCAGGCGGGCCAATGTCATCGGGATGAGCACGCCCATCAGCGCTGCCAGTAACAGGTTCAGGGTCATTGCGGCGGTCATCACCAAACCCAGTGACCAGCTGCCATACAGCCAGAAAGCCACCGCACCGATCACTCCGCCCCACACCAGGCCGTTGATCAGCGACACTGCCAACTCCTTGCGCATCAGGCGGCTGGTGTTGCCCGGCGACACCTGGTCCAGCGCCATGGCGCGGACAATCATGGTGATGGTCTGGTTACCCGAGTTGCCACCAATACCCGCAACGATAGGCATCAACGCAGCCAACGCCACCAGCTTTTCGATCGAGCCTTCAAACAGCCCGATAACGCGGGACGCGAGAAAAGCGGTAATCAGGTTGATCGCCAGCCATGCCCAACGGTTGCGGAACGAGCGCCAGACCGAGGCAAAGATATCTTCCTCTTCACGCAGGCCCGCCATGTTGAGGACTTCGCTCTCGCTCTCCTCACGGATCAGGTCGACCATTTCGTCGATGGTCAAACGGCCGATCAGGCGCCCGCCTTTGTCTACTACAGGTGCCGATACCAGGTCATAACGCTCGAAAGCCTGCGCTGCATCATAGGCATCTTCCTCGGGCTGGAAGGACACCGGATCGGTCGCCATGACCTCCGCTACCTTCTTCTCCGGGTCGTTGACCAGCAAGCGCTTGATCGGCAACACCCCCTTGAGGATGCCGTCGTAATCGACCACGAACAGTTTGTCGGTGTGGTTGGGCAGCTCTTTCAGGCGGCGCAGATAGCGCAGTACCACTTCCAGGCTGACGTCTTCGCGGATGGTGACCATCTCGAAGTCCATCAGCGCGCCGACCTGCTCCTCGTCGTAGCTCAGCGCCGAGCGCACACGCTCGCGTTGCTGGGCATCGAGGGTTTCCATCAGCTCGTGAACAACGTCGCGCGGCAGCTCTGGGGCCAGGTCGGCCAGCTCGTCGGCGTCCATTTCCTTGGCGGCGGCCAGCAGCTCGTGATCGTCCATGTCGGCGATCAACGATTGGCGAACCGAGTCGGAAACTTCAAGCAGGATGTCGCCATCGCGATCCGAGCGCACCAGCTGCCAGACCGTCAGGCGGTCTTCCAGGGGCAAGGCTTCGAGGATATAGGCGATGTCGGCGGGGTGCAGGTCATCAAGCTTGCGCTGCAGCTCGACGAGGTTCTGGCGGTGGACCAGGTTTTCGACCAGGTCGTTGTGCGCGCCTTCCTGGCGGTGCGTCAGGTCTTCGACCACACGCTGGCGTTGCAGCAGTTCGACCACCTGGGCCAGGCGATCCTGCAGGCTTTCTTGCGCTTTTTTTACTTCTACTTCAGTCATAGGCGAACTCCACTCCCAGCAGCGGAGCACGCCGGGAGAATCAATCGGTCAGATCTTTCTGTATGAATCGTGTTAGCGAGTAACTACTGGGTAAGTCCATGGTGGTTTTCCACAAGCCCCGGCGGGGCTGACGGGCGCAATCATACACTGCTAAAGCTGTCAGATCGCTTAAATTTTTGGCCAGAACAATCGTTTGCGCGATAAAGGTGGGACAACGCTTGAAGCTATCAGTGCGACGGCGGCTCTGGCGTTTAAAGCACATTTGTTGTGTGCGTAGATGTGTTTGCGATGCCTGATCGAATTTGGCGCCGCACCAGCGGCCTCAAGCTACACCACAAACATTACAGAAGAGCTTAGATCGACATGGCCAACAATTCAGTGGCGCAGAAAAACAAAAAGCCCGCTCAACTGAGCGGGCTTCTTGATGGGATATGGCGGACTCAGCAGGATTCGAACCTGCGACCGCTCGGTTCGTAGCCGAGTACTCTATCCAGCTGAGCTATGAGTCCGTGGTGGTAGTTTTAGACCAGGTTACCACTGGTTGACTGAAGCAGCTGTGCAAGCAGAGCCACTTCAAGAAAGTGGCGGACTCAGCAGGATTCGAACCTGCGACCGCTCGGTTCGTAGCCGAGTACTCTATCCAGCTGAGCTATGAGTCCGCGATTGGTAGTTTTAGACCAGTTACCACTGGTTGATTGAAGCAGCCTTGCAAACAAAGCCACTTCAAAAGTGGCGGACTCAGCAGGATTCGAACCTGCGACCGCTCGGTTCGTAGCCGAGTACTCTATCCAGCTGAGCTATGAGTCCGTGTCTTGCCGCGCATTATAGGTCGCTGAAACATTTTTGCAAGAACGTTTTCGTTTAAAAACAACTACTTAGCGTTCCTACCGTTTACAGCGCCCTACGCAAATAATGGCGGTGAAGGGGGGATTCGAACCCCCGATACCCTTATGAGGTATACTCCCTTAGCAGGGGAGCGCCTTCGGCCACTCGGCCACCTCACCGCAACACGAGGCGAATATTAAACAGGATCTTCCTCGCTTGCAACCCTTTTTTTTAAAAAAACTTCAAAAGAATTAAAGGCTTGGCTCCTCGTCCTTCTCTTTCTTGATCCGCAGGTAGATTTCCTCGCGGTGAACAGCCACTTCTTTCGGGGCGCTGACGCCAATACGCACCTGGTTGCCTTTGACGCCAAGCACCGTCACGGTGATCTCGCCGTCTCCAATGATCAGGCTCTCGGCGCACCGACGAGTCAGAATCAACATAGCTTTCTCCTTACGCAAAACATTCAGGGGTAACAGTCTTTGGTATCAGGGCCTGGTCGTGGACGACGACCTAGCCCCGTTACTCGCCACACAGGGCAGGACAGGCCATGCGTGGCGAGCAGAAACGCGAAGGGCGCGGCAAGCCGCGCCCTTCCTGGCAGCGCCTTACTCGCCCTGTCGCACAGGTGCGTCGAGCTCGAACGCGGTGTGCAGCGCGCGCACAGCCAGCTCCAGGTACTTCTCTTCGATCACTACCGAAACCTTGATCTCGGAGGTGGAGATCATCTGGATGTTGATGCTCTCCTTGGCCAGCGCTTCGAACATGCGGCTGGCAACACCGGCGTGCGAACGCATGCCGACGCCAACGATCGAGACCTTGGCGATCTTGGTGTCGCCGATCACTTCACGGGCACCGATTTCGCGGGCAGTGTTTTCCAGCACGTTTTTCGCGCTCTCGTACTCGTTGCGGTGTACGGTGAAGGTGAAGTCGGTGGTGTTATCGTGGGCAACGTTCTGCACGATCATGTCGACTTCGATGTTCGAAGCGCTGATCGGGCCGAGGATCTTGAAGGCCACACCTGGGGTGTCCGGCACGCCGCGAATGGTCAGCTTGGCTTCATCACGGTTGAAGGCGATACCGGAAATGATCGGCTGTTCCATGGATTCCTCTTCATCAATGGTAATGAGGGTACCCGGACCCTCCTTGAAGCTGTGCAGCACGCGCAGCGGTACGTTGTACTTGCCGGCGAACTCCACCGAACGGATCTGCAGCACCTTGGAACCGAGGCTGGCCATTTCCAGCATCTCTTCGAAGGTGATCTTCTCCAGGCGACGGGCCTGTGGCACAACGCGCGGGTCGGTGGTGTAGACGCCATCGACGTCGGTGTAGATCTGGCACTCGTCAGCCTTCAGCGCCGCCGCCAGGGCCACGCCAGTGGTATCGGAGCCGCCACGGCCCAGGGTAGTGATGCTGCCGTGCTCGTCGACGCCCTGGAAGCCTGCTACCACGACCACACGGCCTTCCTTGAGGTCGGCACGAATCTTCTGGTCGTCGATCTGCAGGATGCGCGCCTTGTTGTGCGAGCTGTCGGTGAGGATGCGCACCTGGTTGCCGGTGTAGGACACCGCTGGCACACCACGCTTGATCAAGGCCATGGTCAGCAGGGCGATGGTGACCTGCTCACCGGTCGACACGATCACGTCCAGTTCACGCGGAACCGGCTGATCGGTGATCTGCTTGGCCAGGTCGATCAGGCGATTGGTTTCACCGCTCATGGCCGACAGCACAACCACCAGGTCGTCGCCCGCTTCACGGTGTTTCTTGACCTTTTCGGCTACCTGCTCGATCCGCTCGATGGAACCGACAGAGGTGCCGCCAAATTTCTGTACGATCAACGCCATTTCAATGGTGCCTCAGCCCATACAGGGCCCCAAAAAACAATCCAACATGAAGAGGCCGGCGACTAGACCGCCGGCCCCTTCATCTCAAAGTCCCTGCTCTGCGAATGGCACGGCCAGCGCCAGGGCCTGGTCCAGTGCAGCGACGTCGACGCCACCACCCTGGGCCATGTCCGGACGGCCACCGCCCTTGCCACCCACCGCCGCAGCGGCTTGTTTCATCAGATCGCCAGCCTTGAGTTGGCTGGAGAGGTCTTTGGTCACGCCGGCCACCAGCACAACCTTGCCCTCATGCTCGCTGCCCAGCAGGATCACTGCGTGGCCGAGCTTGTTCTTCAACTGATCGACCAGGGCCAGCAAGGCCTTGCCGTCCTGCCCATCCAGGCGGGCGGCGAGGACCTTGGCACCCTTGACCTCAACAGCCGCGTTGGAGAGATCGTCCCCGGCGGCGCTGGCGGCTTTGGCCTGCAGCTGTTCCAGCTGCTTCTCCAGCTGGCGGTTGCGCTCGAGCACAGCCGACAGCTTGTCGATCAGATTGTCGCGGTTACCCTTGACCAGTTGCGCGGCTTCCTTGACCTGCTCTTCGGCAGCGTTCAGGTAGGCCAACGCAGCGGCGCCGGTAACTGCTTCGATACGGCGTACGCCAGAGGCCACGCCGCCTTCGCTGATGATCTTGAACAGGCTGATATCACCGGTGCGCTTGGCGTGGATACCGCCGCACAGCTCTACCGAGAAATCACCACCCATGCTCAGCACACGCACGGTGTCGCCGTACTTCTCGCCGAACAGCGCCATGGCACCTTTAGCCTTGGCGGTTTCGATGTCGGTCAGTTCGGTTGTCACCGGGGTGTTTTTGCGCACTTCGCGGTTGACGATGTCTTCCAGGGCCTTGATCTGCTCTGGCTTCAGCGCCTCGAAGTGGCTGAAGTCGAAACGCAGGCGCTGGCTGTCAACCAGCGAGCCCTTCTGCTGTACGTGTTCGCCCAGCACCTGGCGCAGCGCTTCGTGCAGCAGGTGGGTGGCGGAGTGGTTCAGCGAGGTAGCGTGCTGCACGTCGGCATCGACCTTGGCCTCGACCGGCGAACCGATTACCAGCGCACCGCTGGCGACCACGCCGTGGTGCAGGAAGGCACCGCCAGTCTTGGTGGTGTCGCGCACGTCGAAGCGCGCAGCGCCGGCCTGCAGGAAGCCGGTATCACCCACCTGGCCACCGGACTCGGCGTAGAACGGGGTGCGGTCGAGCACGACCACGCCCTGCTCGCCTTCACCCAACTGGTCGACGGCCTGGCCGTCCTTGTACAGGGCGATGATCTTGCCCTGGCCTTCGGTGGCGTCGTAGCCGAGGAATTCAGTGGCGCTGTCGACCTTGACCACGCTGTTGTAGTCCATGCCGAAGGCGCTGGCGGAACGCGCACGCTCACGCTGGGCGTCCATCTCGCGCTCGAAGCCGGCTTCATCGATGGTCAGCTCGCGCTCACGGGCGATGTCGGCAGTCAGGTCCATCGGGAAGCCGTAGGTGTCATACAGCTTGAACACCACGTCGCCCGGTACCACGTCGCCTTTCAGCTGGGCCAGGTCCTGCTCGAGGATACGCAGGCCTTGCTCGAGGGTCTTGGCGAACTGCTCTTCTTCAGCTTTCAGCACGCGCTCGATGTGCGCTTGCTGGCTCTTCAGCTCAGGGAAGGCTTCGCCCATTTCGGCGGCCAGTGCGGCAACGATCTGGTAGAAGAAGCTGCCCTTGGCGCCCAGTTTGTTGCCGTGGCGGCAGGCACGACGAATGATGCGACGCAGCACATAGCCACGGCCTTCGTTGGACGGCAGCACACCGTCGGCGATCAGGAAACCGCACGAGCGAATGTGGTCGGCGACCACTTTCAGCGACGCCTGGCCATCATTGCTGCAACCGATGGCCTTGGCCGCA
Source organism: Pseudomonas putida NBRC 14164 (assembly GCF_000412675.1). NCBI lineage: Bacteria > Pseudomonadati > Pseudomonadota > Gammaproteobacteria > Pseudomonadales > Pseudomonadaceae > Pseudomonas > Pseudomonas putida. Next base: position 1,571,837 of record NC_021505.1, on the reverse strand, counting down.
GCTGCCAGCAAGTTCTGGAACAGGTCGATCTCGTAGTTCGAGTGCACGTGCTGCAGCACGGCGCTGACGCGCTCCAGGCCCATACCGGTGTCCACCGACGGCGCTGGTAGCGGGTGCAGCACGCCGTCGGCGGTGCGGTTGAACTGCATGAAGACGTTGTTCCAGATCTCGATGTAGCGGTCGCCGTCTTCTTCTGGCGAGCCCGGTGGGCCGCCCCAGATGTCCGCGCCGTGGTCGTAGAAGATCTCGGTGCACGGGCCGCACGGGCCAGTGTCACCCATGGTCCAGAAGTTGTCGGAGGCGTAAGGGGCGCCTTTGTTGTCGCCGATGCGTACCATGCGCTCGGCCGGCACGCCAATTTCCTTGGTCCAGATGTCGTAGGCTTCGTCGTCAGTGGCGTAGACGGTGACCCAGAGCTTTTCCTTGGGCAGGTTCAGCCATTGTGCCGACGTCAGGAAGGTCCAGGCGAACGTGATGGCGTCGCGCTTGAAATAGTCGCCGAAGCTGAAGTTGCCCAGCATTTCGAAGAAGGTATGGTGACGCGCGGTGTAACCGACGTTTTCCAGGTCGTTGTGCTTGCCACCGGCGCGCACGCACTTCTGGCTACTGACAGCACGGGTGTAGGCACGCTTCTCCGCGCCGAGGAAGCAGTCCTTGAACTGGTTCATGCCGGCATTGGTGAACAGCAGGGTCGGGTCGTTGTTCGGGATCAACGAACTGGAGGCGACTCGGGTATGTCCCTGCTCTTCGAAGAAGCGAAGGAAGGCTTCACGGATTTCTGCGCTTTTCATAGGTTCTTCCACGGAAACGGCGGCCGTTTGGGCTGATACGTCGAATCGACGAAACGACGGCAAAGGGCGCCATTATATCCAGCCTGAACGGCGGATGCAGTGTGTTTATACGCCCGAAACGGTCAATCGGCATGAAATCGTCATTTCGGACTTCAAAGTGGAGGCTATACGGTTCAGCGCCTCGTCACAACGCCCCCTCCTCGTCCATCTTGCCCCTAGATAAGTACCACTCCTCGCCTGCACAACCCTTTAGCTTTGGCCGCAGCGACAACCGCCGCCCCCCCATCCACAGCAAGCGAGCCTTCTCATGCACCCCAACCCCGTCTATTTCATTTCTGGCAGGACCAGCGGTTTTCAACAGCAGGCAGACACGTCCATCGATGGCCAAGCCGTTCATCGCTTCTACGAATACCGGGACGACAAGATAGACGTCCTTCTGGAACAGGTATGGTTCGATCAGGGCCAGATCCCGGGCAAGCACCACATGGTGATTCAGAGCCATGCCTCGGCGGTCGATGTCGACATTTCCGCCTACGACTGCCACCTCAAAGCCATGGTCGGCAACAAGAGGTTCATCCTCGCGCCTACGCACAGACAAACCCTGATCATCAGAACAGCATCGGGTGAGGCCAACGTCCGCGTGGCGAAGGAAGTGAAGACGCCTGTGATCATTCAGGCCGCAAAAGGCCGCGCGCACATCACCACCGGCGGCGGCATCACCGAGGTCTTCACCGGCAGCAGCGATGCACAAATCAACGTGGGCCAGGGGCTGACATTCATCAAGCGTGGCTCGGCGAGCGGCGGTATCGGCGGTCATATCCAGGGAATCGACGGTCATATCCTGGTCGACGACCCCCATGAATCAGTCATTTATGCCCGTAACCAGGCGGGTGACGCCCGCTTCGAGCAACCCCTCTCCGTCCCGCTCGCCGCACTCGCCAACAACACACTCGACATACAAGGCAGCGACACCTTCAAACAGGCCGTTCACAACCACCTGGTGTTTCTTTGCCACACCGATTGCGGCCAGCAACTTCTGACTCAACTGGCGAAACGGTCCTGGATACGGGTTACCGAAACACAGCTGGCCACCCGTTTCGACGTGCACACCTCAGACCCGACCGACAGCGACCATTACCTGCGACGAGACAGCAAACTGGAGTGGGTAGCCGGCTTGCCGGCCGAGGGCGGAAACCTGGCATTCAACCTGACGCGCTCGGACAGCGACAATTTGCCGCTGCTCGACTTTTACCGTTGCTTGTGCGAAGCGTACAGCGCCTTCAACGGTACGACGGTACCTGGCCACACCTTAATCAGCACTATCGATCGCAGGCAGATTCAGGTCGACAACGCACACCTGCAAGCAATTGGCCTGCCGAGCGGCCCTCTGTACGATTTCGACAATAACCCCGACACGGCGCCAACCGACACCAACCCATCACCCTTCAACGAAAACGCGCTGCGAATGGAACTGGGCCTGCCAGTACGCACCTACTACTGAGCGAGCCCATGTGGTGCGCCGGGACGGGCACCACCTCCGCCATCAGCCCAGCCGCTGCCCCGAATCCGGCACAATGAGAATCCCCGCGCGCAAGCCGTTCTTCACCCTGGGGTTGGGGAAGATGATGCGCGCGCCCTCCTCCTCGACCACCCAGCGCGTCTCGGCCAGGTCTTCGGCCAGCAGGTAACCCTTGCTCAACTCGGAAAAGTTCTCGATGTCCGCCGGCAAATGCAGGTGGAAACTGTCGCTGTGCTTGATGATTTCGCGGGCGACGCTGAACAGCTGCAGGCCATCCAGCGAGCCCTCACCCTCTGGCTCGGTGCCTTCGATGATCTGGATCAGGCGCTGCTCCAGCCGGTCGAGGTTGACCTGCTCGTTCTGGCCGAACGGGCGGGCCTTGCCCAGCTCGAGGGTGAAGGCTTCGGCCTCCAGCTGTTCGTAGGTAAAGGCACTGAAAGTGATGGAGGATTTGCTCTGCAGCAGCACCGCCTCCATGCCGGCTGCCGCCAGGCGCGCCAGTTCGCGACGGGAGTGCTTGCGCCCCTCTTTATAGGGGTACAAGGCGAATTGCTCGATCTTCGAACCGCGGATGGCGGTATGCAGGTCGTAATGCAGGCGGCTACGCCCCGGCTTGCTGAAGAACACCCGGGCGAACTGTTCCAGCTCGGCGGCACGCAAGGCTTCGAAACCACTGGAAAGCTCATGGCGGCCATTGAACAGCCGGTTGATGTCCTGCTCGATGAAGCGCTCACCCTTGCGGATCGCCGCAGGGTTGCCGAACAGGAACAGCAGCCGTGCCTTGGGTTTGATCTTGCCGTTGGCCACGCCGTGCAGCAGTCGTTCGAGCAATTCGATCGGCGCCGTTTCGTTGCCATGGATGCCAGCAGACAACAGCAAGTCCAGCCCGCAATCATCGTTTTCGGCGGGGCGCACTTCGAGCGCGCCCTCCCCGAGCCAGCGCAAACGCGCGCCCTTGGGTGTCACTTGGGTCTTCTCGGCCGGTTCGTGATCGGTGAGGGTCAGCTCAAGCAATTTGCCAAGGGCGAGCATAGGGACTTCCTTAGTGGTGGTGGCCGCAGTCGGGGCCATGGACGTGATCGTCGTCTTCGCCAACCTCGGCCGGCTCCATTTCCAGCTGCAGGCTGACCAGGTTGGTGGCCATCGGGCGCAGCAGCAGGTTGGCGTATTCGGTGTCGTCTTCGTCGACGTCCACACCGATCAGCAGCTGGCCACGGCCGTCCTGCTGAATCCACACTTCCTTGCCTTGCCAAACCACGGCAAAGCGGGTGCAGGAGGTTTCCAGCTGGGTGCCGTCTTCATCTTCGAGGATCAGGCGCAGGGCGTCGGTCATTGCAAAGTCTCTCTTCAAGGTTGGCGTTGGAACGGGTATACCGAGCCCAACTTCAGGATCTGGGTCAATTGGTCCAGTGCCGTACGGCATTCCACCAGCAGTTGCGGGTCGGCCAGGTCCGCTTCGCCCAGGCGATCGCGGTAATGCTTGTCGACCCACTGCACCAGGGTGTCGTACAGCGGGGCGGTCATGATAACGCCTTGGTTGACCGCCGCCAGTTCCGATTCTTTCAACGCCACGCGCAAACGCAGGCAAGCCGGGCCGCCGCCGTTCTGCATGCTTTGCTTGAGGTCGAATACCTTGACCTCCTTCACCGGGCCACCCTGGCTGGTCAGCTGGCCCAGGTAGGCCCAGACCCGCTCATTGTTGCGGCACTCTTCCGGCACCACCAGCAGCATGGAACCGTCATCGCGGCTGAGCAGTTGGCTGTTGAACAGGTAGGAGCGCACGGCATCCTCTACCGCCACCGCTGCCCGCGGTACACAGATGGCCTGGAAGTTGCCACCCTTGCTGGCCAGTTTAGCTCGCAGCTGGCCAAGCACCGCGTCGGTCTCGAGGAAAGCGTCCTCGTGGTAGAACAGCACCTCGCCGTTGCCCACCGAAATCACATCGTTGTGGAACACGCCCTGGTCGATCACTGCAGGGTTCTGTTGAGCGTAGACCACCCCGCCACCCCTCAGCCCATGCAGCCGGGCCACGGCCTGCGAGGCTTCCAGGGTTTGCCGGGCCGGGTATTTCTGCGGCGCCGGGTAACGGCTGTCGAACGCACTGCGGCCATAGACGAAGAACTCCACACCCGCGTCGCCATAGGCACGGCAGAAACGCGTGTGGTTGGCCGCGCCCTCGTCACCGAACTGTGCCACGGCAGGCAATGCTTCGTGGTGGGCAAAGTGTTTCTCGTTGTTGAACATGGCGCCCAGCACACGGCTGGTGGTCGGGTGCTCAATGCTGCGGTGATACTTGCAGTTCAGGTTGGCGGCGGTGAAATGCACGCGGCCATCTGCAGTGTCGGCACTGGGGCTGACCGTGGCGGCATTGGCCACCCACATGCTCGACGCCGAGCAACTGGCCACCAGCAGGGGCATGGCCTCTTTGGCAGCACGCTGGATCACCTCGGCATCGCTGCCGCTAAAGCCCAGGCGGCGCAGCGCAGCCACATCCGGTCGTTCTTGGGGCGCCAACACGCCCTGCTTGAAGCCCATGTCGGCCAGCGCTTTCATTTTCGCCAGGCCCTGGCGCGCGGCTTCGCGCGGGTTGGAACCCTGCTGGCTGTTGCTCTGCGAAGCCACGTTGCCGTAAGACAGGCCGCCATAGTTGTGGGTAGGCCCCACCAGGCCATCAAAATTCACTTCATAGGATTTCATCGGCTAGGCTCCGTGACCTGTTGTTATAGGGTGACGCCCGGCGTCAGGGTCGCCGGCAAGGCAAGGCTGGCGGTCTCCAGCGAAGCCACGGGGTAAGCGCAGTAGTCTGCCGCGTAATAGGCACTGGCCCGATGGTTGCCACTGGCACCCACGCCACCGAACGGCGCACTGCTGGCGGCGCCGGTCAGTTGCTTGTTCCAGTTGACGATACCGGCGCGGCTGCGCAGCCAGAAGTACTGGTAGCGGGCACGCGAGTCGGAGAGCAACCCGGCGGCGAGACCGTACTGGGTGTTGTTGGCTTCATCGATGGCAGCATCGAAATCGGCATAACGGATCACCTGCAGCAGCGGGCCAAAGAACTCTTCGTCCGGGCGCTCGGCCACGGCCGTGACATCGACAATGCCCGGGGTCAGCAACGCAGCACCGGCCTGCGGCTGGGTCATTTCCAGCAGCTTCACGCCACCTTTGGCAGCCAGTTCGGCCTGGGCCGTAATCAGCGCACGCGCCGCCTGCAGCGAAATGACCGAGCCCATGAACGGTGCCGGCTGCTCATCGAACGCCCCCACCGTGATGGTTTTGCACACCTCGACCAGGCGCACTATCAGCGCATCACCCCAGGCGCCTTGGGGCACCAGCAGGCGCCGCGCGCAGGTGCAACGCTGGCCGGCGGAGATGAACGCCGACTGGATGATGGTGTACACCGCAGCGTCCAGGTCCCTCACCTCGTCTACCACGAGCGGGTTGTTGCCGCCCATTTCCAGGGCCAGGATCTTGTCCGGGCGACCGGCGAACTGCTGGTGCAGCAGGTTGCCGGTGCGGCTGGAACCGGTGAAGAACAGGCCATCGATCCCCGGGTTGGCGGCCAGCGCCACACCGGTTTCCCGCGCGCCCTGCACCAGGTTCAGCACGCCCGCCGGCAGGCCGGCGGCGATCCAGCAGTTGACGGTCAGCTCGGCAACCTTGGGCGTCAGCTCGCTGGGCTTGAACACCACGCAGTTACCCGCCAACAGCGCTGGCACGATATGGCCATTGGGCAGATGACCGGGGAAGTTGTAGGGGCCGAACACCGCTACCACGCCATGGGGCTTGTGCCGCAGCACGGCCGTGGCGTCGGCCAGCGGGCCGCTCTTTTCCCCGGTGCGCTCGCGGTAGCTTTGTACCGAGATCGCCACCTTGTTGATCATGCTGGTGACTTCGGTCGCCGATTCCCACAGGGGCTTGCCGGTTTCCTCACCGATGCACTGGGCCAAGGCTTCGGCATGCTTTTTCAGCTGCTCGGCGAACTTCTCCAGCACGTCGATACGCGCTTCCAGGCTCAGTTGCGCCCACGCCGGAAAGGTCTGACGGGCTGCCTGGACGGCGGCGTCCACCTGGCTGGCGTCAGCGCCCTGCCCTTGCCAGATGACAGCCTGGGTCACCGGGTTCAGCGACTGCAGGGCTTCGCCCTGCCCCGCCAGCCAATTGCCTGCGATGTAATGCGTGGTCATTTACTGGGCCTCCCGGCTGGCCGATAGCGGCACGGCACGCACGTTGTCGCCGGCACCCATGCGCAGACGCTTGGCGGTCAACGGGTCGACCACCAAGGTACCGGCGGCCAGCCGCGCAGGCGCGGCAGTGATGCGGCAATCGTCGCGTTTGCGGTTGTGGATGATGTAAGGGGTGGCGTCGTCGCCCGGCGTGCCCACCGCCAGCACCAGCGTCTGGCTCTCGCGCACCGCGCGGATCTTGGCGGTATCACACTCGATGGCCGGGCCTGCGTCGAAGATGTCGACATAGCCCTGGTAGTTGAAGCCTTCCTGCTTGAGCATGGCCAGCGCCGGCTCGGTGTCGACGTGCACGCGGCCGATCACGTCGCGCGCCGCCTCGGACAGGAAGCAGGTGTACAGGGGGAACTTGGGCATCAGCTCGGCGATGAACGACTTGTTGCCAACACCGGTCAGGTAGTCCGCCTGGCTGAACTCCATCTTGAAGAAATGCCGGCCAAGGCTTTCCCAGAAAGGCGAACGCCCCTGCTCGTCGGACATACCGCGCATTTCGGCAATGATCTTCTTGCCAAACAGCTCCGGGAACTCGGCAATGAACAGCATCCGCGCACGCGACAGCAGGCGGCCATTGAGCCCGGAGCGGTGATCGCTGCGCAGGAACAGCGAGCACAGCTCGGAATTGCCGGTCAGGTCGTTGGCAAGGAACAGGGTGGGGATTTCGCGATAGATCTTAAGCTCCTGCGAAGCGCTGACGGTAAGGCCGACCCGATAGTTGTACCAAGGCTCGCGCAGGCCGACGGCACCGGCGATGGCACTGATGCCGACCACCAGGCCTTCGTCGTTTTCCAGCACGAACAGGTAATCGGTGTCGCCACGCTCGGCTTCGCCACGGAAGCTCTTTTCCGCCCAGCCAACGCGATGCCCCAGGCGTTCTTCGTTGGCCGGCAGCGTGGTCAGCCCGGTGGTACCGGTGCTGCGTGCCAATTCGATCAACGCAGGCAAATCGCTGCTGCGTACAGGACGAACGATCATGCTATCTCCTTGTGCGGCGGCGTCGGCCGGCGCAAAACTCTTCTAACGCATCAATCCCGAAACGTCTGTTACCAGACCTCAGACCGCGACCAGGCGCACGCTGCCACCCTCGCCCACACCCAGCGCATCGGCCGCCGCCAGGCTCAGGCACACCGGTTTGCCGGGCACCCAATCCAGGTCCAGCAGCACCGCGCGGTAGTCCTGCAACTGGCCATTGCACACCAGGTACGGGCGCCCGCCCTTGCCTGGGGCGTCCTCGATTTTCACCGGCGCCGAGCGGCTCTGGGCAATCGAGCGAATGCCCGAGGTGCGCGCATGCAGGGTCGGGCCACCGTCGAAGATGTCGATGTAGTGCTCGGTTTCGAAGCCTTCGCGCATGAGGATGTCGAAGGTGATCTGCGCGCGGGGGTGCACCTGGCCCATGGCTTCCTGCGCCTCATCGGGCAGCAGCGGCACGTAGATCGGGTAGTGCGGCATCAGTTCGGCGAGGAAGGTTCGGCTCTTCAGGCCACACAGGCGCTCGGCGTCGGAGTAGTTGAGGTCGAAGAAATTGCGGCCGATGGCATCCCAGAACGGCGATTCGCCATTCTCGTCGCTGTAGCCGACGATTTCGGTCACTACCGAGTCGGCGAAACGCTCCGGGTGCGCGGCCATGAACAGCAGGCGACCGCGCGAATTGAGCTCGGCCCAGCCGCTGTTCACCAGCTCCGGCAATACATAGAAGCTGGTCAGCAGGCTGTTGCCGGTCAGGTCATGACACAACGACAGCACGTGGATCTTGTTGTGGATCTTCAGCTCGCGCGAAGCGTGCACGAAGGTCTCGTTACGAAAACTATAGAAAGGCTCGGAATACCCAGCCGAAGCGACAATGGCCGAGCAGCCTGCCAGCTTGCCAGTCTCGCTGTCTTCGAGCACAAAGAAATAGCTTTCCTCGCCGTTGAAGCTGACCTCGGCGGCGAAGGAAGTCTCGGAAGCGGCGATCTTGTCGCCCAGGCGAGCAGCGTCGTCCGGCAGCGAGGTGACACCAATGGGGCTGTCTGCAGCCATGCGCTGCACTTCGTTCAGATCAGCCATTTGCGCGGGGCGCATCACCAGCATGGTGTCACTCCTTTGGAATACGGGCCGCTCACGGCGGCACGGAAAAACGGCAGGTACACGGGCACCTGCAGTGGAATCGGGTATCGCCGGCCAGGCCCGGGAATGGCCTTTGCCGGCGAAGGTGGCGCAGGCGGATCAGCCCTTGGTCAGGGTGGCCACGGCGCGCTCGAAGCGGTCCAGGCCTTCGTCGATGTCGGCGTCTTCAACCACCAGGCTTGGCGCAAAACGCACCACGTCCGGGCCGGCCTGCAGCACCATCACGCCTTCTTTCTCGGCGGCGTTGAGCACGTCCTTGGCCTTGCCTTGCCAGGCCTCGGTCAGCACGCAGCCGAGCAGCAGGCCGACACCACGCACCTGGGAGAACAGGCTGTACTTCTGGCCAATCTGTTCCAGGCGGGTCTTGAAACGTGTGTGCTTGGCCTTGATGCCGGCCAGGGTTTCAGGGGTATTGACCACATCCAGCACCGCGCAGGCGACGGCGCAGCCCAGCGGGTTGCCGCCGTAAGTGGTGCCGTGGGTGCCGACGGCCAGGTGCTTGGCCAGTTCGGTGGTGGTCAGCATGGCGCCGATAGGGAAGCCACCGCCCAGGCTCTTGGCACTGGTCAGGATGTCGGGCGTCACGCCGTAGTGCTGGTAGGCATACAGCGAACCGGTACGGCCCACGCCGGTCTGCACTTCGTCGAAGATCAGCAGGGCGTTGTGCTCGTCGCACAGCTTGCGAGCGCCTTCCAGGTAAGCCAGGTCTGCCGGTACCACGCCGCTTTCGCCCTGGATCGGTTCAATCACCACAGCGCAGGTCTTGTCGGAAATCTGGGCTTTCAGTGCTTCCAGGTCGTTGTACGGCACGTGGCTGATGCCGGTGATCTTCGGGCCGAAACCGTCGGAGTACTTAGGCTGGCCGCCGACGCTGACGGTGAACAGGGTACGGCCGTGGAAGCTGTTCACGGTGGCGATGATTTCGTGCTTTTCCGGGCCAAAGCGGTCATGGGCGACGCGACGGGCCAGCTTGAACGCGGCCTCGTTGGCCTCGGCGCCGGAGTTGCAGAAGAACGCCCGGTCGGCAAAGGTGGCGTCCACCAGCTTGTGGGCCAGGCGCAGGGCCGGCTCGTTGGTGAACACGTTGGATACGTGCCAGAGGGTGTTGGCCTGGTCGGTCAGGGCCTTGACCAGCGCCGGATGGCAGTGGCCCAGGGCATTTACCGCGATGCCACCGGCAAAGTCGATCAACTCGCGACCCGACTGGTCCCACACACGGGAACCCTCGCCTCGCACAGGAATGAAGGCCGCCGGAGAATAGTTGGGGACCATGACCTGGTCGAAATCGGCACGTTGCACCGGGGCTTGCTCAACGGACATCTGAGTCTCCTGAAGAGGAACGCTGGCCTGGAAGTGGGCGAGCGATGGGGGGATTGTAAGGACTGATCCGCGCCTGTCCTTGCGGCCAAGCGACAACTTGTTACAGCGCAAAACCCAGTTTTGACAAGGCTTTCGGCAATGCGACAAACACTGTCGCAATCGCGCAGTGTACGGGAGAGAGGATGCTGGGTGAACGGGTGTTCACATATAGAAGAGTGGCTGTCTACGCCGACCCTATCGCCGGCAAGCCAGCTCCCACAGGGTCACCACAGGCCCTGAGGCTTGCCGGGTACCAGTGGGAGCTGGCTTGCCGGCGATAGGGCCAGTGCAGGCAACAGGGGAATCAGCCCTTTTCGGCAGGCGCCGAGCTCAGTTCGAACGGGCTGCTGCTACGCCGCTGGTTGCGGTCTTCCCGTGGCGTGGCGCCAAAGAAGTTGCGATAGGCACTGGAAAAATGCGGCCCCGAGGAGAAGCCACAGGACAAGCCGATCTGGATGATCGACTTGCTGGTCTGCATCAGCATCTGCCGCGCCTTGTTCAGCCGCAGCTCCAGGTAGTACTGGCTCGGCACGCGGTTCAGGTACTGCTTGAAGATGCGCTCCAGCTGCCGACGCGACACGCACACATGCTGGGCAATCTCGTCAGTGGTCAGCGGCTCTTCGATGTTGGCTTCCATCAACAGCACCGCCTGGGTCAATTTGGGATGGCTAGAACCCAGGCGGTTCTGCAGCGGAATGCGCTGACGCTCGCCACCCTCGCGGATGCGCTCCACCACCAGCTCTTCCGACACTGCCCCCGCCAGTTCCGCCCCGTGATCACGGGCCAGCACTGCCAGCAACAGGTCGGCCACGGCGATGCCGCCACAGGCAGTCATGCGATCACGATCCCAGTCGAACAAGTGACTGGTGGCAATGACCTTGGGGAAGCGTTCGGCAAAATCGTCCTGCCAGCGCCAGTGCACCGCAGCCCGGTAACCGTCGAGCAGGCCCAGCATCGCCAGCGGATACACCCCGGCAGCCAGGCCACCGACCGTGCAGCCACTGCGCGCCAGCTGCTTGAGCGCCGTCGACAAGGCAGCCCCTACCGCCGCAGGCGGCTCGTCAGCGAGCAGGAACAGTTTGTGGCAACCCTCCAGTCGGCCGGTCCACGGCTCGCCCGGCAGGCGCCACTCCCCCTCTGGCGCGGGCTCTGCCTGCAGGAAGGCCAGTTCGTAGACCACATCCGGATGCACCCGCTGCGCCACCTGCAACACTTCCTCGGCCAGCGCCAGGGTCAAGGGCCTGGTGCTGGGCCAGATGAGAAAACCGATTCGCTGGGTGGTCATAGGGTGCGGTCCGAAACCTGAGGTCGTTCGAGTCTGTGCGCCGGGTCAGGCTGCGCTCGCAGCGCAGCATGCCCTATTCTGGTGCAAAAATGCAGCTTTTACTTCAGGCTGCCGGAGAGGAACTGCTTCAGGCGCTCCGACTGCGGGTTGGCCAATACTTCGCGTGGGCAGCCCGCCTCTTCCACCAGACCTTTGTGCAGGAACACCAGCTGATTGGAGACCTCGCGAGCAAAGCCCATTTCGTGGGTCACCACCACCATGGTCCGGCCTTCCTGAGCCAGCGCCTGCATGACCTTGAGCACATCACCCACCAGCTCCGGGTCTAGCGCCGAAGTCGGCTCGTCGAACAGCATAACCTCTGGCTCCACGGCCAGGGCCCGGGCAATTGCCACACGCTGTTGCTCACCACCCGACATATGCCCGGGGAAGGCGTCCTTGCGGTGGGAGACACCCACCTTGGCCAGGTAGTGCTCGGCCTTTTCAACGGCTTCTTTCTTGCTCATGCCCAGCACGTGTACCGGCGCCTCGATCACGTTCTCCAGCGCCGTCATGTGCGACCACAGGTTGAAGTGCTGGAACACCATCGACAGGCGCGAGCGCATGCGCTGCAACTGACGCGGGTCGGAGGCCTTCAGCGCGCCGTCCTTGCCGGCCACCAGCTTGAGCTCTTCGTTGTTGAGCAGGATCTTGCCGGCGTGCGGCTGCTCCAGCAGGTTGATGCAGCGCAGGAAGGTCGACTTGCCCGAACCACTGGAGCCGATGATGCTGATGACGTCGCCGGCCTTGGCCGCCAGGGAAACACCCTTGAGCACTTCATGGCTGCCGTAGCGCTTGTGCAGGTCTTGGACTTCGAGTTTGTACATGCTGTCGATTCTCACAAAGCGGTCAGTGCTTGCGCGGCGCCAGGTAGCCGAGCCAGCGGCGTTCGGCCATCTTGAACAGGCGCACCAGGATGAAGGTCAGGCACAGGTAGAACACGCCCGCCGTGATGTAGGCCTCGAAAGGCAGGTAGTACTGGGCATTGACCGTGCGTGCGGCACCGGTGATGTCGATCAGGGTGACGATCGACGCCAGGCTGGTGGTCTGCAGCATCATGATCACTTCGTTGCTGTACTGCGGCAGCGCCCGGCGCAGGGCCGATGGCAGCAGGATGCGCCGGTACATCTTCATGCGCGACATGCCCATGGCCTTGGCCGCCTCGATCTCGCCGTGGGGCGTGGCCTTGAGGCTGCCGGCGATGATTTCTGCGGTGTAGGCACTGGTGTTGACACCGAACGCCAGGCAGGCGCAGAACGTGGCGCTGGACAGCAGCGGCCAGGCGAAGCTTTCACGTACCGCCTCGAACTGCGCCAGGCCGTAGTAGATCAGGAACAGCTGCACCAGCATCGGCGTGCCGCGAATCACGTAGGTGTAGAGCCACGCCACGAGATTGACCACAGGCTGCTTCGACACGCGCATCAGGCCTAGCGGAATGGCCGCCAACAGGCCGAAGAACAGCGAAATCGCCAGCAACTTGAGGGTGGTCAGCAGGCCGCCGAAGTACAACGGCAATGCCTCCCAGACGACGTTGTAGTCGAAGATCATAGTTCAGCCACCTTGACGCCCACCGAGTAGCGGCGCTCGAGATACTTCAGGGCCAGCAGCGAGACGCTGGTCAGCACCAGGTACAGGGCCGCCACCGCCAGGAAGAAGGTGAAAGGCTCGCGGGTGGCGTCGGCCGCCTGCTTGGCCTTGAACATCATGTCCTGCAGGCCGACGACCGAAATCAGCGCGGTGGCCTTGGTCAGCACCAGCCAGTTGTTGGTGAAACCCGGGATCGCCAGGCGAATCATTTGCGGCACCTGGATGCGGAAGAACACCTGGCGGTTGCTCATGCCATACGCCACGCCCGCTTCGGCCTGGCCCTTGGGAATACCGAGGAAGGCACCGCGGAAGGTTTCTGACAGGTACGCGCCAAAGATGAAGCCCAGCGTGCCGATACCCGCCGCCAGCGGGTTCAGGTCGATGTAGTCTTCGTAGCCGAGCAGCGGTGCCACCCGGTTGATGATGTCTTGCCCGCCGTAGAAAATCAGCAGGATCAGGACCAGGTCCGGAATACCACGGATAACGGTGGAATACAGATCGCCCAGCCAGGCCAGCCAGCGCACCGGCGACAAGCGCAGCGCCACACCGATCAGGCCGAGCACGATGGCCAGGGCCATCGACGACAGGGCGAGCTGCAGCGTCAGCCACGCCCCGTCGAGGATGACTGCCCCGTAGCCTTTCAACATGATGAGGTCCTCGACCTAGAGAATGAAAAATGGTGCAAACCTCAGAGCCTCTGCTGTTTGCACCATTGCACAGGTGAAACCCGATGTCTTAGTTCGAGTCTGGACCGTAGATGTCGAAGTTGAAGTACTTCTTCTCGATTTCTTTGTACTTGCCGCTGGCACGGATGGCGTCGATGGCCGCGTTGATGCGCTCGACGTTCGCCTTGTCACCCTTGCGCACGGCAATGCCGATACCGTCACCGAAGTACTTGGCGTCGGTGAAGGCCGGGCCTACGAAGGCAAAGCCCTTGCCGGCGTCGGTCTTGAGGAAGCCGTCTTCCAGCAGGGTGGCGTCAGCCACGGTGCCGTCGAGGCGGCCGGCTGCCACGTCCAGGTAGATTTCGTTCTGGGTGCCGTAAGGCACCACGGTGGCACCTTTGGCGCCCAGCACTTCCTTGGCGAAGCGGTCATGGATCGAGCCGCGCTGCACGCCGATCTTCTTGCCTTTGAGCTCATCCAGGCTTTCGCTGACAGCGGTGCCGTCCTTCATGACCAGGCGCGCCGGGGTCAGGTAGTAGCGCTTGGTGAAGTCGACCGACTTCTTGCGGTCTTCAGTGATCGACATGGACGACAGAATGGCGTCGATCTTGCGCACTTTCAGCGCCGGGATCAGGCCGTCGAACTCCTGCTCGACCCAGGTGCACTTGGCTTTCATCTGTTCGCACAGGGCGTTGCCGATGTCGTAGTCGAAACCGGCGATGCTGCCATCGGGCTGCTTGAAGGCGAAGGGTGGGTAGGCAGCTTCAATGCCGATTTTCAGGGGTTTTTCATCGGCCTGCGACACCAGGGAAAACACAGACAGCGCCAGGGCGCCAAGCAGTGCGAGCTTCTTCATCAGGTAACTCCATCGGTACGGGGCAATACAAGGCAGGTAACAACTGCCCGATATGCGAATGGGTACAACGCGAGCCGCGCAGGGTTCGACCAAGGTCGCAGACCACGAGCGAGTGAGTGGCATTTTAGCGACAGCCCGGTAGTCGATATTTCTTCAAAGCGACAACTACTTACAGAAGCGCTTGAAACCGCTGCGGGCGATGTTGACAGCCAGTGCAAAATATGCAAAAGCGCAAGAAATAGAACCTATAGACCTAGCAATTCCTGGGCCTATTATTGGCAAAGCCTTGTACTACGGCAAGTGTAGCGTGCTGTGTTGCACAAAATGGCTACGGGAACGCACCGAAACGGGCCTGATTTGTTTCTTCGCGCCCCGAACTTGTGCAGGACCGGTGACAGAACAGTTACCGATGAATGTCGGGTAACAGTAAAGCAAAAACCCCGCCGGTTGCCCGGGCGGGGTTTAGTCTGGTCGTGGCGTGTGCAAGCAGCCCTGTGGGAGCGGGCGTGCCCGCGAAGCAGTCAACGCGGTGGATGGCACCGGCTGCGCCGGTGTTCGCGGGCACGCCCGCTCCCACATAAAGCCACTCCCACAAGGGCCCGCGCTCTGCCTCGATATCAGGCCGAAGCCAGGTTCATGGCCTTGTGGGTATCGATCAGGTGCTGCACCACACCCGGGTCAGCCAGTGTCGAGATATCGCCCAGCGCATCGTACTCACCGGTGGCAATCTTGCGCAGGATGCGGCGCATGATCTTGCCCGAACGGGTCTTCGGCAGGCCCGGCGCCCACTGGATCACGTCCGGCGAGGCAATCGGGCCGATTTCCTTGCGCACCCAGTTTTTCAGCTCCAGGCGCAACTGCTCACTGGCCTCGATACCGGAATTGAGGGTGACATACACATAGATGCCCTGACCCTTGATGTCGTGCGGCACGCCAACCACTGCAGCCTCGGCAACTTTCGAATGCGCGACCATGGCGCTTTCGATTTCGGCAGTACCCATGCGGTGACCGGAGACGTTGAGCACGTCATCCACACGACCGGTGATCCAGTAGTAGCCATCTTCGTCGCGGCGCGCACCGTCGCCGGTGAAGTACATGCCACGGAAGGTCTTGAAGTAGGTGTCGACAAAGCGGTCGTGGTCGCCGTACAGCGAACGCGACTGGCCTGGCCAGGAGTCGAGGATCACCAGGTTGCCTTCGGCCGCACCCTCGATCAGGTTACCCAGGTTGTCCACCAGGGCGGGCACCACACCAAAGAACGGGCGGGTTGCCGAGCCCGGCTTGAGACCGGTAGCGCCCGGCAGCGGGCTGATCAGGATGCCGCCGGTTTCGGTCTGCCACCAGGTGTCGACGATCGGGCAGCGCTCCTTGCCTACAGTCTTGTAGTACCAGTTCCACGCTTCAGGGTTGATCGGCTCGCCCACCGAGCCAAGCAGACGCAGGCTGGAACCATCGGCCCCTTCAACAGCGGCCTGCCCTTCGGCCATCATCGCGCGGATGGCGGTTGGCGCGGTGTAGAGGATGTTGACCTTGTGCTTGTCGACGATCTTCGAGACGCGGGTGATGTCCGGGTAGTTCGGCACGCCTTCGAACAGCAAGGTGGTGGCGCCGTTGGCCAGCGGGCCGTAGACGATGTAGCTGTGGCCAGTGACCCAACCGACGTCGGCGGTGCACCAGTAGACCTCGCCCGGGCGATAGTCGAACACGCGCTCATGGGTCAGCGCGGCATACACCAGGTAACCGCCGGTGGTGTGCAGCACACCCTTCGGCTTGCCCGTGGAGCCAGAGGTATAAAGGATGAACAGCGCTTCTTCAGCACCCATTTCCTTTGGCGCGCAGTGGCTGGAGGCCACTTTCATCAGGTCTTCGTACCAGATGTCGCGGTGCTGGTGCCAGGCGATATCACCACCGGTGCGCTTGCACACGATGATCTTCTGCACGCTTTTGGTTTCAGGGTTGGTCAGCGCCAGGTCGACGTTGGCCTTGAGCGGGGTACGACGGCCGCCACGCACGCCTTCGTCGGCGGTGATCACCACCTTGGACTCGCAATCGATGATGCGGCCGGCCAGCGCTTCAGGGGAGAAGCCACCGAACACCACCGAGTGGATCGCACCAATACGGGCACAGGCCAGCATGGCCACCACGGCCTCGGGGATCATCGGCATGTAGATGGTGACCACGTCACCACGGTGCACGTCCTGGCCACGCAGGGCGTTGGCGAACTTGCAGACCTGCTCGTGCAGTTCACGGTAAGTGATGTTGCGGTGTTCGGAAGGGTCGTCGCCTTCCCAGATGATGGCCAACTGATCACCGCGCTCTTCGAGGTGGCGGTCCAGGCAGTTGGAGGAAACGTTCAGAGTGCCGTCGGCGAACCATTTGATATCGACGTGGTGGTCGTCAAAGGAGGTTTGCTTGACCTTGGTGAACGGTTTGATCCAGTCGATACGCTGGGCCTGCTCGCGCCAGAAGCCGTCCGGGTTGATCACCGATTTCTGGTACATGGCCTTGTAGGTGGCCTCGTCGGTCAGGGTAGTGGCCGCAACCTCGGGACGAACGGGATACAGTGGAGCCGCACTCATCTGTGTTACCTCGGTGTAATAGTTGTTTTTGTATGGAACCGTTTGTAACTGTACCAGAGCGACAAAAGCCATTCGACGTTGGTAGTAATTTGGTACGCCCGTTCCGGCAAAGCCCTCTAGCTCGGGCATTACAGCCCATGGGGGCAAAAAAATAAGGGGTTAACACCGGATTGTTACAGATTCTGTCAAAACACTTTATCAAAAGACCCACTGTTTCGGCCTTGGCCAGCGCCATAAAATTCACCTCGCCAGCAACGGCAAGGCGATTAACAACTGGTAACAGCCCCCACGAAGGCAAGCGTTAATCTCCATCTAATCCCGATAGTTAAAACTAGCAATACTCGCGGCGCCATAAGCGCCGCGTGCCCCCTCACGACCTTAGACAGGTAAATAGAAAATGAAAGCTTTACTGGTATTGGTACTTGGCAGTCTTTGCGGCGCGGCGATGGCCGGCGAAGCCAAAGATGCCGAGCAGATTCCGGTTGAACAGTACAGTTACTCGCAGCACCTGGACATTGCCCGCGTCATTTCCATGAGCGAAGTGCCCAATGTGTGCGAAGTCGTGCCAGCCCGCATGACCTACGAGGACTCCCAGGGCCAGAAGCACATTCTCGAATACCGCGTGATGGGGAACGGCTGCTCCAACGGCTGATACCTTATGAATTGGGGGCCCTGCGGCCCCCTTCGCGGCACAAGGCCGCTCCTGCAGGTATTGCGCAATCCTCAAACCCGCGCCGTACCTGTAGGAGCGGCCTTGCGCCGCGAAAGGACTGCGAAGCAGTCCCAAGTTCTTTGCCCGACAACTAATCCGCAGACTTGCCAAGCGAATAATCCCTTAACTTGTTGGCAATTGTCGTGTGCGATACACCCAATCTTTTGCCCAAAGCCCGACTACTCGAAAACTCCCCCATCAAACTTTCCAGTACCGCCTTTTCAAAGCGCCCGACAATCTGCGAAAGATCCCCTTCCAGCGAAAACTCACCCAACGGTTGCCGCGCGCCATAATCCGGCAAGCGAATATGCTCGCTTTTGACCACGCCGCCTTCACATAAAGAAACCGCC
Source organism: Pseudomonas putida NBRC 14164 (assembly GCF_000412675.1). NCBI lineage: Bacteria > Pseudomonadati > Pseudomonadota > Gammaproteobacteria > Pseudomonadales > Pseudomonadaceae > Pseudomonas > Pseudomonas putida. The sequence continues at coordinate 1,553,751 of NC_021505.1, read as the reverse complement.
TGGAACAATACGTTTTCCAACTGCCTTACATTACCTGGCCAATGGTATTGCCCAAGTTTGTCCATTGCGGCCGGCGCCAGGCGGGGCATGGCGCAGCCAATCTGCCGGCTGGCCTGATCGAGAAAGTGCTGTACCAGCCCTTCCAGCCCATCCATGCACTCACGCAAAGGCGGAATGTGCAGCGACAATACGTTGAGGCGGTGATACAGGTCCTGGCGAAACTCGCCACGGGCACACAGCTCGGACAAATCCACCTGGGTCGCGCAAATCACCCGCACATCCAGGTAGACCTCTTCATCGCTGCCTACCCGGCGGAAGCAGCCGTCCTGCAGAAAGCGCAGCAGCTTCACTTGCAGGCGCGGGCTCATCTCCCCTACCCCGTCAAGAAACAGCGTGCCGCCAGCGGTCAGCTCCAGCAACCCGAGCTTGCCCTCCGCCCGCGCCCCTTCGAATGCCCCGGGGCCGTAGCCAAACAGCTCGGTCTCGGCCATCGACTCCGGCAACCCGGCGCAATTGAGCGCCATCAGGGGCGACTGGCCGCGCGGGCTGGCCAGGTGGCAGGCGCGCGCCAGCAGCTCCTTGCCGGTACCGGTCTCGCCCTCAATCAGCAAGGGGGCATCCAGCGGTGCCATGCGCCGCGCCTCACGCACCACGGCGGCCATCACCCGCGAGCTCTGGAAGATGCTGTCGAAACCGCGCAGCTCCTGCTTGCGCACGTTGTAGATACGCTCGCCGATGCGGTCAGCCCGGTGCAGGGTAAGTACCGCGCCCGCCAACGCCTCACTGTCATCGTGCTCGGACTGCAATGGCGCGATATCGGCCAGGAACACATCGCCTTTGACCTTGATGCGCATGCCGTTGATGCGCGACTTGTTGGCCCGCACCAGCTCCGGCAGGTCGAAGTCTTCCACGTAGCGCGCCAGCGGCATGCCGGGCACCTCGTCCACCCGTACCCCCAGCAGCTGCGCCGCAGTACGGTTGGCGGCGACGATACTGCCGCCCATGTCGATCGACAGCACCGGGAAATCCAGCGCGCCCAGCAGTGCGTTCAGCTCCATGTGCCGGCGCTCGCTGGGCATCAGCCCCACGCGCTTGACGCCGAATACCCCGGCAATCGCCTCGAACTTGGGCCGCAATGCCTGGAACTGCAGGTTGATCAGGTTCGGGCAATGCAGGTAGATGGCGTTGCCGTGGTCGCCGCCCACCTCACCGCGCAGCACGTTGATGCCGTACTCCACCAGCAGGTTGAGGATGTCGCGCAGGATGCCAATACGGTTCTGGCAATGCACTTTGATACGCATGAGGGCTCTCGAAGCGCCAATGTTTTTCAACACCGCGCAGAAAATTCGTAAAGATAAGCTGACAAAAACCGCGCAACCATCAGCCAGATGCCTCGGATTTTCCGACACCTGCTCGATTTTGTAAAATTATCGTTACGAAAGTAGGGGGACGAGCAACTACAAGCCCTGCCATCCATCGTGCAAACCGACCCGGGTGAGGATATTACTTAGGCATGTCCTGCACATAACAAGAAAAGCCCTCACCAGGAGAGCCTCATGAAACAGACGCAATACGTGGCACGCGAGCCCGATGCGCATGGTTTTATCGATTACCCGCAGCAAGAGCATGCGGTATGGAACACCCTGATCACTCGCCAGCTGAAAGTGATCGAAGGCCGCGCGTGCCAGGAATACCTGGACGGCATCGACCAGCTCAAGCTGCCCCATGACCGTATTCCGCAGCTGGGCGAGGTCAACAAAGTGCTGGGCGCCACCACCGGCTGGCAAGTTGCCCGGGTACCGGCACTGATCCCCTTCCAGACTTTCTTCGAATTGCTGGCCAGCAAGCGCTTCCCGGTCGCCACCTTCATCCGCACCCCGGAAGAGCTGGACTACCTGCAAGAGCCCGATATCTTTCACGAAATCTTCGGCCACTGCCCGCTGCTGACCAATCCGTGGTTCGCCGAGTTCACCCACACCTACGGCAAGCTCGGCCTGGCTGCGACCAAGGAACAACGCGTGTACCTGGCGCGCCTGTACTGGATGACCATCGAGTTTGGCCTGATGGAAACCCCGCAGGGCCGCAAGATCTATGGTGGCGGCATTCTCTCGTCGCCCAAGGAGACCGTCTACAGTCTGTCTGGCGAGCCCGAGCACCAGGCTTTCGACCCTATCGAGGCCATGCGCACGCCGTACCGCATCGACATCCTGCAGCCGCTGTATTTCGTGCTGCCGAACATGAAGCGCCTGTTCGACCTGGCCCACGAAGACATCATGGGCATGGTCCATAAAGCCATGCAGCTGGGCCTGCACGCGCCGAAGTTTCCACCCAAGGTCGCCGCCTGAGCGACCTTGCCGATAACAACTCGAACTGGAAAGACACCCCATGAATGCCTTGAACCAAGCCCATTGCGAAGCCTGCCGCGCCGACGCACCGAAAGTCTCCGACGAAGAGCTGGCCGAGCTGATTCGCGAAATCCCGGACTGGAACATTGAAGTACGTGACGGCCACATGGAGCTTGAGCGCGTGTTCCTGTTCAAGAACTTCAAGCACGCCTTGGCGTTCACCAACGCCGTGGGCGAAATCGCCGAAGCCGAAGGCCACCACCCAGGGCTGCTGACCGAGTGGGGCAAGGTTACCGTCACTTGGTGGAGCCACTCGATCAAAGGCCTGCACCGCAACGACTTCATCATGTGCGCGCGCACTGACAAGGTGGCTGAATCGGCTGAAGGCCGTAAGTAATCGCTTAGAAACTGGGGTCGCTTCGCGCCCTTCGCGGGCTTGCCCGCTCCCACAAAGACGGCGCGCGCCTCTGGTTTTCGCGGTCCCTGTGGGAGCGGGCAAGCCCGCGAAGGGGCGCGAAGCGGCCCCAATTATTTACAGGAAGAATGTGCGCTGTTCGCCCGCAAAACCGACAAACGAACGGTAAAAAATCCAAACTGTCATCCAGACTTGTGTATCCTGCCCCAGCTTTGCGAAGCTTCAACCGCGCCTGGCGCAGACTTTTCACTCACACTTGCGAGGAACGACGAGATGCACGAAATCCCGAATCTTCCCTTCCCAAGCCTGAACCCAGAAGAGCCATCCGTGACCGTTCACGCCGAACCGGCAGCAGCCGTCGAGCAGGATGGTGACGATCAATCCAGCGCTGACCAGGAATAACTGCGCATCCCCGACTGTGTGAAAACGGCTGACCTGCGGGCTACCCCCGTCATCACGTTTTCACACCGTCCTGAACACACGTAGGTCCCCATGCCCGACTCACCGCGCCCCCTTGCGGTCACCCTGCAAGTCGTCTCCATCGTCCTCTTCACCTTCATCGGCTACCTGAACATCGGCATCCCACTGGCCGTGCTGCCCGGCTATGTGCATAACGACCTGGGTTTCAGCGCCGTGGTCGCTGGCCTGGTGATCAGCGTGCAGTACCTGGCCACCTTGCTCAGCCGCCCCACCGCCAGCCGAATCATCGACAACCATGGCAGCAAGAAAGCCGTCATGTATGGCTTGGTCGGCTGCGGGCTTAGCGGGGTATTCATGCTGGCCTGCGCCTTCCTCACCCACCTGCCATGGCTGAGCCTGACCTGCCTGCTGGTAGGCCGCCTGGTGCTGGGCAGCGCCGAAAGCCTGGTGGGCTCGGGCGCGATTGGCTGGGGCATCGGCAGGGTGGGCGCCGAAAACACCGCCAAGGTCATCTCCTGGAACGGCATCGCCAGCTATGGCGCACTGGCCATCGGCGCGCCCCTGGGTGTGCTGATGGTCAAGGGCCTGGGGCTGTGGAGCATGGGCGTCAGCATCATCCTGCTGTGCGCCCTTGGCCTGCTGCTGGCCTGGCCCAAGCAGGCCGCGCCTATTGTCAGCGGTGTACGCCTGCCGTTCCTGCGGGTGCTGGGCAAGGTGTTCCCGCACGGCTCGGGACTGGCCTTGGGCTCGATCGGCTTTGGCACCATCGCCACCTTCATCACCCTGTACTACGCCAGCCGTGGCTGGGCTGATGCGGCGTTGACCCTGAGCCTGTTCGGCGCCAGCTTCATCAGCGCGCGGCTGCTGTTCGGCAACCTGATCAACCGCATTGGCGGGTTCAGGGTGGCGATTGCCTGCCTGTCGGTGGAAACACTCGGGCTGCTGATGCTGTGGCTCGCTCCCAGTGCCGAACTGGCACTGGCGGGTGCAGCACTGAGCGGGTTTGGTTTCTCGCTGGTGTTCCCGGCATTGGGCGTGGAGGCGGTGAACCAGGTGTCGGCGGCCAACCGCGGCGCGGCGGTGGGGGCGTATTCGCTGTTCATCGATTTGTCGCTGGGGGTGACCGGGCCACTGGTGGGCGCGGTGGCGGCGGGGTTCGGGTTTGCTTCGATGTTTCTGTTTGCGGCGGCTGCCGCGGCTTGCGGGCTGGTGTTGAGCCTGTATCTGTACCGGCAGGCGCGCCGGCATAGAGATCGGGGGCAAGAACCCTGACCTTGCAGTGCCTGCACTGGCCCTATCGCCGGCAAGCCAGCTCCCACAGGATCACCACAGGCCTGAACATTGTGGCGATCCTGTGGGAGCTGGCTTGCCGGCGATAGGGCTGCAAAGCAGCCCCGAGGCCCTGAAGATTAACGCTGGGCGTACTGCAACACCACTTCCAGCGGATGGCGCATCTTGCGCTCGGTCATGCGCTTGACCTGGCTACGGCACGAGTAGCCCGTCGCCAACGGCTCCCCTTGCTTGTCCAGCTTGGTCGCCCAGCTCTGCTCGAAGATGGTCCGCGATGTCTCCTGGTTACGTGCCTCATGCCCGTAGGTACCGGACATGCCGCAGCACCCCGTCGCCTCGGTCACCAGCTTCAGGCCCAAACGCTCAAACACCTGCTCCCACTGCCGGGTGCTGGCTGGCACGTTGGTCTTCTCGGTGCAATGCGCCATCAGGCGGAAGTTGCCCGGCGCGGTCGGCGCCTGTTCGGGCAGCACATCCATCAGCCACTCCTGCGGCAACAGCACCTTCGGGCAACCTTCCAGCCCCGGCACTTTCTGGTATTCCTGGCGATACACCAGGGTCATCGCCGGGTCCAGGCCCACCAGCGGCACGCCGCAGTCGGCCAGGGCCTTGAGCTGGGTGGCGTTGCGGATCGCCGCCTTGGCGAATGCACCGAGGAAGCCCTGCACATGCAGCGGTTTGCCGTTGGCGCTGTACGGCGCCAGGAACACCCGATGACCCAGGCGGTGGGCCAGGTCGATAAAGGCTGACAACAGCGGCGTTTCGAAGTAGCGGGTAAAGGCGTCCTGCACCAGCACGATGCTGCGTTCGCGCTGGGCCGGGGTCAGTTCACGCAGGGCCGGCACACTGGCCACGCCAACGCGGCAGCGGGTCAGGGTGGCCTGGAAGTTGAAACGGCTGATCAGCGGGCTGTCGACCATGCCGATCTTGTCGGCCAGCAGCCTGGTCACCCACTTAGAGCCCATCACCGCGTTGTAAAGCCCTGGCGCGTGGGCCAGGTACGGAATGCTGAATTCCAGCGAGCCAATCAGGTAGTCACGCAGCGGGCGCTGGTAGCGGCCGTGGTACAACTCGAGGAAGCGTGAACGGAAGTCCGGCACGTTGACCTTGATCGGGCACTGCCCGGCGCACGACTTGCACGCCAGGCATCCGGCCATGGCGTCGTACACTTCATGGGAGAAATCTTCCTGCCCCTGGCTGCGTGCGCGGTTGTTGCGCAGGCGCGCTGGCAGGCCCTTGAGCCACGACACCTTGTTGCGCGCCGCGGCCAGCACGTCGATGTTCGCCTCGCCCTGCAGGCGCAGCCATTCGCGCATCAGCGAAGCACGGCCCTTGGGCGAATGCTGGCGTTCGCGGGTGGCCTTCCACGACGGGCACATGGCGTCGTTGGGGTCGTAGTTGTAGCAGGCGCCGTTGCCGTTACAGTGCACGGCACTCGGGAAGTCCTGCCACACGCGCTCGTCTATGGTACGGTCGAGGTCGCCGCGCAGGGTCACGCCATCGACCGGGGTCAGGCCTTCGGCGCTGCCTGGCGGGGTGCAGATCTTGCCCGGGTTGAGCTGGTTGTGCGGGTCAAAGGCACCCTTCAGGCGCTGCAGCGCCGGGTACAGCTCGCCGAAGTACTCCGGCACGTATTCGGAGCGCAGGCCTTTGCCGTGCTCGCCCCACAGCAAACCGCCGTAGCTTTTGGTCAGCGCCGCCACCGCATCGGAAATCGGCTTCACCAGCGCAGCCTGGGCCGGGTCTTTCATGTCCAGTGCCGGGCGTACGTGCAGCACGCCGGCATCGACGTGGCCAAACATGCCGTAGGTCAGGCCGTAGCCATCGAGCAGCGCGCGGAAGTCGGCGATGTAGTCGGCCAACTGCTCCGGCGGTACCGCGGTGTCTTCGACAAACGGCTGCGGGCGCACCTCGCCCTCGACGTTACCCAGCAAGCCCACCGAGCGCTTGCGCATGACGTAGACGCGAGTGACCGCCTCGGCGCCTTCTGCCAGGGTATGCCCCAGGCGCTCGACGCTGGTGTCCGCCTGCAAGTGTTCGACAAAAGCCTGCACCCGGGCGTTGACCTCCGCCGGCTCGTCGCCACAGAACTCCACCAGGTTGATGCCCAGGGTGGGGCGCTCGGGGTCGGCCGGGAAGTATTCGGCAACGCTGTGCCAGACGATGTCTTTCATCGCCAGCATCAACACCCTGGAGTCGACGGTCTCGATGGACAGTGGCTTGTGTGCCATCAACGCGTTGGCGTCGCGCAGGGCATCCATGAAGCTGGTGTAGCGCACGTTGACCAGCACCGCGTACTTGGGGATCGGCAGCACGTTGAGCTTGGCTTCGACCACGTAACCCAGCGAGCCTTCGGCGCCACACAGCACGCTGTTGAGGTTGAAGCGGCCCTGCTCGTCGCGCAGGTGCGCCAGGTCGTAGCCGGTCAGGCAACGGTTGAGTTTGGGGAAGGTGGTTTCGATCAGTTCAGCCTGAGTTTCCTGAATCTCGCGGGCCATGCGGTACACCTCGCCGACCCGGCCGGGCGCGGCGCAGGCCTGCTCCAGTGCGGCATCGTCGATCGGCAGGCTGTGCAGGCGCTCGCCACCGAGCAGCACGCTGTGCAGCTCCAGTACGTGGTCGCGGGTCTTGCCATAGGTGCAGCTGCCTTGGCCGCTGGCGTCGGTGTTGATCATGCCGCCGACCGTGGCGCGGTTGGAGGTGGACAGTTCGGGGGCGAAGAACAGGCCGTGCGGCTTGAGCGCCGCATTGAGCTGGTCCTTGACCGTACCGGCCTGCACCCGCACCCAGCGCTCCTCGACGTTGATTTCGAGGATCTTGTTCATGTGCCGCGACAGGTCGACGACAATGCCGTCGGTCAACGACTGGCCGTTGGTGCCGGTACCACCACCGCGCGGGGTCAGCTTGACGTCCTGGAAGCGCGGGTCACCCATCAGCGTGGCAACCCGCGCCACGTCGTCGGCGTCCAGCGGGAACACCGCCGCCTGAGGCAAGCGCTGGTAGATCGAGTTATCGGTGGCCAGCACGGTACGGGTGCCGTAGTCGGCACTGATCTGGCCACGGAAGCCGCTGCTGCGCAGGGCTTCGAGGAATTCGGGGTAGTTGGCGCTCGGTGCAACGGTCGGCAGCTGGGCGATCATCGAAGGATGGCCTCTTGATATTGGCTAATTCACGGGATTCCTGTCGCTCCGGCATAGGTGTTGCAATGCCAGGGTGACGTATAGGCCAATGTTCCTGTAGTTTCGCCTCAGGGGCAAACGGATAATCCTGCCGCTATCAATGACTTTTATGAATGAATTACCGCCACCTGACACCGTCCATGTCGCTGCTGCTGGCATTCGAGGCCGCCGCCCGGCATGAAAGTTACACCCGCGCCGCTGCCGAACTGTCACTGACCCAGAGCGCGGTCAGCCGCCAGGTGCAGGCGCTGGAACAACAACTGGGCCTGACCCTGTTTCGCCGCGAAGGCCGCCAGGTGCAGCTGACCGATGTCGGCCGGCTGTACCAGCGCGAGCTCAGCGAGGCATTGGGGCGCATCCGCAGCGCCACCCTGCAGGCACTGGCCTACCAGTCAGGGGTGGGCACCTTGCGCCTGGCCACCCTGCCCACCTTCGGCTCGAAATGGCTACTGCCGAGGCTGCATGCGTTCTACAGCGCCCACCCGGGCATGCTGGTGCACATTCATTCGCGCATCGAAGCCATCAACTTCGACACCAGCGAAATCGATGCCGCCATCGGTGTGGCCAGCCATGATCTGCCGGGGCTGATCTGCCATCGCCTGCATGCCGAGGAACTGGTGGTGATCCTGCCGCCGGAGGCCGGCGCAGATAGCCAGGGCTGGAGCCCGGCAAGGATCAGTGAAGAGGTGCTGCTGAATGTGGCCAACAACCCCCATGCGTGGGGCGAGTGGTTTTCGCACCATGGCCTGCCGCACCGGTCGATGCGCCTGGGGCCGAGCTTTGAGCTGACGTCGCACCTGATTCAGGCCGTACGGGCCGGGATTGGTATCGGTCTTGTGCCGCGCATTCTGGTAGAGGAGGAGTTGGCCAAGGCAGAGCTGTACAGCCCTGGGGTGGCATTTGCCAGCCAGCGTAGTTACTACCTGATCTATCCGCCCCGGAATGAGGCCTTGCCGTCGTTACGGGCATTCAGGGGCTGGTTGCTGGAGCAGATCTGATCGCCTTCATTGCCAGTCCCGGCCGTTTCGCGGGCACGCCCGCTCCCACAGGTACAGCGTTGCTCCTGAAGCCTGTGGTGATCCTGTGGGAGCGGGCATGCCCGCGAAACGGCCCGGGCAGACAACAAAAAACCCCAAGTCAGTCGCCTGATTTGGGGTTTCTGCAGACTACATTGCCGAGTTACTTGGCTGCGGTACCCGCAACCCCACCGGCATTCATCCTGCGGCGCGGCTTGACCATGTAGACAACGAACATCGCAAACAGCCACACCGGGATCGCATACACCGAAACCTGGATGCCCGGGATCATCAGCATGATGCCCAGAATCAGCACCACGAAGGCCATTACCACGTAGTTGCCATAGGGATACCACAGCGCCTTGAACAGCGGCTTCTGGCCAGTACGGTCCAGGTGCTGACGGAACTTCAGGTGGGAGTAGCTGATCATCGCCCAGTTGATCACCAGGGTAGCCACTACCAGCGACATCAGCAGCTCCAGGGCGTTCTGCGGCATCAGGTAGTTGAGCAGCACGGCGACAAAGGTAACGGCAGCCGACACCAGGATCGCACGCACTGGCACGCCACGCTTGTCGACCTTGGCCAGCGATGCCGGGGCATCGCCCTGCTCGGCCATGCCCAGCAGCATGCGGGCGTTGCAGTAGGTGCCGCTGTTGTACACCGACAGCGCGGCGGTCAATACCACGAAGTTCAGCAGGTGGGCGGCCACGTCACTGCCCAGCAGCGAGAACACCTGCACGAACGGGCTGCTGCCGTAGCTGCCACCCGAGGCATCGATGCTGGCGACCAGGTTGTCCCACGGGGTCAGCGACAGCAGCACCACCAAGGCACCGACATAGAAGATCAGGATGCGGTAGATGACCTGGTTGATCGCCTTCGGGATCACGGTCTTGGGCTTGTCGGCCTCGGCAGCGGTGAAGCCAAGCATTTCCAGGCCACCGAAGGAGAACATGATGAACGCCAGGGCCATGACCAGCCCGCTGACACCGTTCGGGAAGAAGCCGCCATGGGACCACAGGTTGGCGATGGTGGCGTCCGGGCCACCGCTGCCGCTGGTGAGCAGGTAGGCACCCAGGCCGATCATGCTGACGATGGCCACGACCTTGATGATGGCAAACCAGAATTCGGCTTCACCGAAGAACTTCACGTTCATCAGGTTGATGGCGTTGATCAGCACGAAGAACGCCGCCGCCGTGACCCAGGTAGGGATCTCCGGCCACCAGTAGTGAACATACTTGCCGACCGCCGAAAGCTCCGACATGCCCACCAGGATGTACAGCACCCAGCAGTTCCAGCCCGACAGGAAGCCGGCGAAACCACCCCAGTAAGTGTGGGCAAAGTGGCTGAACGAGCCGGCCACCGGCTCTTCGACAATCATTTCGCCAAGCTGGCGCATGATCATGAAGGCGATGAAGCCGCAAATGGCGTAGCCAAGGATCATTGACGGGCCGGCGGATTTCATCACGCCTGCCGAGCCGAGGAACAGGCCGGTACCAATCGCACCACCAAGGGCGATCAACTGGATGTGGCGGTTCTTCAGGCCCCGCTTTAGCTCGCCTGAATGCATGTTTTGTCCACTCATGAACGAAGTCACCTGCATTGTTTTTATCTGTGACGGAATCGGACCCACCGCGCTCGTGGCGCAGCGGAATGGGCAAGGTGGTTACCTTGGGTTTCTTGACCTCAGGTGCCGCCGGAGCGGGTCAACCAGGCGTGATCAAGAGTGCGCGGTACGCAAGAGGGTCACAGGTAAAACGCGGCGCACTGTATACCCCTGCAAACGCGCAGGCGTCAACGCGTTGCGTCCTTCCATCCGGAAAAAACGCAGCGATCCTGTGGTATGGGCCTTGAAAGGCGGAGTGATCGGCGTACATGGCGCCTCCATTTGTTGTTTTGTCAGCCCGGCTCTGTGGGCGGGCTCTTGCACACGGCAATGGCGGCTATAACACCGTGGGGACGGGGGTTTGGGCAAGGGTGGGAGGGCCCAGGACAGCGGCTTTGGCACCTGGACGCCGGCAAGGTTTGTTTACACGATAGGGCTTGATCTGAAATGCGGACTGAAAACGGCTACATTCGTATAAATTTCTTTACACGTCGGTTCAGAAACTTGCCAGTCGTCAGAAAAATTCTTTTTGTTCAATATCTTGGGGCCGCATTGCCCCCCCAATTCCCACAGGCATAAAAAAACCAGCCCGAAGGCTGGTTTCTTGGTTACCACACAGGCTTATCAGCCACGCGGCTTGCCGCGACCACGGCCTGCCGGCTTGTCACCCTCAGGCTTGCCCGGGCGCTTGCGCATATCGCTTGGACGCTCGGCCACCGTGCTGCCACGGTTAGGTTTACGCGGAGCCTCTTCACGCGGCTGACGCGCCGGGCGCTCGCCAGTAGCGGCACCTTCGTGAGCCGGGCGCAGGTTGCGCACGCGCTCGCCACGGCCCAGCGGGCGGGTCGACTTGCGCTGCAGGCGCTCCATCTTGTCCTTGGCCTTGAGCTTCATGGCAGGCAGCGCCACTGGCTGCAGGCCCACTTCGGCAGCCAGGATGTCGATTTCGCCCTGGGTCATTTCACGCCAGCGGCCCATCGGCAGGTCGGAGTTGAGGAACACCGGGCCGAAACGCACGCGCTTCAGGCGGCTGACCACCATGCCCTGCGATTCCCACAGGCGACGTACTTCACGGTTACGGCCTTCCATCACCACGCAGTGGTACCAGTGGTTGAAGCCTTCGCCTCCTGGTGCCTTCTGGATGTCGGTGAACTTGGCCGGGCCGTCTTCCAGCATTACGCCGGCTTTCAGGCGCTCGATCATCTCGTCGTCGACTTCACCACGCACACGTACCGCGTACTCACGGTCCATCTCGTAGGACGGGTGCATCAGGCGGTTGGCCAGCTCACCGTCGGTGGTGAACAGCAGCAAGCCGGTGGTGTTGATGTCGAGGCGGCCGATGTTGATCCAGCGGCCTTCTTTTGGCCGTGGCAGGCGATCGAACACGGTCGGACGGCCTTCCGGGTCGTCACGGGTGCAGATTTCGCCATCGGGCTTGTTGTACATGATCACCCGGCGAGTGGCCTCGGCGGCCTCTTCGCGCTTGATCAGCTTGCCGTCTACGGCAATGGCGTCGTGCAGGTCGACGCGCTGGCCAAGGGTGGCTGCGACGCCGTTGACCTTGATGCGGCCCTGGCTGATCCAGGCCTCGACGTCACGGCGCGAGCCCACGCCAATGCGCGCCAGCACTTTCTGCAGCTTTTCGCCGGATGGCGGGGTGATTTCGGTATCTTGCAGGTCTTGCTCACTCATCTGGGCACCTCCCGGTGTAGGAATGAAAACAGGTTCTTGGCGACGAACGCGCCAAAAGGCCGCGCATCATACGCGGTTCGGCAATGGAACGCACTGGAGGTTAGAGGGTTTTGCAAGTATTGGGAGCGGTTTCAGCCTAGTGGTCTTGTGTTGATCTCACTGGCCCTATCGCCGGCAAGCCAGCTCCCACAAGTACTACACCACATTCAAGACCTGCGAAGCCCCTGTGGGAGCTGGCTTGCCGGCGACAGGGCCAGCACTGCCAAAAGAAGAATCAGGGCTGTAACTTGCCCTCTTGTTCCACGGAAGCCTCGGGCTCGTCTTCGCGCAAATCATCAAAATCAATCTTCAGCCCCTCCTCCATGGCATCCAGCTCCACCAGCAAGCTACGGAAGCTGGTTTCGTCCTTTGGCTCAGCAACCTCTTCTTCCCCAAGGCTGGCATCCGCCAACACCTGCAGGTGCGCCGGCACGGGCGCGTCATCCGGGTCGAGCAGCGGCTCCGGCTCCATTTCGCGCAACTCGGCCAAGGCCGGCAGCTCATCCAGGCTCTTGAGGTTGAAATGGTCGAGAAACCCTTTGGTGGTGGCAAACATCGCTGGCCGCCCGGGCACTTCGCGGTAGCCAACCACACGAATCCACTCGCGCTCGACCAGGGTCCTGATGATGTTGCTGTTCACCGCAACGCCCCGTACGTCTTCAATCTCGCCACGGGTGATGGGCTGGCGGTAGGCGATCAGGGCCAGGGTTTCGAGCAGCGCGCGCGAATAACGCTGCGGGCGCTCTTCCCACAGGCGCCCAACCCAGGGCGCAAAGTCTTCGCGGATTTGCAGGCGGTAGCCGCTGGCCACTTCCTTGAGTTCGAAGGCACGGCCGCTGCACGACTTGCCAAGCACCTCAAGGGCCTGCTTGAACACGTGGGGCTCGGGGCGCTCGCCCTCTTCGAGCAGCTCGTACAGGCGCTCCAGGGATTGCGGCTTGCCCGAAGCCAGCAAAAAAGCTTCGATCAGTGACGCCAGGTCGCGGGGGTCATTCAGGTTCATCAGGTTCTTCAACAAGCGCTGGGCGAAGCCGCACGTGGATGGCGGCGAAGGGTTCATTCTGCACCAGTTCGATCAGCGATTCCTTCACCAGTTCGAGCACCGCCATGAAGGTCACCACCACACCCAGCTTGCCCTCTTCGGCGGCAAACAGCGCGCCGAACGGCACGAAAGCACCGCCCTTGAGGCGCTCCAGCACCTGGCTCATGCGCTCGCGGGTAGACAAGGTCTCACGGCTGATCTGGTGGCTTTCGAACAGGTCGTTGCGGCGCATTACCTCGGCCATGGACACCAGCAGCTCTTCCAGGCGGACCTGCGGCAACAGCTTGCGCACCTTGGCCTGCGGTGCTTCCAGGCGCGGCACCACGACATCGCGGCCCACCCGTGGCAGTTCGTCGATGCCTTCGGCTGCGGCCTTGAAACGCTCATACTCCTGCAGGCGGCGGATCAGCTCAGCGCGCGGGTCGCCCTCCTCCTCCTCGACATCGGCTGAACGGGGCAGCAGCATGCGCGACTTGATCTCGGCCAGCATGGCGGCCATCACCAGGTACTCGGCGGCCAGCTCCAGGCGCACGCTCTTCATCAGCTCCACATAGCCCATGTACTGGCGGGTGATTTCCGCCACCGGGATGTCGAGGATGTCGATGTTCTGCTTGCGGATCAGGTACAGCAGCAGGTCCAGCGGCCCTTCGAAGGCTTCGAGGATGACTTCCAGGGCATCCGGCGGGATGTACAGGTCCAGCGGCATTTCGGTCAGGGCTTCGCCGTAGACCAAGGCCAGTTGCAGCTGCCGAGGCGACTCGGCCTGCTCAGCCGGTGCCTCGGGCGTTTCCACCTGGCTCACGCGCTGACCAGAAACGGCGTGGGGTCGCCGCAGCCCTCGCGGATCAGTTCCGGCTCATCGCCGGACAAGTCGATGATGGTCGACGCCTTGAGGTCGCCGAAACCGCCGTCGATCACCAGGTCGACGTGGTGCTCCAGCCGCTCACGGATTTCGTGAGGGTCGGTCATCGGCTCGCTGTCGCCCGGCAGGATCAGGCTCACGCTCATCAGCGGCTCGCCCAACTCGGCCAGCAAGGCCAGCGTGATGGCGTGGGCCGGTACGCGCAGGCCGATGGTGCGACGCTTGTCATGCAACAGCAGCCGCGGCACTTCACGGGTGCCGTTGAGGATGAAGGTATATGGCCCCGGCACATGCGCCTTGAGCAGACGGAAGGTGCCGGTGTCGACCTTGGCGTACAACCCCAGCTGAGACATGTCACAGCACATCAGGGTGAAGTTGTGCGTCTTGTCCAGCCCGCGCAGGCGACGCACCCGCTCAATCGCCGCCTTGTCACCCATCTGGCAGCCCAGCGCGTATGCCGAGTCGGTCGGGTACACCACCACGCCACCCTTGCGGATGATCTCGACGGCCTGTTTTATCAGGCGCGCCTGGGGGTTCTCCGGATGAATCTGGAAAAATTGGCTCACGTAGTCATCCTGTTCATAGCGCCAAAGGCTGTTCATGGCTGAATCGACGCCACAGAGGTGGCAGGTCCTCGGGCAAAGGCCGGTAGGCACCGATCTCTCCCCAGGTGCCGGGGCCGTGGAAGTCACTGCCAGCGCTTGCCAGCAGGCCGAACTCACGCGTAAGGATGGACATCGTGCCCACCTGCTCGGCCGGCATCATCCCGTTGACCACCTCAAGTGCCTGCCCACCTGCCTGAATATAGTCGGCAATCAGCCTTCTGCGCTTGCTGCGGGTCAGGTCGTAATGCATCGGGTGGGCCAGGCTCACCCATGCTTTGGACTGGCGCAGGGTGGCGACAGTTTCGTCGAGGGTCGGCCAGTGCTGCTTGACGTCGCCCAGCTTGCCGGCACCCAGCCATTTGCGAAACGCCTCACCACGGTCCTTGACGTGCCCGGCACGCACCAGATACTCGGCAAAATGCGGGCGCGCCGGGGCGTTGCCGCTGTCGCCCAGTTCGTGCTGAACGGCGCGGGCGCCCTCCAGCGTGCCGGGCATGCCTTTGGCCGCCAGCCGCTTGTCGATTTCTTCGGCGCGCAACCAACGCCCCCGATGCAGTGATTCAATCGCTGCCAGCAAGGGCGGCGCGTCCAGCGGGAAGTCATAACCCAGCACATGGATGGTCGCGCCACCCCAGGTGCACGACAATTCCACCCCGCTGACCCAATGCATGCCCCGTTCAGTGCAGGCCTGGCGTGCTTCGGCCAGGCCTTCGAGGGTGTCATGGTCAGTCAGTGCCAGAGTTTGCACCCCGTGCTCATGGGCCCGGGCAACCAGTACCGAGGGCGACAGGGCGCCGTCGGAGGCCGTACTGTGACAGTGCAGATCAACATTCATGGAGGAGCGCTTTCGCTGGAATCGATGTTTGTTATTATGCCGTCACATCCCGATTCTGGCTGCCATTGTGAAACAATTCATCGATTTCATCCCGCTGCTGCTGTTCTTCATCGTCTACAAGCTGGACCCGCGCCCCATGGAAGTCGCCGGCCACAGCTTCGAATTCGGCGGCATCTACAGTGCCACGGCCATGCTGATCATCAGCTCGCTGGTGGTGTACGGCGCGCTGTTCCTGCGCCAGCGCAAGCTGGAAAAGGGCCAGTGGCTGACCCTGGTGGCCTGCCTGGTATTTGGCGGCCTGACCCTGACCTTCCACAGTGAAACCTTCCTCAAGTGGAAAGCGCCGGTGGTGAACTGGCTGTTCGCCCTGGGCTTTGCCGGCAGCCACTTCATCGGTGACCGGGTGCTGATCAAGCGCATCATGGGCCATGCCCTGACCCTGCCCGATGCCGTCTGGTCCCGCCTGAACGTTGCCTGGATCGGCTTCTTCCTGTTCTGCGGCGCGGCCAACCTGTTCGTTGCCTTCACCTTCCAGGACTTCTGGGTCGACTTCAAGGTGTTCGGCAGCCTGGGCATGACCGTGATCTTCCTGGTGGCGCAAGGCGTGTACCTGTCGCGCCACCTGCACGACGACCCTTCCATTACCAAACCCAAGGATTGACATGCTCTACGCCATCATCGCCAGCGACGTCGCAAACTCCCTGGAAAAGCGCCTGGCTGCCCGCCCGGCGCACATCGAACGCCTGCAGCAGCTCAAGGCCGAAGGCCGCGTGGTGCTGGCCGGCCCACACCCGGCCATCGACAGCAACGACCCGGGCGAAGCCGGTTTCAGCGGTAGCCTGATCGTTGCCGAATTCGAATCGCTGGCTGCGGCGCAGGCCTGGGCCGATGCCGATCCTTACATTGCTGCAGGCGTGTACGACAAAGTCGTCGTCAAGCCGTTCAAGCAAGTACTTCCTTGACCTGAGACTGAGTCGCCTCCTTCGCGGGCTTGCCCGCGAAGGAGGCGACGCGGTACCCGCAGTTATACGATTGCCATCAGTCTGCGGTATCTTTGCCACTGGCGGGCCGAATAGCCGCCGTCAATGGTTGAATTGAGTGAGTCATGAGCGAGCTGTTACTGATTGATGATGACCAGGAGCTGTGCGAGCTGCTCGGCAGCTGGTTGACCCAGGAAGGGTTCACCGTGCGTGCCTGCCACGATGGCCAGAGCGCACGCCAGGCCCTGGCCGAATACGCGCCGGCTGCCGTGGTACTGGACGTGATGCTGCCCGATGGCAGCGGCCTGGAGCTGCTCAAGCAATTGCGCAGCGAGCATACCGAGCTGCCGGTACTGATGCTCTCCGCACGGGGCGAGCCGCTGGACCGCATTCTCGGCCTGGAACTGGGCGCCGACGACTACCTGGCCAAACCTTGCGATCCGCGCGAGCTCACAGCCCGCCTGCGGGCAGTACTGCGCCGCAGCCACCCCACCGCCACCACCAGCCAGGTGGAACTGGGCGACCTGGTGTACAGCCCGGCACGTGGCGTGGCCAGCATCGACGGCCGTGAAATGACCCTGACCCTGTCGGAAAGCCGTATTCTTGAAGCCCTGCTGCGCCAACCCGGCGAACCGCTGGACAAGCAGGAGCTGGCGCAGATCGGCCTGGGCCGTAAACTGACCCTGTACGACCGCAGCCTGGACATGCATGTCAGCAACCTGCGCAAGAAGATCGGCCCACATGCCGATGGCCGTCCACGCATCGTGGCGCTGCGTAGCCGTGGCTATTACTACTGCCTCTGACCATCTTTACCGAGCCTTTACTATCCGCTGACTGCGCTTGACGGTGATCTCCCTAGACTGTGCTCATCCGGTAACCACCGGCCTATGAAAGGAGAGACACCATGCGCAAGACCCTTATCGCCCTGATGTTCGCCGCCGCCCTGCCGACCGTGGCCATGGCCATGCCTGAAGGCGGCCCGCGTCACGACGGCCCGCATCATCGCGGTGATGCGCCTTTCCATCAACTGGACCTGAGCCGCGACCAGCGCCAGCAGATCGGCAAGCTGATGGGCGAGCAGATGCAGCAGCGCCGTGAAATCAACGAGCGCTACCTGGCCAAGCTGCCAGCCGCCGACCAGAAAGCCATGAAGGACGAGCTGCAAGCCAGCCGCGACAAGACCGACACCGCAGTGCGCAATCTGCTCAAACCTGAGCAGCAGAAGAAGTTCGACGAACTGCAAAAGGAACGCGCCGCAAAGAAAGCCGAGTGGCAGGAGTTCCAGGCCTGGAAAGCTGAAAAAGGCACCAAGGCTCAGTAAGCTGTACGCCCGATGCCCGGCCCGTCTCCCCGCGGGCCGGGCTTTTACCGTTTACAGGAGGTGCACTTGCGTTCACTGTTCTGGCGCATTCTGGCCAGTTTCTGGCTGGCCATTACCCTGGTCGCAGGCCTGTCGATCCTGCTGGGCCACATGCTCAACCAGGACGCCTGGATCCTTAGCCGCCACCCGGGCCTGAATACCCTGGCCAGCAAGTGGGCCAAGCATTACGAGCAGGAAGGCCTGGATTCGGCGCAGCACTTTCTGGAACGACGCAAGGATCGCTACAAGATCGACGTGCAGGTGCTCGACGACAGTGGCGAGGCCGTGGTGCCCGGCACCTTCCCACGCCGTGCGGCAGCCTTCGAGGCACGCCAGCACAATGACGAGCGGCGCCTGCCATGGCGCCGGCTGACCGAGGAATACACCAGCCCCGAGACCGGCGATACCTACCTGCTGATCTACCGCATTCCCCATCCGGCGCTGGATGCCTGGCACCGCGAAAGCCTGATGTGGCCGCTCAGTGCTCTGGGGATTGCGCTGGTGGTACTGACCCTGTTCAGCCTGCTGGTCACCCTGTCCATCACCCGCCCGCTAAGCCGCCTGCGCAGCGCGGTGCATGACCTGGGCCAGACCACCTACCAGCAGAACAGCCTGGCGCAACTGGCGGCCCGGCGTGACGAGTTTGGCGTGCTGGCCAAGGACTTCAACAAGATGGGCGCGCGCCTGCAAAGCACCATTGGCAGCCAGCGCCAGTTACTGCGCGATGTATCCCATGAGCTGCGCTCGCCGCTGGCCAGGCTGCGCATCGCGCTGGCCTTGGCCGAGCGCGCCGGGCCCGAGCAGCGCGACACCTTGTGGCCGCGCCTGACCCGCGAGTGCGACCGCCTGGAAGACCTGATCAGCGAAATCCTTGCCTTGGCCCGGGTCGATGCCGAGCAGGCGCATGCCGAGCCGGTCGACCTCAATGCCCTGCTCGGCAGCGTACGCAAGGACGCCCTGCTCAGCGCACCAGACCAGGACGTGCGCCTGGAGGCGCAGCCGGGGTTGACCCTGCAAGGTTGGCCAACGCTGATCGAACGCGCCGTGGACAACCTGCTGCGCAATGCCCTGCGCTTCAACCCGCCGGGTCAGCCGGTGGAAGTGAGCGCCGTGCGTGAGCAGGACCGTATCGTGATCAGCGTGCGTGACCATGGGCCCGGGGCGGCAGCCGAACACCTGCAGCAGCTGGGCGAACCGTTCTTCCGCGCACCGGGGCAGGACGCGCCGGGGCATGGCCTGGGGCTGGCGATCGCGCGCAAGGCGGCAGAGCGCCATGGCGGGAGTCTGGTGCTGGACAACCATCCACAGGGGGGCTTTGTGGCCAGGCTGGAGTTGCCCTTGGCTGAAGCTACTGGCAGTTGATGTGATCTGCGGGTGAACCCGTTCCCACAGGGACTGTGCAAGCCTTGAAACTTGCGCCGTACCTGTGGGAGCGGGTTCACCCGCGAAGAGGCCGGAAGCCTCAATGGATCAATCAGCCTGAAATGGATTATTCGCCCCAGGCGCTGACGAACTCGGCAGTGTCCAGCACCGGCGCCGTACGCGGCTCGGTCAGCGGCGTGCCGACATACAGGTAGCCGATCAACTCTTCGTTCTCGGCCAGCCCCAGGCCCTTGTGTACATGAGCATCAAACGCCATGTCCCCGGTGCGCCACACCGCCCCGACGCCTTGCGCATGCGCGGCGATCAGAATGCCGTGGGCTGCACAGCCCGCGGCCAGGCGCTGCTCGGACTTGGGCACCTTGAAGTGGTCCTGCAGCTTGGCAATTACCACGATCAGCAACGGCGCCCGCAGTGGCATCGCACGGGCCTTGTCCAGCGCTGCCTGGCTGGCATCTCCCTTGTTCTGCACGGCCTCAGCGAACAGCTCGCCCAGCTTTTCACGGCCCTGGCCTTCGATGGTGAGGAAACGCCATGGCCGCAGCTGACCATGATCCGGGGCGCGCAAGGCAGCCTGGAACAGCGCCTCGCGCTGGGCGGCATTGGGTGCCGGTTCGGTCAGGCGTGGCACGGAAACACGGTTGAGCAATGCGTCGAGAGCCTCCATCGGCTACCCTCCTGGCAGTTGAATGTGCGGCCATTCTAGCGTTTACATCACCAGACCCATAGGTAGAATGGCGCCCTTCCGTTTCAAGTCAGAGCAGATCACATGGCGTTGCCGACCTTAAGGATCATTGGTTTCATCATCGGCATCTTCCTGATTACCCTCGCCGTCGGCATGGCCGTGCCCATGGCAACCCTGGTGATCTTCGAGCGCACCGGTGACATGCCGTCCTTCCTCTGGTCGAGCCTGATCACCTTCATCGCCGGCCTGGCCCTGGTGGTACCGGGCCGCCCTGAGCATGTGCACCTGCGCCCGCGTGACATGTACCTGCTAACGGTCAGCAGCTGGCTGGTGGTGTGCGTGTTTGCCGCCTTGCCGTTCCTGCTGACCCAGCACATCAGCTACACCGATGCCTTCTTCGAGAGCATGTCGGGCATTACCGCTACCGGCGCTACCGTGCTCAGCGGGCTCGATACCATGTCCCCGGGTATCCTCATGTGGCGCTCGATGCTGCACTGGCTGGGCGGCATCGGCTTCATCGCCATGGCGGTAGCGATCCTGCCATTGCTGCGCATCGGTGGCATGCGCCTGTTCCAGACCGAATCGTCCGACCGCTCGGAAAAGGTAATGCCGCGCTCGCACATGGTCGCCAAGTCGATCGTCGGGGTGTACGTCGGCTTCTCGATCCTCGGCTCGCTGGCCTTCTGGTGGGCGGGCATGAGCCCGTTCGATGCAATCAACCACGCCATGTCGGCCATCTCCACCGGTGGCTTCTCCACCTCCGACCAGTCACTGGCAAAATGGGATATACCGGCCGTGCACTGGGTCGCGGTGGTGGTCATGATCATGGGCAGCCTGCCGTTCACCCTTTATGTAGCCACCCTGCGCGGCAACCGCAAGGCACTGATCCGTGACCAGCAGGTGCAGGGTTTGCTGGGCATGCTGCTCGTTACCTGGCTGGTGCTGGGCACCTGGTACTGGTACAGCACCAACCTGCACTGGCTCGACGCCCTGCGCCACGTGGCGTTGAACGTGACCTCGGTGGTCACCACCACAGGCTTCGCCCTGGGCGACTACAGCCTGTGGGGCAACTTCTCGCTGATGCTGTTCTTCTACCTGGGCTTCGTCGGAGGCTGCTCCGGCTCGACGGCAGGCGGTATCAAGATTTTCCGCTTCCAGGTGGCCTACATCCTGCTCAAGGCCAGCCTCAACCAACTGATCCACCCACGCGCGGTGATCAAGCAGAAATACAATGGCCACCGGCTCGACGAAGACATCGTGCGTTCGATTCTGACGTTCTCGTTCTTCTTCGCCATCACCATCTGCGTCATGGCCCTGCTGCTGTCGTTACTGGGCGTGGACTGGATGACCGCATTGACCGGTGCAGCCGGCACGGTGTCGGGTGTCGGCCCGGGCCTGGGTGAAGTGATCGGCCCGTCGGGCAACTATGCCACGCTGCCTGACGCAGCCAAGTGGATCCTGGCGGCCGGCATGCTGCTTGGCCGCCTGGAAATCATTACGGTGCTGGTGCTGTGTATGCCGGCGTTCTGGCGTCACTGACCACTTCGGGATCCGCGCCCAGGCGGGCGCGATACTCGCTGGGGGTAACATCGAACCAGCGGCGGAACGCCCGGTAGAAGTTGCTGGGATCGGCAAAACCCAGCAGGTAGGCGGTTTCCAGCAGTGTCATGCCCGGCTGGGCCAGGTATTGTTCGGCCAGCTCGCGACGGGTGTCATCGAGCAACGTCTGGAAACTGGTGCCCTCCTCCTGCAGCCGCCGCTGCAAGGTGCGCTGCGACAGGTGCAGGGCCTGAGCCAGGGTTTCGCGCTTGGGCTCGCCCTGCGGCAGGATGCGGCACAACACCTGGCGCACGCGGTGGGTAACCCGGCTTTCGGAAAAGCGTGCCAGGTACTCCCCGGCAAAACGGTCGTGCAACACCGCCATGGCCTCGTTGGCAGTCGGCAGCGGCGCTTCCATGTCGGCCCGCTCGAATACCAGCGCATCGTGCGGCGCACCGAACACCAGGGGTGAATGGAACGCCACCTTGTAGGGCTCGATATTCTTTGGCTGCGGCCCCTGCACCAATACGCGGCGCGGCTGCACCGGCCGACCGCTGAGCCATTTGCACAACGCCAGCGCACAGGCCAGCGATGCTTCGGCACTGTGCCGGGTCGGCGGCAAGTGGTCACCATGCACCGTCAGGATCAGCGAGTAGCCTTCGGCGCCAAGGACAAAGCTGAGGTCTGAGCTTTCGGCGATGATGCGCTGGTAACGCACCAGGCGCTGGAAACCTTCGGCCAAGGTGCGGCTGGACATCAATGCATAGCCCACCACATGGAACGACGCAGGGCGTACCACCCGCGCCATGTTCAGGCCGATGGCTTCATTGCCCGACAACTCCACCGCCAACTGCCAGAGCCGGGTCATGGAGTCCTGGGGGAAACGTGCATCGGGGTCGTCAAGGGCAGCGAAGTCCAGCCCCAGCTGCTTGAACATGGACGGGCAGTCCAGTCCTTCCAGTTCGAGTGCCTTCACAATCCCTGATGCCCAACTGGCTGACGTGGTTCTTTCGCTCATGACAGGCTTCTTTTTACCGACCGCTCCTGCGGTGAACCCCAAGGATACTCATTTGGCGCCTATTGTCACTGATAGGCCCCGTCAGTCACTCTAGACTCGAATCAGGCTCCACGCCGTGCATCTTGTCCAGAAGTATTAATCCCGGAGCACTGCCATGAACCGCACAGCGCAGTATCGCAGTTTTGCCGAGTTCTACCCCTACTACCTGGGGGAGCACAGTAATCCCACCTGCCGCCGGCTGCACTTTGTCGGCACCAGCCTGGTGATTGCCCTGCTGGCCTACACCATCGGCAGTGGCAAATGGTTGCTGCTGCTGGCCGTGCCCCTGTTTGGCTACGGCTTTGCCTGGGTCGGGCATTTCTTTTTTGAAAAGAACCGGCCGGCGACCTTCACCTACCCGCTGTACAGCCTGGCCGGGGATTTCGTGATGTTCAGGGATATCCTGCTGGGCAAGATCAGCCTGTAGATTCAGCAGCCCCACGGCCCTCAAGCCCTACGCCGCCACCGCCTGCGCTTCCCGTGCCTGGGCATCGGCCAGCCGGTACAGCTCGATGCTGCCATCCCAGTGCTCGATCAGCGCCGTGCACGACTCCACCCAGTCCCCGCAATTGAGGTACTCCACCTCCCCCACCTTGCGGATCTCGGCATGGTGGATATGCCCGCACACCACCCCATGAAAGCCACGCCGGGTGCACTCGTGTGCAATGGCATCCTCGAAGTCGCTGATGAAGTTCACCGCGCCCTTGACCTTGTGCTTCAGGTACGCCGACAGCGACCAGTAACCATAGCCATACCGCGCACGCCAGTGGTTGAGCCAGCGGTTGAGCACCAGGGTGAACTCATAGGCACGGTCACCGAGAAACGCCAGCCAGCGGTGGTAACGGGTAATCACATCGAACTGGTCGCCATGGATCACCAACAGGCGTCGCCCATCGGCGGTCAGGTGCTCGGCTTCATCCACCAGCTGGATGTTGCCCAGGATCAGGCTGGAGTATCGGCGCAGGAATTCGTCATGGTTGCCGGTGACGTAGATCACCTCGGTACCGCGCTTGCTCATGGTCAGCAGGCGGCGGATCACGTTGGTGTGGGCTTGCGGCCAGTAGATGCCGCCGCGCAGTTTCCAGCCATCGATGATGTCACCTACCAGGTACACGCGGTCGGCCTGGTAACCCTTCAGGAACTGCGACAGGTGTTCGGCCTGGCAGTCGCGGGTCCCCAGGTGCACATCGGAGATCCACAAGGTACGCACGCGTTGCTTGCGCGAGGGACGGGAGAGTTCGGCATGGGTCATGGACAGGCTCCGGCGCAGTTTGCTGGAGACTGGCAGGCGCGCATGACAGCGCCGTGGCAAAACGGTTACGAGTGATGGCCTGCAGGGAATGAGGCACAATGCGCATCTGCCCTGCGAGGAAGCCCCCATGACCGCCGGCCCGATCCTCTCGCTGCGCCACTATCGCGACAGCCTGATCGCCCACAGCCACGAACACCCGCAACTGGTGTTTGGCCTGCGCGGCCGCCTGGAGTTCGAGGTGCAGGGGCAAGGCGCCGGGATCGACCGGCAGGGGCTGGTGGTGGTACCGGCGGGCGCGCATCACAGCTGCGCCAGCGATGCCGGCAGCCACTGCCTGGTGCTAGATGTGCCGGGGGAGCAGTGGCTGCACGAGCAGTTGGGCGAGCATGCCGATGCCAGCCGCCGCCTGCTCGACCGCCCCGCCGCGCTGGGCCTGGACAACCGTCAGCAGCAGCTGGTCGACTGGCTGGCGGCCAGCCCCATGGACGACCCGCTGATTGCCCGGCAAGGCGCAGCGCTGTTGTTGGCAAGCCTGAACCCAACGGCGGCAGCCAACGTGCGCCCCAGCCAGCGCTTGCCTTATGCCGCGTTCGATGCGCACATCGAGCAACATGCTGCCTACCCACTGCAGGTGGCCGACCTGGCGCGGCTGGCCGGGCTGTCCAGTGCCCGGCTGCACGCGCGTTTTATCGCGGAATGCGGGATGACGCCGATGGACTACATCCGCCAGCGGCGGTTGCTGAAGGCGCGGCGGCTGGTGGTGCATACCTTGTTGCCGATGGGGGAAATTGCGGCGCAGGTGGGGTATGGCTCGCAGAGTGCGTTTTCAGCGGCGATGTTGCGGGCGTTCGGGTGTACGCCAATGGCTCTGCGGCGAGAGCCTGGCGACAACTGACAGCAGTCTTGCGACAGAACGCGTTTGCCTGAGCCTATAGACTGATCCTGTACCGGCCCTTTCGCGGGCACGCCCGCTCCCACAGGTACCTCGCTGCTTTGCAGACTTGTGCAATACCTGTGGGAGCTTGATAGCGGCAGACCCGATACCCAAGGGCTGTGCAATACCTGTGGGAGCGGGCGTGCCCGCGAAGAGGCCGGTATTGTCAGTAGAGATCTTCAGCAAGGACCCATCATGAACCACCGTACCGCACTCGGCGCCCTGCACATTGGCGCACTGTTCTTTGGCCTGACCGGCGTCTTCGGCAAACTGGCCGCCAGCGCCAGCCCGGCGATCATCGTGTTCGGCCGCGCCGCCTTCGCCGTAATCGCCCTGGCCCTGTTCGCCAGCGTGACCGGCCCGGGCTGGCAACGCCTGAGCAGCCAGGATATCCGCCGCCTGCTGCTCGGCGGTGTGCTGCTGGCCGGCCACTGGGTCAGTTTCTTCATTGCCGTCAAAGTCGGCGGCGTGGCCATCGCCACCCTCGGCTTTGCCAGCTTCCCGGCCTTCACCGTCATCCTTGAAGGCGTGCTGTTCCGCGAACGCATCCGCCGCAACGAGGCCGTGCTGGTAGTGTTGGTCAGCATCGGCCTGATACTGGTCACGCCGGCCTTCGACCTGGCCAGCGAGGCCACTGGCGGCCTGCTCTGGGCACTGCTTTCGGGGTTGCTGTTCTCGCTGCTGTCCCTCACCAACCGCGTCGGCTCCGGGCGTTTGCCAGCGGTACAGGCTGCACTGTGGCAGAACCTGGTGGTAGGCCTGTGCCTGCTGCCGTTCGCAGCTCCCGGCCTGGCAGGCGTGGCAACCATGGACTGGCTGTGGATCGCCCTGCTCGGCATCTTCTGCACCGGCGTGGCGCACAGCCTGTTCGTCGCCAGCCTGGCAGTGATCAAGGCGCGCACCGCCGCCGTGGTGTTCGGCATGGAGCCGGTCTACGGCATTGCCGTGGCCTGGGCGGTGTTCGCCGAAACCCCGACCCTGCGCATGCTGCTGGGCGGCGCGCTGATCATCTTCGCCATCGTGCTATCCAGCCGCATGGCCACCGAGCAACCGCCCAAGCAGCGGCCTCTGGCCGAGGGCGCCTGATCAGCGGTCGTTGTGGCCCAGGTCACGCTGCGGGTCGATCTGGTCGCGCACCCGCTGCTTCAGCACCTTGGCTTCGGGGAACCCGCCGTCGGCCTTGCGCTCCCAGATCTGCACGCCATTGCAAGTGATGCGGAAGATGCCGCCGGTACCCGGCTCCAGCGCCACCCGGCCAAGGTCGTCGGTGAAGGTGCTGAGCAGCTCCTGGGCCAGCCAGGCGGCGCGCAGCAGCCATTGGCACTGGGTGCAATAAGTAATGACGATTTCGGGCTTGTTGTCGGCCATGCTGAGGCATCTCCAGGTGAGGGGCCGCTTATACTAGCGGTCTTTAGCCCACGGTTTGAGACTCACGATGCACCGTTTGCTGTTCTGTTTCCTGCTTGCCCTTACCGCCTTCACTGCCGCCGCCGCAGAACCTGCCAGGCCCAAGGTCGGCCTGGTGTTGTCTGGCGGCGCGGCCCGTGGCCTGGCCCACATTGGTGTGCTCAAAGCCCTGGAAGAACAGGGCGTGCGCATCGACGCCATCGCCGGCACCAGCATGGGCGCAGTAGTCGGCGGGCTGTATGCATCGGGCTACAGTGTCGAAGAGCTGGAAAAACTCGCCACCACCCTCGACTGGCAACAGGCGCTGTCCGATGCCCCGCCGCGCAAGGACGTGCCGTTCCGGCGCAAGCAGGATGACCGCGACTTTCTGGTCAAGCAGAAGCTCAGCTTTCGTGACGACGGCAGCCTGGGCCTGCCGCTGGGGGTAATCCAGGGCCAGAACCTGTCACTCCTGCTGGAAAGCAAACTGGCGCACACCGCCGACACCCGCGACTTCGACAAACTGCCCATACCCTTCCGCGCGGTGGCCACCGACATCGCCAGCGGCGAAAAAGTGGTATTCCGCCGCGGTCACCTGCCCCAGGTAATCCGTGCCAGCATGTCGATCCCCGCCGTGTTCGCCCCGGTCGAACTGGACGGCCGCCTGCTGGTGGACGGCGGCATGGTCGACAACATCCCGGTGGACGTGGCCCGGGAAATGGGCGTGGACCTGGCCATCGTGGTCGACATTGGTACCCCGCTGCGCGATCGCAAGCAATTACTGACCGTGGTTGACGTGCTCAATCAGTCGATCACCCTGATGACTCGGCGCAATTCGGAAGAACAACTGGCCAGCCTGCACCGTGACGACATCCTCATCCAGCCATCGCTGACTGCCTTCGGCGTGACCGACTTCGGCCGTGCACGGGACATGATCGACGCCGGTTACCGCGCCACCCGGCTGCTCGACCCACGCCTTGCCGCCCTGCGCCAGCCCGAGGGCGACAGCAGCCTGGCCGTGGCCCGCTCGCCGCGCCAGCGCACGCCGGTAATCACTGCGATCCGGATCGAAAACGACTCCAAGGTCAGCGATGACGTGATCCGCTCGTACATCCGTCAGCCGATCGACGCACCGCTGGAGCTGGACCGCCTGCAGACCGACATGGGCACGCTGTACGGCCTGGACTACTTCGACCGGGTGCAGTACCGCGTGGTGCACAAGGGCAACGACAACACCCTGGTGATCAACGCTCGCGGTAGACGCGGCGGCACCGACTACCTGCGCCTGGGCCTGAACCTGTCGGACGACCTGCGCGGTGACAGTGCCTTCAACCTGGGCGCCAGCTACCGGGTCAACGGCATCAACAGCCTGGGTGCCGAATGGCTGACCCGTGGCCAGATCGGCGACCAGCAAGAACTGTACAGCGAGTTCTACCAGCCGCTGGACGTGGGTTCACGCTACTTCATCGCGCCGTACCTGGACGTCAGCTCACAGAATATCGAAGCCACCCTGGACAACGACCCCGTCGCCGAGTACCGCCTGGAGCGCTACGGCTTTGGCCTGAACGTCGGGCGGCAGATTGGCACCAACGGTGAAGTACGCCTGGGCGTGGGCAAGGCCTGGGGCGAGGCCGAAGTGCGCATCGGCGACCAGGACCTGCCCAAGGTCAGCTTCAATGAAGGCTTCTATGAGCTGAAATACTCGTTCGACACCCTCGACAACGTGTATTTCCCGCACAGCGGTGAGGACATCAGCCTGACCTTGCGCAAGTACGACAAGTCGCTGGACTCTGACCAGGATTACCGGCAGTGGCTGTTCAACCTGGACAAGGCAATCAGCAGCGGGCCGAACACGTTCGTGCTGGGCGGGCGCTACGGCCGCACGCTGGATGACACCGAAGTGGTGACATCGAGCTTCGTGATGGGTGGGGCGCGTGAGCTGTCAGGCTTCCGCCAGGACTCGGTATCGGGGCAGAACGTGAGCCTGCTGCGCATGGTCTACTACCGCAGGCTGACGCCACGGGCCTACGTACCGCTGGACTTCCCGCTGTACATTGGCGGGTCGCTGGAGCGTGGGCGCGTGTGGAACAACGACAACGAGTTCGACAGTGGCTACATCAACGCGGCGAGCATCTTTCTGGGGCTGGAGACGCCGCTGGGGCCGCTGAACCTCAGCTATGGCACTAACAGTGCACATCAGCAGGCGGTGTACCTGAACCTTGGGCATACTTTCTGAATCGTCGGGGGCTGCTTTGCAGCCCCAGGGGCCTCAGGATTTTTCGAGGTTGGCCAGGATCGTGGCATGCACACGCATGCACACCTGCAACTCTGCCTCGTCCACCCCGGTAAACAGCTCTACCCGCAGTTGATTGGCGATGGTTTCGATCTGGTCGATCAGCGGCTTGGCCGGCGGGCACAGCAAGATCTTCTTGGCTCGCCGGTCTTCTAACACGGCCTGCCGGCGCACCAGCCCTTGGGCTTCCAGGCTGTCGAGCAGGCGCGCCAGGGTCGGGCCTTCGACGCCCACGCTCTGGGCCAGCTCACGCTGGGTGGGGGCTTCTTCGAACCGCGCCAGGTGCAGCAACACCAGCCAGCGCGCCTGGGACAGGTTCAGCCCGGCCAGGCGGCGGTCCAGCTCGGCACGCCAGCCCCGGGACATCTGGGCCAGCTGCATGCCGAAGCGGTGTTGGTTGTCGGTCAAGGGCATAAGCAACTCATTGAAAAGATCTAATTGTTAGGCAGCTAACCATGACCTGCCCCACGAGGCAAGGCTCGCGCCCTCCTCATTGTTCGATAATCGTCAAAAAGCATGACAAAGGTCAGCAGATGGCGGTTCTGCCCTCGATCTGCATGCCAGTCACATCTCGAACTCGGCCGCCAGCGCCGCACGCACGCAATACAGCACACCCTCCGGCACACGGCCCGCAAACTGCGGCGCAATGGCCGACACCGGCGGCAGCTCGCCCTCGCCATCCAGGAAGGCATCCTGCACTTCCATCAGCAGGTCTTCCGGCAGGTCGAGGGCCTGGTCGAGGCTCAGCTCCTGGCGGCCCAGCGCCTCGGCCAGCAGGCTATACACGTTCTTCTCGCTGCAGTTGAGCTGCCCGGCGATCTGCGCCGGGGTCATGCCGGCCCGGGCCAGGCTGACCAGTTCGTGGCGCAGGTCGAGCACCACTTTCGGCGCCTCTTCGGTGCCACCGCTGCTGTTCAGCACTTCGAGGAACGCCTGGCCGTAGCGTTCCAGCTTGCGCGCGCCCACACCGCTGACCTGGGCCATGTCGCTGAGGCTGACCGGCTGGCTGCGCAGCATTTCCAGCAGCGTCGAGTCGGGGAAGATGACATAGGGCGGCACACTGTGCTCCTCCGCCAGCTTGCGCCGCAGGGTACGCAGCGCTTCCCACAGCTCGCGCTCTTCGGCACGCACCAACTGGCTGGCAGGGCTGCCGCCACCGGACGACGAGGACTTGGCCGTGGTCTGCGGCTTGAGGTCGCGACGCAGTTGCAAGGTCACCTCGCCGCGCAGCAGCGGCCGGCAGCTGTCGGACAGGCGCAGCCCGCCGTAGCCTTCCAGGTCGATATCGACCAGGCCGCGCGCTACCAGTTGGCGGAACAGCGATCGCCATTCGACCTCGGCCAGGCCCTTGCCGACGCCGAACACCGACAGCTTCTCGTGGCCGAAATTGCGCACCTTCTCGTTGTCCTTGCCCAGCAGCACATCGACCAGGTGGCCCACGCCATAGCGCTGGCCCGTACGGAACACCGCCGACAGCGCCTGACGGGCCGGCTCGGTGGCGTCCCAGGTCTGGATGTTGTCTACACAGTTGTCGCAATGCCCGCACGGCTGTTCGAGGGTTTCGTCGAAATAGGCCAGCAGCGACTGGCGACGGCAGCGGGTTTCTTCGCACAGCGCCAGCATGGCGTCGAGCTTGTGCTGCTCGATGCGCTTGTGGCGCTCGTCACCTTCGGAGTTCTGCAGCATCTGCTTGAGCATCACCATGTCTTGCAGGCCGTAGGCCATCCAGGCATCGGATGGCAGGCCGTCACGGCCGGCACGGCCGGTTTCCTGGTAATAGGCCTCAAGCGACTTGGGCAGGTCGAGGTGGGCAACGAAGCGCACGTTGGGTTTGTCGATGCCCATGCCGAAGGCAATGGTGGCGACCATGATCAGCCCTTCCTCGTTGAGGAAGCGGTGCTGGTTGGCCGATCGGGTCTCGGCGGCCAGGCCAGCGTGGTACGGCAATGCCGGGAAGCCCTGTTCACAAAGGAAGGCAGCGGTTTCGTCGACCTTCTTGCGCGACAGGCAGTAGACAATGCCGGCGTTGCCGCGGCGCTCGCCGAGGAAGGCCATCAGCTGCTTGCGCGGCGCTTCCTTGGGTACGATGCGGTAGAAGATGTTCGGCCGGTCGAAGCTCGACAGGAAGCGCTCGGCGCCTTGCAGGTGCAGGCGCTGGACGATCTCTTCGCGGGTTCGCATGTCGGCGGTGGCGGTCAGCGCGATGCGCGGCACATGCGGGAACAGCTCGGCCAACTGCCCGAGTTGCAGGTATTCGGGGCGGAAATCGTGGCCCCATTGCGACACGCAGTGCGCCTCGTCGATGGCAAACAGCGAGATATCCAGCTCGCGCAGGAAGTCGAGCATACGCGGCTGCACCAGGCGCTCGGGCGCCAGGTACAGCATCTTCACTTCGCCACGGCGCAGGCGCCCGGCCAGTTCACGCTGCTGCTCCGCCGTCAGGGTCGAGTTCAGCGCGGCGGCCGATACACCCAGTTCGTCCAGCGTGGCGACCTGGTCGTCCATCAGCGCAATCAGCGGCGAGACCACTACCGTCAGGCCCGGGCGCAGCAGCCCCGGCACCTGGAAACACAGCGACTTGCCGCCACCGGTGGGCATCAGCACCAGGGCGTCGCCGCCATTGGCCACGCATTCGATGATTGCTGCCTGGCGCCCACGGAAACTGTCGTAGCCGAAAATGTCCTTGAGAACGCGCTGAGCCTGTTCGAGCATGTGCAACTCCACAAATCGCCGTACCATCCTGGATACAGGCTGGACGAAAAACCCGCTCCGCACACGCCAAATGCGTAAGCGGTTTTTGCCAGGCGCCGATAAAATCCGCCCCTGGATGAAAAATCGCGGAGTATACCGCAGCACTGCACCGCACAGGGCACCACGGCGATAGACGTTCCCTTTACCCCGCTACCCTTGCTTGGTGCTAGAATTCGGTATCGTTTATTCCCCAAGGTAGCCCTGTAATGTCCTTCGCCGAGCAACTGACCCGCCTGCAAGCCTTCCTCGACGCCGACGAGCTGCACGAAGAGGCGCTGGACTACGTCGCCGCCCACGGCTACCTCACCGCCCTGTCGATCAACGCCGAGGACGTGCCCGAGCGCGAATGGATCGATGCCCTGTTCGCCGAAGAGCCGCACTACGCCAGCGAGGCCCAGCGCACCGAAATCGAAGCCACCCTGGTGGCGTTGAAAGCGCACATTGCCCGCCAGCTGGCCAGCGACGAAGAATTCGACCTGCCATGCGACCTGGACCTGACCGACGAGCCGGACGATTCCGACCTGCGCGGCTGGTGCATCGGCTTCATGGAAGGCGTGTTCCTGCGTGAAGAGGCCTGGTTCGAGAACGCCGAAGAAGAAGTCAGCGAGATGCTGCTGCCGATCATGGTTGGCTCGGGCCTGTTCGACGAACAGCCAGAGTTCGCTGACATCGCCAGCAATGCCAACCTGCAGGACGACATGATCGTACAGATCCCCGAGGCGCTGAGCGCACTGTTCCTGCTGCTGCACGCTCCTGACGAAAAACCGGCGCTGCTCAAGCCACGCCACCACTAAGTCGGCTGTGCGCTACCTGCTGCTGGCCATCGGCTGGCTCAGCGTTGCGCTGGGGGTGTTGGGGATTTTCCTTCCGGTATTGCCCACCACCCCGTTCCTGCTATTGGCGGCGGCCTGCTTTGCCCGCAGCTCGCCGCGCTTTCACCACTGGCTGGTCCATCACCCGAAGCTCGGGCCGTGGATCCGCGACTACCTTAGTGGTGAAGGCATCCCCCTCAAGGGCAAGGTCTACGCCATCGGCCTGATGTGGGCCAGCATCGGCCTGTCGTGCTATCTGGTGCCCCTGTTCTGGGCGCGCGCCTTCATGTTGACCAGCGCCGTGCTGGTAAGCCTGTATATCGTCAGACAGAAAACCCTGCACACGCGAAAGTGACATTTTTTTGTCGCCAAATATCACTTTCGCCTAACTGACGTTTTCTTTATCCGAAATGGTTCTGGAACCGCCTAAAAGCCTTGTAAATACTGGGTTTAGCGGCTTATTGCTCGTTTGCCCTCGACATGTTTTGTCGTCATTGTTAGACAATATATGTCTTATATGGCAATTTGATATGAATAAATCTTCTTATCTATCGCGTTGAATGTACTTAGCTGTGTTGTTAAAAACCTGCAACACTATACGCGATAATTTTTCGTCATTTTTTTGGCGAGCAGCAGGATCAATTCCAGGATCAGGGAGATGTACCCATGCGCGTTTTGAACCCCATCACCAGTGCATTACTGTTGGCCCTGGCGAGTGCCAACGTACAGGCGATGTCGATCACCGAGGCCGTCCAGAGCGCCGTGGACTACCACCCGCAGGTCAGCTCCAATCGCAACAGCAAGCTGTCGGCCGATGAAGACGTCAAGTTTGCGCGTGGTGGCTACTACCCTTCCGTGGATTTGGTTGCTGGCTATGGCCGCCAGCGTTCGGACAACGCTACCACCCGTGCCGAGGGTAACCACAACAAGGAAACCCTCAACTACACCCAGTCCGAGCTGCGCCTGCGGCAGATGATTTTCGACGGTTTCAACACCGCGAACGAAGTGGGCCGCACCGAAGCGGTGTCCACCTCCCGCGCCTACTACACCCAGGCCGTTGCCCAGGATGTTGCCCTGCGTGCGACCGAGGTGTACCTGGAAGTGCTCAAGCGCCGCGAGCTGGTGACCCTGGCCAAGAACAACCTGCAAGCCCACCTGCGCGTCAACGACCAGATCGGCCTGCGTAACGAGCGCGGCGTCGGCAGCACCGCCGACCTTGACCAGTCCCGCGCACGTCGCGCCCTGGCGGAAAACAACCTGGACACCGCCGAAGTCGACCTGGCCGATGCCGAGGCCAACTTCTTCAGCGTGGTCGGCCGTGCCCCGGACGAGCTGGAAAGCCCGGCGACCATCAAGGGCGAGGTGCCTGAGACCCTCGACGGCGCGCGCGACAGCATGCGCCAGAACAACCCTTACATCAAATCCGCCCAGGCTGACGTCAACGCCGCCGAGCAGCAATACGAAGTCGGCAAGTCGACCTTCTACCCGCGCTTCGACGCCATTCTGGCAACCGGTGCCAATAACAACACCGGCGGCGAAAAAGGCCACAACAACAACGACTGGCAGGCCGGTGTAGAGATGAACTACAACCTGTTCCGCGGCGGCAGCGACAAGGCCCGCCTGCAGTCTGACGCGCACAAGATCAACCAGGCCCTGGACATCCGCAACAACGCCCTGCGTGAGCTGACCGAAAACCTGAGCCTGGCGTGGAACGCCATGAACAACGCCAGCAAGCAGCTGCCGACCGCGCGTGAATACGCCGAGACCACCAAGCGCGTGCGTGCCGCCTACCAGGACCAGTTCGGTCTGGGCCAGCGTACCCTGCTGGACGTACTGGACAGTGAGAACGAGCTGTACAACGCCGACCGTCGCTACACCGAAGTACGCTACACCGAGGAGTTCTCGCGCTACCGCGTGCTGGCGACCATGGGTGAGCTGCTGAGCAAACAGCGTATTTCGCTGCCGCCAGAGGCGCTGGCTACCACCGAGGTGCGTACCGAGGCGCGTTTGCCTGAGATGCGTTGATCGGCTTTAGATTTTGGGGCCGCTTTGCGGCCCTTTCGCCGGCAAGCCAGCTCCCACAGTTACTGCATAGGCTTCAAACTTTGTGCAGTTGCCTGTGGGAATAAAAGCATGAGCCTGACACTGTAACTGTGGGAGCTGGCTTGCCGGCGATAGGGCCCTCACGGCCACCTCAACCCTCACCATGGTTACGCTGGAACGTCTCCACCCCCATGGCCTTGATCTGCCCCTCGATCAACGCTTCGAACGGCGCCAGCAGTGCATCGAAGCAGGCCGGTTGCTCCAGCGCATTCAAAGCCCCCACCACCGCCTCGATAGTCGACAGCGCCCCCGCCTCCGGCGCCTTGCGCAGCCGATAACGCGAAGGTGCGACTGCCCCCAGCGTCACCCGTGGCAACCCCTCCAGTAGCGGGTTCATGTACAGCAGCTTGCGCGCCTTGCGCCAGGTGCCGTCGGGCACGATCAGCAGCAACGGTGTGTCATCGTTCTTGCCATAGACCGTCAGCACCTGAGCGTCATCGCCCGGGAACAGCAGGGCCGGCCGATAGCCAGGCATTGCCAGCCATTCAGCCAGGTCATCGAAAACCTCGCCTACCCGTAGCTCGGCATTGTTCAGCCCAAGGGCAGCAAGGCGCGCAGTGTTCAGGGCATGGGCGGTTTCACTGGGGTGCTGCAGCAGGATGACGCGGGTGCGGCTGTCGAGCGCGGGGATCAGTGGGCAGAGGCAATGGTCGAGCGGGCGCTGGCAGCGCTCGCAGCGGGGTCTGGGCATGGGGTTCTCCTTGGCGGGAACAGTTTGCCACAGAACCGCGGCCCGCTTTGCGGGCCATTCGCAGCACAAGGCTGCTCCTACAGGAGATCGCGCTGGCTTTGTAGGAGCAGCCTTGTGCTGCGAATGGGCCGCAAAGCGACCCCAGCGATCTCAGCGGTTGAAGCGCTCCGCCAAGCTATGCAGGTACTCGGCCATGCGCTCCAGGTCCTGGCTGATTTCTGCCCCCTGCCTGGCCTGCCCGGCACTCTGGTCACACAGCTGGGCAATCCTCACGATCTGCTGGTTGATGTCCTCGGCCACATGGCTCTGCTGCTCCGACGCCGTCGCCATCTGCTGGCTCATGCCGGTGATGCGGCTGACCGCCTGGGCAATCCCGCTCAAGGCCGCCTGCACCGCCTCGACGCTGTGCACGCTGTCCCGCGAGATCTGTTCACCCCGGTTGGCGGTGCTCACCGCCCGCTCTGCTCCTGCGCGCAACGAGGCAATGATGTGGTGAATCTCATCGGTGGATGCGCGGGTCCGCTGGGCCAGCGAACGCACTTCATCGGCCACCACGGCAAACCCCCGCCCCTGCTCACCTGCGCGTGCCGCCTCGATGGCAGCGTTGAGCGCCAGCAGGTTGGTCTGCTCGGCAATCGAGGTAATCACATCGACCACGCTGCCGATGGACTGGGTCTGCTCGGCCAGCGCATTGACCGCCTGATCGATGTCGTTGACGGCATCACTCATGCTGCCCATGGCTTTAAGGCTTCGCAGCGCCAGCTCGCTGCCCTGCTGCGCCAGCTGGTCGGCATCGCCGGCTGCATGCGCCGTGCTTTGCACGTTGTGGGTGACCTGCTGGATGGTCGCCGCCATCTGCGCAATGGCCGTGGCCGACTGGTCGGTCTCGCTGCGCTGGCGGTCGAGCATCTGCGCCTGGGCATCGGACAGATCGGACGACTGCGCGGCCCGCGACTTCACCCCGACCCCGGCGTCCACCAGGCGGGTCAGGGCCGTTTGCAGGCGCGCTTCCTCGCTGATGATGGCCAGGTCCAGCTGGCCCAGCAGGCCCGGGTTGTCGCTGTAGGTCAGCGCCACCAACGGGCTGGTGAAGGCTTTCGGGTGCTCGGCCAACGTGCGGCGGATAGCCTGGTTCTGCCGGTGCTCGACCAGGTACCAGGCCAGCAGCAGGCTCGCCATCAGGATCCCAAGCGCTGCATAGGGCGGCAGCCACAGGTAACCGGCCGCCGACAGCAGGCCCGCGCCGATCAGCGGCCAGCCATGGCCCAACCCATGCCCCAGCCGCGCGACCCACGGCACGGCTGCACGGTCGGCCCGCAGGCGCGCATACAGCGCCTCGGCGCGGCGGATCTGCTCGCGCGTGGGTACCGAGCGCACCGACTCGTAACCACTGATGCGGCCCTGCTCGTAGATTGCCGTGACGTAGGCGCTGACCCAGTAGTAGTCGCCGTTCTTCGCCCGGTTCTTGACCACCCCCATCCACGGTTTGCCCTGCTTGATCGTCTCCCACATATGCCCGAACACCGATGGCGGCATATCCGGGTGGCGCACCAGGTTGTGGGGTTGGCCGACCAGCTCGTCATAGGTAAACCCGCTGATCGCCACGAAGGCTTCGTTGCAGTAAGTGATGCGGCTGTTGAGGTCAGTCGTGGAAATCAGGCGTTGATCGCTGGAGAAGGTTCTTTCGTGCTCAGTGACGGGCAAATTCATGCGCATCTGGGCGATCCTTGCAGGATGAAATAAGGGAAAAATCATCAGCGCAAGTTGATATGTAGCAGAGCGCTATCAGGTTAGCGGTCAGCTTTTGCCGGAATTTAACACCGCCCGACGGAATGCATGAATGTGTCGCGCCTCAGCCCACGTTCAACTGGCTTTTGAGCAGGTCGCGGAAGGTCTGGATCAAGGGTTCACGGCTACGCCCACGGCGAATGATCAGCGAAAACGGGGCCTGGTAGCCGAAGGTCGACGGCGACAGCACGCGCAAGTCGCCCTTGTCGACCCAGGCCTGGGCGTAGTGCTCGGGCAGGTAGCCGATATAGGCCCCGGAAAGGATCAGGATCAACTGCGCTTCCATACTCTCCACCGTCGCCGCGCTGTGCTTGAAGCCATGCCGGGCCAGCTCGGCCTGGCTCCAGTAACCACGCCCGACCATGCGCTGCTGGGTCACCACCTGCTCGGGGATGCGACGCTCGTTATACAACGGGTGGCGGCTGCTGCAGTACAGCCAGTGCTGTTCACGGTACAACGGCTGGTAGAGCAGGCCGCTCATGCGCGAGGAGAACGCACCAATGGCCAGGTCCAGGCGGTTGTCCTGCACCCCCAGTTGCAGCTCGTAAGGGCTGGACACCGACAGGTGCAGGTGCACCGCCGGGTGCTCCTGGCTGTAGGCGCCGATGGCTTCGGCCAGCGGCAAGGCCCGGTCGCCGACCGTGGAGTCGATAACCCCGAGGTTGAGGGTGCCACGCAACTCGCCCTTGAGGGCAGCGGCATACTGCTCGAAGCCATCCAGTTCGGCCAGAAGCCGCAGGGTTTCCTGGTGGAACAGCTCGCCCTTGCTGGTCAGGCTGAAACCGCCACGGCCGCGGTGGCACAGCACGATGCCCAGCGCGCCTTCCAACTGGCTCATGTAGGTGCTGATGGCCGAGGTCGACAGGTTCAGCTCGCGCTGCGCGTTGGCGAAGCCCTGGTGGCGCGCCACGCTGATGAAGATGCGCAGCAGTTTCAGGTCGGGCAATGTCGAGGCCATGGTGCAACGGTTCCGCAAGGGTATTTGCGCGCAGTCTAACCGCTCTGCCGGCCTTTAGTTCAGAAATTCCTGAACTAAGTATTTGTCGGTAGCGATTCTTCCGCGGCACTACCTTGAGCAGACTTGGCCGAAATGTCCCTGCCCGCCGGCAAAACCACACTTGAAAGGCGCGCGGCGGCACAGGTTCGAACAAACAAAACAATCGACCGACTGATGAGGCCCACCGTGGACAAGACTCTCCACCAACCACTGGGCGGCAACGAAATGCCGCGTTTCGGCGGCATCGCCACCATGCTCCGTCTCCCCCACCTGCAAAGTGCCCAAGGCCTGGATGCTGCCTTCATCGGCGTGCCCCTGGACATCGGTACCTCGCTGCGCTCTGGCACCCGCTTCGGCCCACGGCAGATCCGCGCCGAATCGGTGATGATCCGCCCGTACAACATGGCCACCGGTGCCGCCCCGTTCGACTCGCTGTCGGTGGCCGACATCGGTGACGTGGCGATCAACACCTTCAACCTGCTGGACGCCGTGCGCATCATCGAAGAAGCGTATGACGAGATCGTCGAGCACAACGTCATCCCGATGACCCTGGGCGGTGACCACACCATCACCCTGCCGATCCTGCGTGCGCTGCACAAGAAGCACGGCAAGATCGGCCTGGTGCACATCGATGCCCACGCCGACGTCAACGACCACATGTTCGGCGAAAAGATCGCCCACGGCACCACCTTCCGCCGCGCCGTGGAAGAAGGCCTGCTTGATTGCGACCGCGTGGTACAGATCGGCCTGCGCGCCCAGGGCTACACCGCCGATGACTTCAACTGGAGCCGCCGCCAGGGCTTCCGCGTGGTTCAGGCCGAAGAGTGCTGGCACAAATCGCTGGAGCCACTGATGGCCGAAGTCCGGGAAAAGGTCGGCGGCGGCCCGGTTTACCTGTCGTTCGACATCGACGGCATCGACCCGGCCTGGGCGCCCGGTACCGGCACTCCGGAAATCGGCGGCTTGACCACCATCCAGGCGATGGAGATCATTCGCGGCTGCCACGGCCTGGACCTGATCGGCTGTGACCTCGTCGAAGTCTCCCCGCCTTACGACACCACCGGCAACACCTCGCTGCTCGGCGCCAACCTGCTGTTCGAGATGCTCTGCGTGCTACCAGGCGTCGTGCGTCGTTAATACCGCTACACCCCGGCAGGAGCCATGAGGGAGGGCCACAGAGGCCCGCCAACAACACGACAAGACCGCCGGGCGCCGCAAGCCGCCCGCGTGGTCGATCTCGCCATAATAAAGATAATCGGGAGACCCCCAATGGCCTTGGACATCATTGTTGTAATGATCTATACCGCCGGCATGCTCGGGCTTGGCTGGTATGGCATGCGGCGCGCAAAAACCCATGAAGACTACCTGGTAGCCGGGCGCAACCTGGGCCCTGTGCTGTACATGGGCACCATGGCCACCACCGTGCTCGGTGGCGCTTCCACCGTCGGCACCGTGCGCCTGGGCTACGTCCATGGCATTTCCGGCTTCTGGCTGTGCGCAGCCCTGGGCCTGGGCATCATTGCCATCAACCTGTTCCTGGCCAAACCGTTGCTGCGCCTGCGCATCTTCACCGTGACCCAGGTGCTTGAGCAACGCTACAACCCCACCGCACGCCAGGCCAGCGCCGTGATCATGCTGGCTTACGCACTGATGATCGGCGTCACCTCGACCCTGGCCATGGCCACCGTATTGCAGGTGCTGCTGGACTTGCCGTTCTGGGCTTCGCTGCTGCTCGGCGGCGGTGTGGTGGTGCTGTACTCCACCATTGGCGGCATGTGGTCGCTGACCCTGACCGACATCGTCCAGTTCGTGATCAAGACCGTCGGCCTGATGTTCATCCTGCTGCCGGTGTGCCTGTACAAGGCCGGTGGCTGGGACACCCTGGTGGCCAAACTGCCAGCGGCCAGCTTCCAGCTGACCACCATTGGCTGGGACACCATCATCACCTACTTCCTGATCTACTTCTTCGGCATCCTCATCGGCCAGGATATCTGGCAGCGGGTGTTCACCGCGCGTGACGAAAAGGTCTGCCAGCGTGCCGGTACCGTTGCCGGTGTGTACTGTGTGGTGTACGGCCTGGCCTGCGCCGCCATCGGCATGGCCGCGCATGTGCTGATGCCCGACCTGGCCAACCCGAACAACGCCTTTGCCGAGATGATCAAAAGCACCCTGCCCGATGGCATCCGTGGCCTGCTGATGGCCGCAGCCCTGGCAGCCATGATGTCCACCGCCAGTGCCGGCCTGCTGGCCGCCTCGACCACCGTGACCGAAGACCTGCTGCCCAAGCTGCGTGGCGGCAAGCAGTCGAGCCTGGGCATGAGCCGTCTGTTCACCCTGCTCACCGGCCTGGTGGTGCTGGGCATCGCGCTGATGGTGAACGATGTGATCAATGCACTGACCCTGGCCTACAACCTGTTGGTCGGTGGCATGCTGATCCCGCTGATCGGGGCGATCTTCTGGAAGCGTGCGACCACCGCCGGCGCGATTGCCAGCATGTCGCTGGGCTTTGCCACCGCGCTGCTGTTCATGTTCAAGGACGGGCTGGAAGCCAACACGCCGATCTACTACAGCCTGGCGATCGGCTTGGTGAGCTTCGTAGCGGTTAGCCTGATGTCGCGCAAACCAGTCGGTGCGGTGAATCTGGCCTGACCATTAGCCTGAAGCGGCTCTATCGCCGGCAAGCCAGCTCCCACAAAAAATGCACAGGGCCTGAGGCTTGCGCAGTAACTGTGGGAGCTGGCTTGCCGGCGATAGGGCCAGAAGAGATAACAGTAAACTCCAAGACACAAAAAAGGCCGCAGCACCCACCCAGGGGCTGCGGCCTTTGTCTTTTATCAGCGACGACGCGGTTGGCGTTTGCGCTGCTCTTCGTCAGTCGGGATCGGCACCGGCTGCAAGGGTGGTGGAATCAGCCCCAGGGCGACCGCCAGGTCGTGGAGCCAGTTGGACAGTGGTTTATTCATAATGCCCCCTTGACGGGTCAGCCTCACGGCGAATCAATCCTGGGATGTTTCATACAGATCATAGCCTGATGTCCTGTATTACGCATGCCTATGCTCTTACAGATAAGGGCCATTTTGACGCGGATCAAGCCGTAGCGGCGCATTCCGACGACTGGTTAATCGTTTCGCTTTGTTGCAGGTCGATCCACGCCTGCAAATTCGCCCCACGCATACCCTGACGCCACATCAGCCAGGTGACCGCCTGATCGAACGGCGCCTGCAGCGGGTGCACCCTTACCTGGGTGCGCCCAGGCAGGCTGTCGAGCATCGACTGGGCCATCATCGCCACGCCTGCACCGGCGATCACGCAGGCCAGCATGCTCTGATACGACTCGATCTCCATCACCCGGCCCATCGGCGTGTGGGCATGGGCATACCACGCTTCCAGGCGCATGCGGTACGAACAGCCCTGGCGGAAGGTGAACACCGCCTTGCCCGCCACATCCTTGGCAGTGTGCACCGCTGGGTGCTCGGGGCTGGTGATCAGCACCAGCTGCTCTTCGCACAGCGGCACGCCATCCAGCCCTGCCAGGCTCGGCGGGCCATCTACCAAGGCAGCGTCCAGTGTGTGGCCAAGCAGGCCTTCAAGCAACTCGCCGCTAGGCGCTGCGCGCACCTGCAGGTTCACCGTGGGGTAGGCCTGGTGATAACGCGCCAGCAACGCCGGCAGGTGAGTCGCCGCCGTGCTGTACATGGTCCCCAGTACGAAATCCCCGGCTGGCTGGCCGCCGCGCACAGCGGCCAGCGCCTCGTCGCGCAGCGCCGACAGGCGGTTGGCGTACTCCAACAGCACCTTGCCGGCCGGCGACAGCTGCAGGCGCTGGCGCTCACGCAGGAACAACTCGACACCCAGTTGCTCCTCAAGCTGGCGCAAACGCGTCGACAGGTTCGATGGCACACGGTGCAAGCGTCCGGCGGCACGGGTGACCGAGCCTTCCTCGGCCACAGCCTGGAAGATACGCAGCTGGCTGAATTCCACAGCATTCTCCAAAACAGAACAACTTGATCATCATTATTCAATTTTATTGAAAATGAAAGCGCCCTAACCTGCCAGTCATCGCTTACATCCGTGCAGGAGACCTGTCATGTCGCCCCTCATTCAACTGCTGGCCAGCGCCGTGGCGCTGATGATGGCCATGGGCATCGGCCGTTTTGCCCTCACCCCGCAACTGCCGCAACTGATCGCCGAAGGCCAGTTCGACCTGACGGTCGCCGGGCTGGTCGCGGCCGCCAACTACCTGGGCTATTTCATTGGCGCGGTGGACGCCATGTTCGCCCGCTCACCCGGCCAGGTGCGCCTGCGCCTGCATGGGGGGCTGTGGCTGTGCGTGCTGCTGACCCTGGCCTCATGGGCCGCCGACGGATTCTGGAGCCACCTGCTGCTGCGCTTTGGCACCGGCGTGGCCAGTGCCTGGGTGCTGGTGATGATCACCAGCCTCAGCCAACAGGTGGCCAACGCGCACAACCACCAACGGCTGGGTGCCCTGGTGTTTGCAGGGCCCGGCCTGGGCATCGCCGTGACCGGCCTGTTGGCACTGGTGGCGCACCTGGCTGGGCTGGGCTCGGCAGCACTGTGGCTGATATATGCCGTGGCCGCGCTGGTGATGCTGCTGGCCGTGCGGCCTTGGTTGCCACGCGTTATACAAGCTGCGCCAACCTCATCGCCCTCGCAGCCGGGCCCGACCCGCAGCGTCGGCATTGGCCGCCTGGCGCTGGTATACGCGCTGTACGGCGTGGGTTACATCCTGCCAGCCACCTTCCTCTCACAGATGGCCAACCAGCAGTTTCGCGGGCAGTGGATGGCCGATCTGTTCTGGCCGGCGTTTGGCCTGTCGGCAGCGCTGGGGGTGATGCTGGTGAGCCTGCGCCGTGGTGGCCGCACCTCGACCTGGCTCACCGCCACCTTGTGGTTGCAAGGGCTTGGCGTGCTGGCCTGCCTGATGGGCGGGGGTATCGGGTTGGCGCTGGGAGTGGTGCTGTGTGGCGGGCCGTTCCTGGCCTGCATGCAACTGGTGATGCAAGGCTCGCGGGAGCTGGCACCGCATGCCACACAGCGCAATGCCGGGCTGCTGACCGCGTGCTTTGCCCTGGGGCAGTTGAGCGGGCCGTTGTTGGCTGCGGTCAGTAGCCATTACAGCGGCGGCCTGCAGCCGGCGTTAATGCTGGCGGCGGTGGGGCTGGGGCTGGCGGGCGTGCTGGTCATGACCAGTGGGCAGAGCACTCAAGGTTGCCAGGCAGTAGCCCGTACAGCCTGAGCAGCTGATTTTGCCTGCACGGGCCCTATCGCCGGCAAGCCAGCTCCCACAGGTATACGTACCACTTCAAGGCCTGATGTACTCCTGTGGGAGCTGGCTTGGCGGCGATGGGGCCAGCACAGGCAACCTTCAACCCACCAGCTTGCGCAGTTGTTGCTTCACCCAAGGCTCGGCACTCACCAGAACCACGCCCAGCAACACCAACAGCGCGCCGATCACGAAATTGACGCTCAACGGCTCATCCAGCAGCAGCACCCCAAAGGTAACCCCGAACAGCGGGGTAATGAACGAAAACACCGCCAGGTTGGACGCCAGGTATTTGCGCAGCAACCAGAACCAGGTCAGGTAACTGATGAACGACACCACAACCCCCTGGAACAGCACACTGCCCATCGCCAAGGGTGTCAGCGATACAGCGCCGATCTGCCCGCTAAGCAAGGCAATCAGCAACAGGCCTGCAAAACCTACCGCCAGCTGATAGAACAAGGTCAAGGTAGCCGGTGCTTCCGACAGCCGCGAGCAGCGCACCACGACTGTAGTAGCGCCCCAGGCCAGCCCGGCGATCACGCCAAAGGCATCACCCAGCAGCATGCGCCCATCCATTTCCTCGAACGACATGCCGCCAGCAAACGCCATGGCTATGCCGCCAAATGCCAACAAAATCCCCAGCCACTGCAAAAACCGCAGCTGCTCGCTGGGTAGCCGGAAGTGCAGGCCCAACGCGGTGAACACCGGTGCGGTATAGAGAAACACCGACATGTGCGCCGCCGACGTCAGCTTCAGGCCTTCGGCGATGAACAGGAATTCCACACCGAACAGCCCGCCCGCGAGCAAACCCGCGCGCCATGTGCTGCCGACCTGATCCCAGCCACCGCGCCAGCACAGCATCAGCGCCACCAGCACAGCTGCGATGCCATTGCGCAGCGCGGCCTGCATCACCGGCGCGATGTCGACGGCGGCGGTCTTGATCAGCACCTGCTGGCAACCCCAGATCAGGCACAGCCCCAGCATCACCTGAAAGGCAAAGGCGTCAGGGTTCTTGCGGACCGCGCTCATAGGCGGGCCTGTGGGGTGATAGAAAGCATGGGCAAAGGCTCGGCAGTATTCAGAAGCTACCGATTATCGGGTTTCCCTACCCGCTCTTGCCAGCCTCAAAACGACCTCAAGCGATCTGCGCCTTCGAAGACACCTGTTCGAAGGTTGCCTCATCCAGCGCATCCGCCTGTTCGTCCAGCACCTGGCGCGGGTGTTCGAAGCCCGGGATGCTGCTGTCGATCAGGCTCAACAAGCGTAACCCGCGCTCGGTCAGCACGAAGTTTTCGCCATTGCCGCCCTCTTCTTCCG
This sequence comes from Pseudomonas putida NBRC 14164, assembly GCF_000412675.1. Classification (NCBI taxonomy): domain Bacteria; kingdom Pseudomonadati; phylum Pseudomonadota; class Gammaproteobacteria; order Pseudomonadales; family Pseudomonadaceae; genus Pseudomonas; species Pseudomonas putida. Next base: position 1,509,799 of record NC_021505.1, on the reverse strand, counting down.
GGCGGCTTTCGATGAAGCCACGCTCGAACAGCAACTTTTCATACTCGCAAGCATGGGTTTTAAGGTGGTCCAGGTCCCCCACCGGCTCACCTTTGGCGGCCTGCGCCGCGGCGTGCTGTTCGGCATAGGGGCGTGGCGTAAAGCTGTGACCGGCGCCGTTCTGCACTTCGTGCAGCAGACGTTCGATCAGGTCCCAATCGTAGGCGATGCTCATGGCTACGGGCTCCTGCTGTGGACGGAAGGGGTACACAGGTTGGGACCTGCCGGCGCAAGCGGTGTTCCGAAAGATGAAGGCTGGATGGATGCTACAGTCTGAAGCCGCGTAGGCAGCAATAGACAGAAACCATTTGCTGCCTCGCCTGGTGTAGTTTATAAACTACATTCACTCGATGAAGAAAATCGAATCCAGCAGTTTCAGACATTGGGTGACCGGACTACGGGACTTAAGCGCCAGAGCCCGAATCATTTCTCGGATCAACCGGTTGATGGAGGGTCTGCCTGGCGACGTATCTCCGGTAGGCCATGGCGTGAGTGAGCTCAAAATTCACTATGGTCCTGGCTACCGGGTGTACTTCCATCAGACGGGCAGCACCTTCGTCATTCTGCTCTGTGGCGGCGACAAAAGCAGTCAAAAGCGAGACATCAAGGTTGCCCACCAGATTCTGCGTTCGTGGAGGATGCAAAATGACTGAAACCTTCTCTGAATTCGATCCTGCCGCGTACCTCACGACACCTGAAGCAATCGCGCAGTTCATGACCGATGCACTTGAAACCGGCGATGCCAGCTATGTCGCTAAAGCTGTCGGCGTGGTTGCACGCGCCAAGGGCATGAGCGAACTGGCGAAAGAGACTGGGCTGTCCCGAGAGCAGCTTTACAGGTCATTCAGCGAGCATGGCAATCCTACGCTGAAGTCGTTTCTGATCGTGATGAAGGCGTTGGAAATAGACATGACGGCGCGGCCTCACCTCGCCAGGGGATAACGCTTCTGCGCCATCGGTCGCCAAGGCTGAACTTGCTTGCCGCCGCAATGTTCCACCGCGCATAGCCACCGCTAGAGGTAAAAAGGATGAAACCGCTGCTGCCGATTACCTGCGTCATTGCCCTGTCCTGCGCCCTGCCCGTCTGGGCCTGCACGCCGGAAGAAGCCACGCAGAAACGTGAAGAGCTGGCCGGGTTGGTTACCCAGTTGACCGAGCAGAACCCGCAGAAGGCGAAGGAGATCAACGACGAGCTTCAAGGGATGGATCTAGGGACGGCGAGCAAGGACTTGCCCGACAAGTGCCAGCTGATAGACCAGCGGATCAAGGAACTGAAAACGGCGGAGAAGAAGGCTGATTGACCGGTTGCCTTCGATGGCTCCATCGCCGGCAAGCCAGCCCCACAAGTCCCGCTGAATTCAGCGTCTATGGTTTCCCTGTGGGAGCTGGCTTGCCGTCGATAGGGCCTTGATAGCTACTTATTCAGCAGAAGGCTTGCGCTTTTTCAGCGGCGCCAGGCCGTCAGCGCTGGCCAGAGGTGCATTGGCCCGCGGTTTGGCGGTTGGCTTGCGCTTGGCGGCAGCTTTCTTGTCGCCGGTTTTCTTGTCAACTTTCTTCTTCTTGGCGCCAACAGCCTTGCCCGAGGCCTTGACCTTCTTCGGCCCGCTGTAGGTGCCTTTCACTTCCTTGATCACACGGCGCTCGAACTGCTGCTTGAGGTAGCGTTCGATGCTCGACATCAGGTTCCAGTCGTTGTGGGTGATCAGCGAGATCGCCAGGCCTTCGCCACCGGCACGGCCGGTACGGCCCACGCGGTGTACGTACTCGTCACCGCTGCGAGGCATGTCGAAGTTGATCACCAGGTCCAGGCCGTCGATATCCAGGCCGCGAGCCGCCACGTCGGTAGCCACCAGCACCTTGGAGCTGCCCTGCTTGAAGCGCTCGATGGCCAGTTTGCGGTCTTTCTGGTCCTTCTCGCCGTGCAACACGAAAGCCTTCACGTCCTTGGCCACCAGGTGACCGTAGATGCGGTCGGCCATGGCGCGGGTGTTGGTGAAGATGATCGCCTTGTCGAAGGTTTCGTTGGCCAGCAGCCACTGCGCAATGTGCTCTTTGTGCTGGTCGTGGTCGGCGGTGATGATCTGCTGGCGGGTGCCTTCGGCCAGCTGCGAGACGCTGTTGAGCATCAGGTGCTCAGGGTCTTTCAGCACCTTGCCGATGATGTCGCGCAGGGCAGCGCCACCGGTGGTGGCGGAGAACAGCAGGGTCTGCTCGCGGTTCTCGCACTCCTTGCACAGGCGCTCCATGTCTTCGGCAAAGCCCATGTCCAGCATGCGGTCAGCTTCGTCGAGGATAAGTACCTGCACGTGGGACAGGTCGAGGTTGCCGGCGTTGAGCTGCTCAAGCAGGCGGCCCGGGGTGCCGATCAGCACGTCCGGCACCTTGCGTAGCATGGCGGCCTGCTCCTTGAAGTCTTCGCCGCCGGTCACCAGGCCCGCCTTGATATAGGTGAACTGCGAGAACAGCTCCACCTGCTTCAAGGTTTGCTGGGCCAGCTCGCGGGTCGGCAGCAGGATCAGCGCACGGATCTCGACGCGCCCACCTTTCAGGTCGACCAGGCGGTTGAGCAGCGGCAGTACGAAGGCCGCCGTCTTGCCACTGCCGGTCTGCGCAGTCACACGCAGGTCGCGCCCTTGCAGGGCCAGGGGGATGGCCGCGGCCTGCACCGGGGTCGGCTCGACAAATTTAAGCTCGGCCACGGCTTTAAGCAGGCGTTCATGCAGGGCGAATTGGGAGAACACGGAGGTAACCTCAGGCAAGTGCGGGAAATTCAGTTGCATAGGGTAACGTTTTCTGCCGCCTTAGCCGAATTTCTTTTGGCAACTTTGTCGCCATCCGCGCTCTAATGGCACCTCGTTTCACAACAAGACTGTACCCAAGCCCATGGATATACAACGAATCTGGCGTGACTCCCTCGACCTGTGGGGCACCCTCGACCAACATCCCATGCTGCACGCGGCCATCGGCCTGGCGGTGCTGCTGCTGATTTCCCTGGTGGTCGGCCGCCTGGCGCGCTTCCTGATGCTGCATGGCGCCCGTCTGCTGGCCCGCCAGCCTGCCCTGAAGTGGCTGGACGACCTGCGCCATAACAAGGTGTTCCACCGCCTGGCGCAAACCACGCCCTCGCTGGTGCTGCAGTTTGGCCTGAAGCTGGTGCCGGAGCTGTCCGACACTGCCCAGCACTTCCTGGGCAATGTCGCCCTGGCCTTTACCCTGCTGTTCATGACCATGGCGCTGTCGTGCCTGCTGGATGCCCTGCTCGACATCTACGCCCGCACCGAGCACGCCCGCACCCGCTCGATCAAGGGCTATGTGCAACTGGCCAAGATGATGCTGTGGATCTTCGCCTCGATCGTCATCGTCGCCACCCTGATCGACCGCTCACCGTTACTGCTGCTGTCGGGCCTGGGTGCCATGTCGGCGGTGCTGCTGTTGGTGTACAAGGACACCCTGCTGTCGTTCGTCGCCAGCGTGCAACTCACCAGCAACGACATGCTGCACGTGGGTGACTGGATCGAAATGCCGCAAGTAGGTGCTGATGGCGACGTGGTGGACATCACCCTGCACACGGTGAAGGTGCAGAACTTCGACAAGACGATTGTTTCCATCCCCACCTGGCGCCTGATGAGCGAGTCGTTCCGCAACTACCGCGGCATGCAGCAGTCCGGCGGCCGGCGGATCAAGCGCAGCCTGTTCATCGATGCGGCCGGGGTGCGTTTCCTCACCCGCGAAGAGGAGCAGCGCCTGAGCCAGGTACAGTTGCTGGGCGACTACCTGGCCGGCAAGCGCCAGGAGCTGCAGAACTGGAACGAAGCCCTGGGGCCTGTCGCCGAGCTGTCGGCCAACCGCCGCAAGCTGACCAACCTCGGCACCTTCCGCGCGTTTGCCCTGGCCTACCTGAAAAACCACCCCAACGTGCACCCGAACATGACCTGCATGGTGCGGCAGATGCAGACCACGGCCGAAGGCGTGCCGCTGGAGATCTACTGCTTCACCACTACCACGGTGTGGGCGGACTATGAGCGGATTCAGGGGGATATCTTCGACTATTTGCTGGCGGTGTTGCCGGAGTTTGGCTTGAGCCTGTATCAGCAGCCCAGTGGCAATGACATGCGGGTGGGGTTGGCCGGGCGTACGGCGGCGGAGCCGGTGCCGCGTCGCCTTGAGGAGATGAGCGAGGCTTGAGATAGCCGGGGCTGCCTTGCAGCCCATCGCCGGCAAGCCAGCTCCCACAGGAGCTCATAGCATTCAGCCGTGATGCCATCCTGTGGGAGCTGGCTTGCCGGCGATGGGGCCTGCTGCTACCCCGCATATCCCAGCAGGTACAACAGCCCGGTCAAGGTCACCAGCGATGCCACGGTCGACAACAGGATCGTCCGCGAAATCAGCCCCGCCTCGCGGTTGTAATACTCCGCCAGCATGAACGGCCCCGTACCGGTCGGCAGGGCCGCCAGCAGCACCGCCGAAGCCGCCCACATGCTCGGCAGGCTGAACACCTTGTACGCCAGCACCCAGGTCAACGCCGGCTGCCCCACCAGCTTCAAGCCTACCAATGGCCAAGGGCTGGCTTGCGCACCCGCGCGCTTTTCTGCCAGGAATGCACCCAGCGATATCAAGGCGCACGGCGTGGTGGCCAGCGCCAGCATGTCGAGAAAATGCATCACCGGCTCGGCCAGACCCAACCCGCTCATGGCCCACCCCGCCCCCACCAGCGGCGAAATCACCAGCGGGTTCTTCGCCAGCGCCTTGCCAACTACCACCACGGCGCGACCGATATGCCGCTCCTCCTGTAGCCCGACCTCGATCAGCGTCAGCGAAATGGCGAACACCAGGCACACCACGATCAACGACGAGATCAGCGCCGGCTGCAAGCCCGCCTGGTCGAACAGCAGCAGGCACAGCGGGATGCCGATGTAGCCGGTGTTGGCATACCCCGCACTGAGCCCGTCGATGCTCGCCGCCACCAGGCCATGGCCGCTGTACAGCCGCCACGCCAGCGTGATCACGAACATGGCCAGGGCGCCCGCGCCGAAGGCCACGATGAAGCCGGGGTGCCAGATCTCGCTCCAGGTGGCAGTTGCAGTCACCTTGAACAGCAACGCCGGCAGGCACAGCCAGACCACCATCTTGTTGATTTCGGCGGCAGCCTTGTCGCCCAGCTTGTTGGTCTTGCGGCACAGATAACCGACCAGGATCAGCGCGAAGATCGGCGCAACAATGACGAAGATGGTGTGCATGTCAGGCCTTGTTGGCCAGCGGTGCCTGCGCGCGTGCGCCCAACCGGCTCAGCCACACCGACGCCAGGATGATCCCGCCGCCAATGAACAGCCGCCCCAGCGGCTCGTGCTGGTTCCAGATCAGCAGGTTCAACAGCAACCCCACCGGCACATGCAGGTTGTTCATGACCGCCAGCGTGCCGCCAGAAACCATGCACGCGCCCTTGTTCCACCAGTAAAGGCCCAGCGCCGTCGGGCACAGGCCCAGGAACAGCAGCACCAGCCATTGCACATCGGTACTCGGCAGGTGCTGGGCATTGCCGAACAGCAGGAAGGCCGGCAGCACCACCAGCAAGGCGCCCAGGTAGAAGTAGCCAAAGCGGGTGTAGTGCGGCAGGTCACTGGGGTGGCGTGCCACCAGGTGGCGATACAGCACCTGGCCGGCGGCATAGGTGAAGTTGGCCAGTTGCAGCAGCAAAAAGCCGATGAAGAACTCGCCGCTGATGCTGTCGAAGCGGATCACCGCGGCACCGGCTACGGCCACCAGGGCAGCCAGCAGCGCCCACGGGTTGAAGCGCCGGTTCATGGCGTCTTCGATCAGCGTCACGTGCAACGGCGTGAGGATGGTGAACAGTAGCACCTCTGGCACCGTGAGTACGCGGAAGCTCAGGTACAGGCAGACGTAGGTAATGCCGTACTGCAGGGCGCCGATCAGCAGCATCGAGCGCATGAAGCGCGGTTCGACCTGGCGCCAGCGGGTCAGCGGCAAGAATACCAGGCCGGCCAGCAGCACCCTTGCGAGCACGGCAAAGTAGCTGTCGACGTGCCCGGCCAGGTACTCGCCGATCAGGCTGAAGGAAAACGCCTGGATCAGCGCGACGATTATCAGGTAGCCCATGGTTGCCTCTCATGTATCAAGGCCGCGACCTTAGCGGGTTGCGGCGAATGAGTTCAACCATGAGGAATGTAGGGGCTGTACCTGCCTCTTCGCGGGCACGCCCGCTCCCACAGGTACACCACAGGTCTCAGGTGCTGCGATATCCCTGTGGGAGCGGGCGTGTCCGCGAAGGGGCAGGCTCAGGTCCCCTCATGGCTCCATGCATAAAAAAGCCCGGCCATTGGCCGGGCAGGTACACCCAAAGGAGCAAAAACAGGTGTCAGGGTTGGGAATTCAGTAAACCTCAGGCCACCGCCGCCAGTTTGGCCTTGGCCTGGTTGACACCCTTCTCGTGGAACTCGCCGCTCATGTTCAGGCCTTCGGCATGGATGAAGTCGACATCGTGAATGCCGATGAAAGCCATCACCTGGCGCAGGTACGGTTCCTGATGGTCGCTGGTAGCGCCGGCATGGATACCGCCGCGGGCAGTCAGGACGATGGCGCGCTTGCCGGTCAGCAGGCCCTGCGGGCCAGTGGGGGTGTACTTGAAGGTGATGCCGGCACGCAGCACGTGGTCCAGCCAGGCCTTGAGGGTGCTGGGGATGGTGAAGTTGTACATGGGTGCTGCCATCACCAGCACGTCGGCAGCGAGCAATTCATCCGTCAATTGGTTGGAACGGGCCAGCGCATCCAGTTCGGCGGCGCTGCGCTGTTCTTCGGGCTTCATCCAGCCACCCAGCAGGTTGGCGTCCAGGTGCGGCACCGGGTCTACGGCCAGGTCACGCACAGTAATCTGATCAGCCGGGTGAGCGGCCTGCCATTGCTGGATGAAATCACGGGTCAGCTGACGGGAAACGGAATCCTGCTGGCGGGCGCTGCTTTCGATGATCAGTACGCGGGACATGGGGTGCCTCCATCGGCAAAAAGGGTGCGATTCGATGGAGGTGAGATTAAGGCTTGACCTATCGATAAAAAAGCGTAAAAAGTGGGTTCAATCAATCGATTAATCAGTTTTATTCCGCGCTGCAGTTCAAGGCGATCCGCAGTTTGATGATCTGCCGATTGAATTTGGCGGTGACATCGACGCTTTTGCCGGCCGGAACGTTCACCCGGCGTACCCGCGGTGCTTCCGGGCCGTTGCGGAAGGTGACCTTGCACGCCGCCGGTACTTGCCCATAGTTGTTCAGGGTAATCGCGCCAATGTCGTAGGCCGTGTCATAGGCGGTGTAGTCGAGCTTGACCCCGGTCAGTTCCTTCTCCACATCGATCGGATACGCCATGGCCCCGAGGGGCAGGCACATCAGTATTGCCGCACAACATTTCTTCATGGGCCGCTCTCCTTGAAAGAGCGCAGCTTAGGACAACAGGAGCGAAAGATGAAAGCGCCGCGCGTAACCCTTGACCAGTGGCGGACCCTGCAAGCAGTGGTCGATCACGGTGGGTTTGCCCAGGCCGCCGAGGCACTGCACCGTTCGCAGTCCTCGGTCAGCTACACGGTGGCCCGCATGCAGGAACAACTGGGCGTGCCATTGCTGCGCATCGACGGCCGCAAGGCGGTACTTACCGAGGCGGGCAACGTGCTGCTGCGCCGCTCACGCCACCTGGTCAAGCAGGCCAGCCAGCTCGAAGACCTTGCCCACCACATGGAACAAGGCTGGGAAGCCGAGGTGCGGCTGGTGGTCGATGCCGCCTACCCCAGTGCGCGGCTGGTACGTGCCCTGGCCGCGTTCATGCCGCAAAGCCGCGGCTGCCGGGTGCGCCTGCGTGAAGAAGTATTGTCGGGCGTAGAAGAAGTGATGCACGAAGGTATCGCCGACCTCGCCATCAGCAGCTACAGCATTGGCGGCTACCTGGGCGCCGAGCTGAGCGCGGTGGAGTTCGTCGCCGTCGCCCACCCCGAACACAGCCTGCACCGCCTGGGCCGGGAACTCACCTTCCAGGACCTGGAAAGCCAGCTGCAGGTAGTTATCCGCGACTCCGGCCGCGCACAACCACGCGACGTCGGCTGGCTGGGTGCCGAGCAGCGCTGGACCGTGGGCAGCCTGGGCACTGCCGCCACCTTTGTCAGCAGTGGCCTTGGCTTTGCCTGGCTGCCCCGGCACATGATCGAGCGCGAGCTGACTGAAGGCGTGCTCAAACCGCTGCAACTGGATCAGGGTGGCAGCCGTCACCCACTGTTCTACCTTTATTCGAGCAAAGAGAAGACCCTGGGCCCGGCCACGCAGATTCTCATCGACCTGCTGCGCAACTTCGACACCGCGCCACTGGACGTGCCCTTCGCAGCCCCCCCGCAAGCCTGAGAGGACCGCGCCCATGGCCTATTTCGAACACGAAGGATGCGCACTGCATTACGAGGAATATGGCCAGGGCGAACCCTTGGTGTTGCTGCACGGCCTGGGCTCCAGCTGCCAGGACTGGGAGTTGCAGGTGCCGGTGCTCAGCCGTCATTACCGGGTGATCCTCATGGACATCCGCGGCCACGGTCGCTCCGACAAGCCCCGCGACGGCTACCAGATCGCCACCTTCAGTGCCGACCTGCTGGCCCTGCTCGAACACCTGCACACAGGCCCGGTGCACTTCGTTGGCCTGTCCATGGGCGGCATGGTGGGTTTTCAGTTCGCTGTAGACCACCCTCAATGGTTGCGCAGCCTGTGCATCGTCAACAGCGCCCCCGAGGTCAAGCGCCGCACCCGTAGTGACTGGGCCTGGTGGCTCAAGCGCTGGGGCCTGGCGCGCCTGCTCAGTGTCGAAACCGTCGGCAAGGGCCTGGCCGAGCGCCTGTTCCCCAAGCCCCATCAAGCAGACCTGCGGCAGAAGATGGCCCAGCGTTGGGCGCGCAATGACAAACGGGCCTACCTCAAGAGCTTCGACGCCATCGTCGACTGGGGCGTGCAGGAACGCATCGGGCAGATCCACTGTCCTACCCTGGTGATCGCCGCCGACCACGATTACACCCCGATACAACTGAAAGAGCGTTACGTGGCCCTGATGCCGAACGCCAGGCTGGTCGTTGTCGACGATTCCCGGCACGCTACGCCCCTCGATCAACCCGAGGTCTTCAACCAGACCCTGCTGCAGTTCCTTGCAGCCGCTTCCACCTCTCAAGGATCTTTGAGCCCATGCTGAAAAAACTCCTGCTCACCGCCTGCTCGGTCGCCTTCGCCACCAGCGTCATGGCTTCCGACAAGACCCCGCACGTCATGCTCGACACCAGTTTCGGCCAGGTCGAAATCGAGCTGAACGCCGAGAAGGCGCCGATCAGTACCAAGAACTTCCTCGAGTACGTCGACAGCGGCTTCTACAACAACACCATTTTCCACCGCGTGATCCCCGGCTTCATGGTCCAGGGCGGCGGCTTTACTGACCAGATGGTACAGAAGAACACCAACGACCCGATCAAGAACGAGGCCAGCAATGGCCTGCTGAACACCCGCGGCACCCTGTCGATGGCGCGCACCTCCAACCCGAACTCCGCCACCAGCCAGTTCTTCATCAACGTAGCCGACAACGATTTCCTCAACCCGGGGCGCGACGCCGGGTACGCCGTGTTCGGCAAGGTGACCAAGGGTATGGACGTGGTCGACCAGATCGTCAACTCGCAAACCACCACCAAAAAAGGCATGCGTGATGTACCGGCCGACCCGGTCTACATCAAGTCGGCCAAACGCATCGACTGACCGCAGGCTGCACAGGGACGTGCAACCGCCTGAGGGCCGGATGGAACAGGAGTGTCGTTAACCATGCTGTACCGTCGTTTTGAACAGCTGATCGATATCTTTCGCGAAGCACCCAGTGAATCGCCCCCCACCACCGTGTGGCCGTTCTACCTGTATTACCTGCGCCAGGTCTGGCCCAGCTTCCTCGCCTTGCTGGTGGTCGGCCTGTTCGCCTCGCTGATCGAGGTGGCGATGTTCAGCTACCTCAGCCGCATCATCGACCTGGCCCAGGGCACGCCGAATGCCAGCTTCTTCAGCGAGCACAGCGGTGAACTGATCTGGATGCTGGTGGTGATCCTGCTGCTGCGGCCATTATTTTTTGGCCTGCACGACCTGCTGGTACACCAGACCATCAACCCCGGCATGACCAGCCTGATCCGCTGGCAAAACCACACCTATGTGCTCAAGCAGAGCCTGAATTTCTTCCAGAGCGACTTCGCCGGGCGCATTGCCCAGCGCATCATGCAGACCGGCAACTCGCTGCGTGATTCTGCCGTGCAGGCGGTGGACGCGTTGTGGCATGTGCTGATCTATGCGATCACCTCGCTGGTGCTGTTTGCAGAAGCCGACTGGCGCCTGATGCTGCCGCTGCTGGTCTGGATCGCCGGCTACATCGCCGCGCTGTTCTACTTCGTGCCACGGGTCAAGGAGCGCTCGGTGATCTCGTCCGACGCCCGCTCCAAGCTCATGGGGCGTATCGTCGACGGCTACACCAACATCGCGACGCTGAAGCTGTTCGCCCACACCGACTACGAGCAGCAGTACGCCCGTGAGGCGATCCGCGAGCAAACCGAGAAAACCCAGCTGGCCTCGCGGGTAATTACCAGCATGGACGTGGTCATCACCACCCTCAATGGCCTGCTGGTGGTCGCCACCACCGGCCTTGCCCTGTGGCTGTGGAGCCAATCGCTGATCACCGTGGGTGCCATCGCCCTGGCCACTGGCCTGGTGATCCGCATCGTCAACATGTCGGGCTGGATCATGTGGGTGGTCAACGGCATCTTCGAGAACATCGGCATGGTCCAGGACGGCCTGCAGACCATCGCCCAGCCGGTTACCGTCACCGACCCGCCCAACGCGCCGGCGCTCAAGGTCAGCCGCGGCGCGGTGCATTTCGATGATGTCGACTTCCACTATGGCAAGGGTGCCAACGTGATCGAAGGGCTCGACCTGAACATTCGCCCGGGCGAAAAAATCGGCCTGATCGGCCCGTCGGGCGCGGGCAAGTCGACGTTGGTCAACCTGCTGTTGCGCCTCTATGACGTGCAGGGCGGGCGCATCCTCATCGATGGCCAGAATATTGCCGAAGTCAGCCAGGCCAGCCTGCGCGCGCAGATCGGCATGATCACCCAGGACACCTCGTTGCTGCACCGCTCGATCCGCGACAACCTGCTGTATGGCCGCCCCGGCGCCAGCGAGGCGGAGTTGCACGAAGCGGTTCGCCGCGCCCGCGCCGACGAGTTCATCCCGCAACTGTCGGACGCCCAAGGGCGCACCGGCTTCGATGCACATGTGGGTGAGCGCGGGGTCAAGTTGTCGGGCGGCCAACGCCAGCGCATCGCCATTGCCCGGGTGCTGTTGAAGAACGCGCCGATCCTGATCATGGACGAAGCCACTTCAGCGCTGGATTCGGAGGTGGAGGCGGCCATCCAGGAAAGCCTGGAGACGCTCATGCAAGGCAAGACGGTGATCGCCATCGCCCACCGGCTGTCGACCATTGCCCGGATGGACCGCCTGGTGGTGCTGGACAAGGGCCGGATTGTCGAAAGTGGCAGCCATGCGCAGTTGCTGGAGCAACAAGGGTTGTATGCCCGGTTGTGGCACCACCAGACCGGGGGCTTTGTCGGGGTCGATTGAGTACCGCACCGGCCCTATCGCCGGCAAGCCAGCTCCCACAATTACTCCACATATTTCAAGGCCTGTGGTAGTCCTGTGGGAGCTGGCTTGCCGGCGATAGGGCCATTACAAGCAATACAAAACCCTCAGTCCCGGCGGTAGGGCAACATCCCCCTCGCCTCCTCGGCATACCCCTTGACCCCTTCCCGCTCTTGCAGCAGAAAATCCTCCACCGCCCGCCGCAACCCCGGGTGCAGCAGGTAATGCCAGGACCGCGTCAGCACAGGCTCAAACCCGCGTATCAGCTTGTGCTCGCCCTGCGCCCCGGCATCGAAACGCTGGTAACCCTCGGCAATGGCAAAATCCATGCCCTGGTAGAAACACGTTTCGAAATGCAGCCGGTCGAACTCATCCAGGCACCCCCAGTAGCGGCCAAACAGGCTGTCACCCCCCACCAGGCTCAAGGCCATCGCTACATCGCGCCCACCCTGACGGGCCATCACCACACGCAATGCCTCGGGCATGCGTTCGGCCAGCAGGCTGAAAAACTCGCGGGTCAGGTAAGGCGCGCGTCGGCGCACCGCATAGGTGTTGGCATAACACTGAAAGACGAAATCCCACTGTGCCTCGTCCAGTTCATCACCGCGATACCAACGGAATTCGATGCCCTGGCCCGCCACCTGCTCACGCTCCTTGCGCATCTGCTTGCGCTTGCGCGAGCTCAGGCTGTCGAGAAAATCCTGGAAGTCGCGGTAGCCCCGGTTTTGCCAGTGGAACTGACAGCCCAGGCGCTCCAACCATCCTGGCAGGCCCGCCAACTGCGCGTCCAGCGCCGGGTCGGTGAAGTTGATGTGCGCACTGGAAAGTCCGCCCTTGCCCAGATACTCCGGCAGGGCCTGCAGCATCAGCAAACCGTCAGCCGGGTCGGCCGTCAGCAGGCGTGGGCCGCTGACCGGGCTGAACGGCACAGCGCCGAGCAGCTTGGGGTAGTAGGCAATACCGGCCCGTTCACAAGCATCGGCCCAGCCGTGATCGAACACATACTCGCCAAACGAGTGCCACTTGCGGTACGCCGGCAGCAGCGCCCGTACCTGCCCGTCACGCTCCAGCACCAGGTGCTCGGCGGCCCAGCCGGTGTTGCGCTGCACACTGCCGCTGTCTTCCATCGCGCTGAGGAAGGCATGGCGCAGGAACGGTTGGCCCGCCGGCACCAGGGCATCCCAGGTGGCCGCCGGAAGATCACGCAAATGGGCAAGGCTATACAGGCTGGTCACGGTTTCGGCTCGCTGTCTGAAGGCGTTCAGTATCCCCAAGGAACGCTCCGCACTCAAATGACGAAAGCCGGGCTGATCCTTTTACTCTCAATTACTTAACAACAGTGCCACTAATTAGACATTAATCTGTCATTGGCCCCCGCAATACTTGCGCCTGTTTTCCGGAACCCCAGAACCTGTCTATTCAGGCCCTTTCCGAAGACATGCCAACGCAGGGGCAGGCGCTTGAGCCTCCCCCATTTTTTTTCAGTAGGGAGAACCTTATGCGTCTTGTTTCTACACTTACCGGAGTGAGCCTCACCGGCATGATGCTGGCTCTGAGCGCCCCGGCCAGTGCTGCTGTCGACGCCAAGCTGCTCGAAATGCTCCGCGCCAACGGCTCGATCAACCAGGCGCAGTACAACGAACTGCAGGGCGACCTGGCAAAAGAAACCAAGGAAAAGGCCGACCAGAAAGCTCAGTCCGAACGTATGAGCTCCTTTGAACAAAAAGTGGCATGGGCCGCCAAGACCCAGATCAAGGGTGACGTGCGCCTGCGTTACGAAGACGTCAACGTCGACAACCCGATCTCCCGCAGTGGCAACCAGGACCGTGAGCGCGTGCGTGCCCGTGTCGGTTTCTACAGCGAGATCAACCCACAGGTCGACGCCGGCGTGCGTGTGGCCACCGGCAGCAGCGCCGATGCCCGCTCGACCAACCAGAGCCTGGACAACTACTTCGAGAAGAAATCGCTGTGGGTCGACCTGGCCTACCTCGACTGGCACCCGACTGCCGTGCCAAACCTGCACCTCATCGGCGGCAAGATGATGCAGCCATGGGTGAGCATGGGCGACATCATCTGGGACAGCGACATCAACCCGGAAGGCGTAGCGGCCACCTACAAGACCAACCTCGGCCCGGCCGAAGTGTTCGGCAGCATCGGCCACTACAACCTGAAGGACAACGTAGACGGCGACGGCGTGCAGTACAAGCACGACGCACAGCTGTATGCGGCCCAGTTGGGCACCAAGTTCAACGCGGCTGACACCGTCAAGGTTACCGTGGGCGGCAGCATCTATGGCTACGACAACGACAAGGCCTCGGCTGCCCTGGCTTCGCTGGGCAACACCACCAACGAGTTCCAGCTGGTGGAAGGTTTCGGCCAGGTCGACTTCACCGGCTTCGCCATCCCACTGTCGGCTTACGGCCAGTTCGTCAAGAACACCGAAAGCACCGATGGCAAGGACAAGGCCTGGCTGGCTGGCCTGAAGAGCAAGATCGGCGCCTGGAGCCTGGACTACAACTACCGCGACGTGCAGCGTAACGGTGTAGTGAGCCTGTTCACCGACTCCGACTTCGGTAACGGCTTCACCGGTTCCCGTGGCCACAAGTTCAAAGTGGGTTACGAAATCGACAAGAACTTCGCCCTGGGCGCGGCCTACATGATGGCCAAGACCGACTACTCCAACCTGCCGAACAGCGATGCTGACGTAGACACCCTGCAGGTAGACCTGGAAGCCAAGTTCTAAGCGTCACCCTCTCTGCTTAAAGCTGAAGCGGGAAACGCCGACCCCATCCGGCGTTTCCCGCTTTTTTTGCCTGTGTGAAATGCGCCGGCCCCTTCGCGGGCTTGCCCGCTCCCACAGGATCACCACAGGCCTTGAGAACTGAGCTGTACCTGTGGGAGCGGGCAAGCCCGCGAAAGGGCCGTAACAAGCGCCTCACAAATCAGCGCTTGCGCAAGATCACACTACCAATCGAATACCCCGCACCAAACGAGCTCAACACGCCCAGCGAGCCCTTGGCCAGGTCATCCTGATAAAGGTGGAAGGCAATCACCGACCCCGCCGAACTGGTGTTGGCATAACGGTCGAGAATCACCGGTGCATCCTCCTCGGCCACTTCACGCCCCAGCAGCTTCTTGACGATCAGGTGGTTCATGCTGAGGTTCGCCTGGTGCAGCCAGAAGCGCTTCACATCGCTCGGTTGCAGGCCGTTTTCCTGCAGGTGCTCACCGATCAGCTCGGCCACTTTCGGGCACACCTCGCGGAACACCTTGCGGCCTTCCTGGATGAACAGTTTGTCTGCCGCACCCTCACCCTCTTCCGCCGCACGGTTGAGGAAGCCGAAGTTGTTGCGGATGTTGTTGGAAAACTCGGTCCACAACTTGCTGCTGACGATGTCGAACTGATGCGCCGAGGTGGCCTGGTCGGCACGCTCGATCAGCACCGCCGTGGCGGCATCACCGAAAATGAAGTGGCTGTCACGGTCACGGAAGTTCAGGTGGCCAGTGCACACCTCCGGGTTGACCATCAGTACCGCGCGCGCCTGGCCCAGGGCCACGCTGTTGGCGGCGGTCTGGATGCCGAAGGTGGCCGACGAGCAGGCCACGTTCATGTCGAAGGCAAAGCCCTGGATGCCCAGCGCCTGTTGTACTTCGATAGCAATGGCCGGGTATGGGCGCTGCAAGTTGGAGCAGGCGACGATCACCCCGTCGACATCGGCAGCCGTGCGGCCGGCGCGCTCCAGGGCCTGGCGAGCGGCGGCCACGGCCATTTCGCAGAGCACCGACGGTTCGTCGTTGGAACGCTCTGGCAGGCGTGGTTTCATGCGCTGCGGGTCGAGTATGCCGGCCTTGTCCATGACGAAGCGGCTCTTGATGCCCGAGGCCTTTTCGATGAATGCCGCGTCGGACACCGGCGCCGCTTCGACTTCACCGCGCTCGATGGCGGCGGCGTTGTCCTGGTTGAACTGCTGCGACCAGGCGTTGAAAGAGGCCACCAGTTCTTCGTTGGAAATGCTCTGGGCCGGGGTGTACAGGCCGGTGCCGCTGATCACGACGTTATGCACGGTCGTTCCTCTGGTCAAAGGCCATCGCCACGGGGCGCTGGCTGGAAATATGGCAGGTTAATGGCACTTTAGTGCCAATTTAGGGGCGTAGGCTTGTCTCCTGTGGGAGCGGGCGTGCCCGCGAAGGGCCGCAAAGCGGCCCCAAATTGCACCAATATTGCCACAACTGTAGAAGTTTAGCCTTCCACCTGACTCCACTGTTTGCTCAGTCGCTTGTCAGAAATCGGCACCTTGGTCCCCAACTGCTGGGCAAACAACGACACCCGATATTCCTCCAGCCACCAACGGTACAAAGCCAGTTGCTCATCACGCTTGCCCTCTTGGGCGTGCTTGTCGGCACGGGCCTTGTACTGCGCCCACAGGTTGGCCAGCTCGCCGGACCAGACCCGGTCCTTCTGCACTTGCGAACCCAGCTTTTCCAGGCGCAGTTCCACCGCCTTGAGGTAGCGTGGCAGCTCCTTGAACCACGCCGCGGGCGTTTCGCGCACAAAGCCCGGGTATACCAGGTTGCTTAGCTGCTGCTTGATGTCGTTCAGCGCCACCGCCTGGCTCAGGTCGATCTTGCCCTTGAAGCGCTTCTGCAGGCCATGCCAGAGCTTCAGCACCTCCAACGTCAGCCGCGCCAGGCGCTCGGCATGCTCGGCCCAGCTGCCGCGCTTGCGTTCAGCCAGCCCGGCCAGGGCCGCGCCATCACGAGGCAGTGGTTGTTCTCCCTCGAGAATGCAGCTGTCCAGGCTGGCCAGCAGAATGTCTTCGACCAGCGCCTCGACCCGGCCCATGTCACGGTACAGCAGGCCCAGTTCGGTCAGCCCCGGCAGCTTGCCGCGCAGGAACTTGGCCGGCTCGGCCAGTTGCTGCAGCAACAGCCGTTGCAACGCGCGACGGTGCTGGAACTCGGCTTCGGCCTGGGTCGAGAAGCGCCCTTCGCGCACGGTGCCGTTGTCTTCGACCAGCGCCGGGTACACGGTCATCGACAGGCCGGCAATCTTCTGCTGGGCGGTCTGTTTCACCTCGCTGAAGGCTTTGGCCTGTACCGGCTGTTCGCTTTTGGCATCACGCGGCACAGCCAGCGCTGCCTGGCTGGCAGCGGCAAAGCGTGCGGTCAGCTCGGCCAGGTCGCGGCCTTCGCCAAGGAACTTGCCTTGGCCATCGACCACTTCGATGTTCATCCGCAGGTGGCCTTCGACCAGTTTGACCGATTCTTCCCAGGCCTCATCGGACACCCGCGCACCGGTCATGCGTAACAGCTCCTGGCCCAGGGCCTGCGGCAGCGCCCCTTGGCCGAACGTCATGCGCGCCAGCGAGGCCTTGACGAAGTCCGGCACCGGCACGAAGTTCTTGCGCAGGGCCTTTGGCAAGTTGCGCACCAGCGCCACGCACTTGGCTTCAAGCAGGCCCGGCACCAGCCATTCCAGGCGTTCACCGGGCAGGCTTGGCAACAGCGGTGCCGGCACCCGCACAGTCACGCCGTCACGCGGGTGGCCGGGCTCGAAATGGTAGCTCAGCGGCAGGCGCAGCTCACCCACTTGCATGCTGTCGGGGTACTGCGCTGCGGTCACCTCGCTGGCCTCGCGGGCCAGCACGTCCTCCTCGCGCATGATCAGCAGGTTGGCGTCCTTCTGGCTGCCCATGCGGTACCAGCTGTCGAAGGTCGCGGTCTGGTGTATTTCCGCCGGCAGGCGCGCTTCGTAGAAGGCGTACAGCGTTTCTTCGTCGGCCAGGATGTCGCGCCGGCGGGCCTTGGCCTCCAGCTCGTCAAGCTCCTCAAGCAGGCGTTTGTTGGCAGTCAGGCACTTGGCTCGCGACTGGATTTCGCCCCCCACCAGGCCTTCCCGGATAAACAGCTCGCGTGAAGTAACCGGGTCGATCGGGCCGTAGTGCACCGGGCGGCGGCCAACCAGAATCAGCCCGTACAAGGTGATCTGCTCATAGGCCACCACCTGCCCGCGCTTTTTCTCCCAGTGCGGTTCGAAGTGGTTCTTCTTGACCAGGTGGCCGGCCAGCGGCTCGATCCAGTCCGGCTCGATCTTGGCCACCATGCGCGCATACAGCTTGGTGGTCTCGACCAGTTCGGCGGCCATTACCCACTGCGGGCGCTTGCGCCCCAGGCCCGACGACGGGTGTACCCAGAACCGCCGTTGGCGAGCACCCTGGTAGTCGCCCTCTTCGGTCTTCTGGCCGATCTGGCTCAGCAGGCCACTGAGGATGGCCTTGTGCATCTTCAGGTAGTCGGACGGTTCCTTGTTCACCGTCAACTGCAGCTCACGGCAGATCAGTGCCAGCTGGCGGTGGGCATCGCGCCATTCACGCAGGCGCAGGTAATTCAGGAAGTTCTTGCGGCACCAGTTGCGCAGCGGGTTGGCCGTCAGCGCCTGGCGCTGCTCTTCAAAACCACGCCACAGGTTGACCAGCGCGGCGAAGTCGGAGTCCACGTCCTTCCACTGTGCGTGGGCCTGGTCGGCGGCCTGCTGGCGCTCCGGCGGGCGTTCGCGCGGGTCCTGGACCGACAGCGCACTGGTGACGATCAGCACTTCCTGCAAGCTGCCCAGGCGTGCACCTTCTAGCAGCATGCGGCCCAGCCGTGGGTCCACCGGCAGGCGCGCCAGCTGGCGGCCGATCGGGGTCAGCTGGTTCTCGCGGTTGACCGCCGACAGCTCTTGCAGCAGGTTGAAGCCATCGCTGATGGCCTTGCCATCCGGCGGCTCGATGAACGGGAAGGCATCGATCGCGCCCAGGCGCAGGTGCAGCATCTGCAGGATCACCGCCGCCAGGTTGGTGCGCAGGATCTCAGGGTCGGTGAACGCGGGCCGGCTGTTGAAATCTTCTTCGCTGTACAGGCGTACGCAGATGCCGGGCTCGACCCGGCCGCAGCGGCCTTTACGCTGGTTGGCACTGGCTTGGGACACCGCCTCGATGGGCAGGCGCTGTACCTTGGCGCGGTAGCTGTAGCGGCTGATGCGCGCGGTACCGGTGTCGATCACGTAGCGGATGCCAGGCACGGTCAGCGAGGTTTCGGCAACGTTGGTGGCCAGCACCACGCGGCGCCCGGTGTGCGGTTGGAAGATGCGCTGCTGCTCGGCCGGCGACAGGCGCGCGTACAACGGCAAAATCTCGGTGTGGCGCAGCTGCGCCTTGCGCAGGATCTCGGCGGCATCGCGGATTTCCCGCTCGCCCGGCAAAAAGATCAGCACATCGCCCGGGCCCTTGCCCTCACTGCGCTCATGGTGCGCCAGCTCATCCAGGGTGGCGAGGATAGCCTGGTCGACGGTGAGGTCGTCTTCGATCTGGTTGCCTTCCTCGTCCTGCTCGCTGGTCAGCGGGCGGTACCAGGTTTCTACCGGGAAGGTGCGCCCGGACACCTCGATGATTGGCGCGTTATCGAAGTGCCTGGAGAAGCGCTCCAGGTCGATGGTCGCCGAGGTGATGATCAGCTTCAGGTCCGGCCGACGATGCAGCAGGGTCTTCAGGTAGCCGAGCAGGAAGTCGATGTTCAGGCTGCGCTCGTGGGCTTCGTCGACAATGATTGTGTCGTAGCGCTCCAGCAGGCGGTCGTGCTGGGTTTCGGCCAGCAGGATGCCGTCGGTCATCAGCTTGACCAGGGTGTTG
Source organism: Pseudomonas putida NBRC 14164 (assembly GCF_000412675.1). Lineage (NCBI taxonomy): Bacteria > Pseudomonadati > Pseudomonadota > Gammaproteobacteria > Pseudomonadales > Pseudomonadaceae > Pseudomonas > Pseudomonas putida. The sequence goes on along the minus strand of NC_021505.1, from coordinate 1,490,406 downwards.
GAATCGCTCTGGTCTTCGAACCGCACCTGGTAGCCGACCAGCCCGCCCAGAGGCGTGCCCAGCTCTTCGGCGACCCGCGCCGCCACGCTGCGCGCGGCGATCCGGCGCGGCTGGGTGTGGGCGATCAGGCCATGGCTGCCACGGCCCAGCTCCAGGCAGATTTTCGGCAGCTGGGTGGTCTTGCCCGACCCGGTTTCGCCGGCGATCACCAGCACCTGGTTTTCGGCCAGGGCCTTCTTGATTTCATCACGCTTGGCGGCGATCGGCAGGTTGTCGTCGTAGCGCACGGTCGGCACGCTCTGCTGGCGCGCGGTGACCTGGGCGCAAGACGCCTGGACCTTTTCCACCCACTGCGCCAGCTTCGCCTCGTCGGGGCGCTTGCGCAGTTCGTGCAGTTGCCGGCGCAGACGATGGCGGTCGGCGATCATGGCGTGGTCGAGGTTTTGCAGCAGTTTGTCGATGGCGTGGTCAGTCATGGGGCTTTTTAGTGATGCAGGTGAGCCTGCTTTTTCATGATCGGCATTCGAAGGATGCGCGATTGTCGCAGATTTGGGCCTACTTTGCTGTCCAGGCTGGCACGGTCCCTGTAGGAGCGGCCTTGTGCCGCGATGGGCTGCGGCAGCAGCCCCAGGATTTGCGCCCCAGCACACATTGCCGGGGCCGCTTTGCGGCCCATTCGCGGCACAAGGCCGCTCCTACAGGGATCGCGTAGCGGCTGAAAGTTTAGCAAGGGCATATGTAAAGGTTGCCATTCACTGCTTTAATCAACCTTACGCCGCATGTGAGTATCAAAGGCATGACTCCCGTCCAGCCCATCGCCCCACCGTCGTCCCGCCCTTCGCTACCGAAGGCCCGGAGCCGTGCCGGGGAAAATCCGCTGGTTCACATCATCCTCGCCTTCTGGGCTTTGTGGCACTGCCGCCACGCGCGCCCACCGGACACCTCGCTCACGCCATTGTGACCAAACCCGGCCTCCTTCTGGCCGTTTGACTCAACTGGGCCGCCTGCTTGTGCGGTGGCCCTGTGCGCCCGTGAGCGAATCAATCATGCACTTTGCACCTGTAGAGCAGGCTTCCCGTTTCCTGGCCGAAAACCCCGATATCGAGCTGTTCGAGCTCTTTATCCTCGACGCCAACGGCGTACCGCGCGGCAAGCTGTTGCACCGCGACGAACTGCTGGCCGTTTACCAGACCGGCCGGCCGCTGCCCAGCACCATCCTCGGCCTGACCCTGAACGGTGACGACGTAGAAAACTCGGGCCTGGTGTGGGATGTGGGCGACATCGACTGCCGCGCCTACCCGCTTGAAGGCAGCCTGGTGCGCTTGCCCTGGCGCCGGGTGCCAACCGCTGCCGTGCAGGTCAGCATGCACCCGCGCGAAGGCCTGCCGGCCAGCATCGCCGACCCGCGTCATGTGCTGCTGCGCACCATCGAAGCGCTGAAAGCCGACGGCTACCACCCGGTAATGGCCTGCGAGCTGGAATTCTTCCTGCTCGACCAGCACCGCGATGCCCAAGGCCGCCCGCAACCGGCGCTGGACAACGACGGTGGCCGCCCGCGCGCCACTCAGGTCTATGGCCTGCGTGAACTGGAGCAGATCGAACCGTTTCTCGCCGACCTGTACGCCGCCTGCAAGGCCCAAGGCATTCCGGCGCGTACCGCCATTTCGGAATACGCCCCAGGCCAGGTGGAAATCACCCTGGAGCACGGCGATGCGCTGCAGGCGATGGACCAGGCCGTGCGCTACAAGCGCCTGGTGAAAGGCGTGGCCCATGCCCACGGCATGCAGGCCTGCTTCATGGCCAAGCCGTTTGCCAACCTCGCCGGTACCGGCATGCACATGCACCTGAGCCTGGCCGACAGTGCGGGCAACAACCTGTTCGCCAGTGAAGACAAAGCCGGCACCCCGCTGCTGCGCCAGGCTGTGGCCGGCATGCTGCGCCACCTGCGCGACTCGCTGCTGCTGTTCTGCCCCAACGCCAACTCGTTCCGCCGCTTCCAGGCCAACAGCTATGCGCCGCTGGCGCCGACCTGGGGCGTGGACAACCGCACCGTGAGCCTGCGTGTGCCAGGCGGCCCGGCCAACAGCCGGCATGTGGAACACCGCATTTGCGGCGCCGATGCCAACCCCTACCTGGCCGCAGCGGCCATTCTCGCCGCCAGCCACCGGGGCATCCGCGAACAGCTGGACCCGGGCGCACCGGTGGAAGGCAACGGCTATGCCCAGGCCACCGAACACCTGCCCACCGACTGGCTGACTGCCCTCGATGCCCTGCAACATTCCCATTGGGCCCGCGAAGCATTGGGCGAAGACTTCCTTGGCGTGTACCTGAAGGTCAAACGCGCCGAGTACCGCCAGTTCATGGCCGAAGTCAGCGAGCAGGACTGGCGCTGGTACCTGCACCAGGCCTGAGCCCCTACTTAACAAGGAACACCCATGAACGCAGCATTGAACAAAGGCCCGGCGCAACGTGCGCCGTCCTACTACAGCGCCACCCTCAACGACCACACCGAGTACCCGCAACTCAAGGGCACGGTGCAGGTGGACGTGGCCATCATCGGTGGCGGCTTCACCGGCGTCGCCACGGCGGTGGAGCTGGCCGAGCGTGGTCTGAAGGTGGCCATCGTCGAAACCAACCGTATCGGCTGGGGCGCCAGCGGGCGCAATGGCGGCCAGGTCACCGGCAGCCTGTCGGGCGACGAGGCCATGCGCACGCAGATGCGTAGCCACCTTGGCGCCGAAGTCGACGATTTCATCTGGCACCTGCGCTGGCGCAGGCACCAGGTGATCGAACAGCGCGTGGCGCGCTATGGCATCGACTGCGACCTCAAGCACGGCCACCTGCATGCGGCGATGAAGCCCTCGCACATGAACGAGCTGCGCGCATTCGAGGCCGAGGCCCAGCGCCGGGGCATGGGCGAGCAGGTGCAATTGCTCGACCGCGCTGCAGTGGCCGAGCACCTGCAGAGCCCGCTGTACCTGGGCGCGTTGAAGAACCTGCGCAACCTGCACCTGCACCCGCTCAACCTGTGCCTGGGTGAGGCCCGCGCTGCCCACAGCCTGGGTGCATTGATCTTCGAGAACTCCGAGGTGCTGGACATCGTCCACGGCCCACGCCCGGCGGTGGTTACCGCCCATGGCCGGGTCGAGGCACGCCAGGTGATGCTGGCCGGCGATGTGTACCACAAACTGGAAAAGCGCCAGCTCAAGGGCAAGATATTCCCGGCCATGGGCGGCATCGTCACCACCGCGCCGCTGGGTGAGCTGGCCGAGCAGATCAACCCGCAGGACCTGGCGGTGTACGACTGCCGCTTCGTGCTCGACTATTACCGCCTGACCGCCGACAAGCGCCTGCTGTTCGGGGGCGGCGCCAACTACTCGGGGAAGGATTCACGCGACATCGAAGGCGAACTGCGCCCGTGCATCGAACGCACCTTCCCGGCCCTCAAAGGCGTGCCCATCGAGTTCCAGTGGAGCTGCGCCATGGGGATCGTGGTCAACCGGATCCCGCAGCTGGGCAAGCTGTCGGACAACGTATGGTACTGCCAGGGTTATTCGGGGCACGGCATTGCCACCAGCCACATCATGGGCGAGATCATGGCCGAAGCGTTGACCGGGACACTGGAGAAGTTCGACACCTTTGCCCAGTGCAAGCATGTGCGGGTGCCGATGGGGGATTTGCTGGGCAACCCGCTGCTGGCGGCGGGGATGTGGTACTACCAGATGCTGGAAAAACTGCGCTGAGCCCGAAAGCGGTGCAACCTCTGTAGGAGCGGCCTTGTGCCGCGAAAGGGCCGCAAAGCGGCCCCACGTTCTCAGCCGGAATGCTGAAATTGCTGGGGCCGCTTCGCGGCCCTTTCGCAGCACAAGGCTG